>CAYMRQ010000039.1:7759-27780 GCA_964392845.1 uncultured Rhizobium sp.
ATCTCGACGATCTGCCGCCAATGCTGTTCATCAAAAAATCGCCGAACAGCCACGGATTTGTAAATCCGCGCGACATCGAGCAGATGTGGCGCGACCAGTTCGACTGGGTCTACCGCGAATATGACTATGCGGTATTCCCCATCACGATTCATCCGGACGTATCGGGTCGGCCGCATGTGCTGATGATGCTGGAGCGGCTTTATTACCACATGATCGGCCATCCGGGCGTTCGCTTTGTCACGATGAACGAGATGGCAGACGATTTCGCCCGGCGGTCACCTCGGAAAAGCTGAGCAAGCGACGGAGCGAACGAATGTGCGCGCTGTGCGGGGTTCTTGGCGGTGCCGAGCATTGGACGGCGGCCGTCGCGAGACCTGGTGTTTTCACCCGTAGCACCGATCCAGCGTCGCGCCGCCGCGAGCGGGTGAACCAAGTGGCGGCGGCAACCCGGGTTCTGAAACACTTCGGCGTGACGGTTGCCGATTGGCAGGGCAGCGCATTCGTCCTGTCGACGGCCACTGGCAAGACCGAGATCGTCGACAATCTCGTGCATCTGTGGATCGCCGCCGAGCGCCTGCTCGGCCGGCCATGCGATCCTCTCGATGCGGCCTTGATCGCGCTGATGGAGCGCGACCTTGCCTGACGCGCTGCCCGATTTCACCCCGGTGACGTTGATCACCGGGTTTCTCGGCTCGGGTAAAACGACACTGTTGCAGCGGCTGTTGGTCGACCCGACGCTGTCCGACACCGCCGTATTGATCAACGAATTCGGCGAGATCGGGCTTGACCACCACCTGCTCGAACGGATCGACGAGACGATGGTGATGCTGCAATCCGGCTGCGTCTGCTGCACGATCCGCGGCGAGCTCTCGACGGCAATCAAAGACCTGCATTCGCGGCGCGAACGCGGTCTCCTCCCGCCATTCCGGCGCCTCGTCATCGAAAGCACCGGCCTTGCCGACCCGTTCCCGATCCTCTCGACGGTGCGGTCGGACCCGGTGCTGCGCCACCATTTTTGTCTCGGCAATGTGATCACGACCGTCGATGCGGTGAACGGCGCGCGGCAGCTCGACGCGCAACCCGAAAGCGTCAAGCAGGTTGCCGTGGCCGATCGGCTGGTTCTGACAAAGACGGACCTGACGAGTGCTGAAGCGGCGCGTGAGCTGACGAAGCGGTTGAGGTACATCAACCCGGGCGCACCGCTGTGGCGTGCGGCCGACGATGATCTCGATGCTGACGCGCTGCTGTCAGCCGAGGACCACGGGACCCGGCAATTGACGGACGGAAATGATGCCGTCCCCGACGATCACCATCGACACACCGACGATGTTCGTACTCTGGCGCTCAGTATCGATGAGCCGGTCGACTGGACGCGGTTCGGCGTCTGGCTGACGTTGCTGCTCAACCGCCATGGCGAGGCGTTGTTGCGGGTAAAGGGCATCCTCAATGTCGCCGACACGCTAGCACCGGTGGCCGTGCATGCCGTGCAGCATTTGGTGCATACGCCGCGGCACCTGGACGGGTGGCCCGACGAGGATCGACGCTCGCGTCTGGTATTCATCGCACGCGGGCTGGATCCGGCGGTGATCGAGCGGTCGTTTCGAGCTTTCAGCATGCCGCATACGCAAAACCGTTCGTAAGGGATGGGTATGATGAGGGTCGACGCATTCCTGACCAACTGCCGGCTCGCCGATGGCCGGCTTGTTGATATCGGCATCTCCGGCGGCAAGATCGCGGCCGTCGGTGAGGGCGCAGCGTCACTATCGAACACCGCGCCGGCACTCGATATGCGCGGCGATCTGGTTTTGCCGGGGCTGGTCGACGGCCACATGCATCTCGACAAGACGCTGACCGGCCTGCCGTGGATGGGCCACGCCGCGGGCCCGACCCGCATGAGCCGCATCGAGACCGACAAGACGATCCTGCCCCACTTGCCGCTATCGACCGAAGAACGCGCCGGCAACCTTATTCGCGAATGCGTTGCACGTGGCACGACGCACCTGCGTACACATGTCGATATCGATCTCGAAAGCGGCCTTGCCAAGCTGGAGGGAGCGCTTGCCGCCCGCGAGCGGTATCGCGATCGGGTGACGGTGCAGATCGTCGCCTTCCCCCAGAGCGGTGTGATGCGCTGCCCGGGCGTTCTCGACCTGCTCGACGCCGCGGTGCGGTGCGGCGCCGATCTGGTCGGTGGCATCGATCCGCTAGAAATCGATCGCGATCCCAAGGGGCAGCTCGACGGCATCTTTGCGATCGCGGCACGGCACGGTGTCGGTCTCGACATCCACCTGCACGAGCCGGGCGAGATCGGCCTCTTCAATGTGCAGGAGATTTGTGCCCGCACCAAGGCGCTCGGTCTTGGCGGCAAGGTAACGATCAGCCACGGTTTCTGCCTCGGCGGCATCACCGAGCGGAAAGCGGCAGAGGCCGCGGAAGCGATGGCCGAGGCCGGTGTCGCGCTGGTCACCCACGGCGCCGGCGGGCTGATCCTGCCGCCGATCGAGATGCTGCGTGCCGCCGGGGTATTGGTGTTTGCCGGCAACGACGACATCCGCGACACCTGGTCCCCATACGGCACAGGCGACCTGCTGGAACGAGCGGCAATTATCGGCTGGAAAGGCGACTTCCGACGCGACGACCAGGTGGAGGCCGCCTTCGACCTGATCAGCGCCGCCGGCGCACAGGCGCTCGGCATTGGCGATTACGGCGTCACAGTCGGCGCCGCGGCCAATCTATTCACGGTCGCCGCGAGCTGCGTCCCCGAAGCCGTCGCCGCTCATCCGCCGCGGAAACTCGTTTTTTTCGACGGCAAGGTCGTCGCCCGAGACGGATCGTTTTTGCCGGCTTCAGTCCCGATTGCGAGCGAGGCTTCGGCCTGAACCACGCCTGGGTCGCGTGTCGCAGCGTTCAGCCGGCGAGGTTCTCGCGTAAGGTCCGGCCGGTATAGGCGGTGCGGAACCGGCCCCGTCGCTGCAATTCGGGCACCAATAGGTCGACGATGCTCTGCAATTGGTCACGCGGTCCGCATTGCGAATGGCCGAGCATGAAGCCGCCGCGGCTGCCGGTCGCCTCGAAGATCTCCTCCAGGTAGTCGGCAATCTGCCCTGCGGTGCCGGCCTGAGTGATACTGTAGCCGGTAGCCGCATGCAGGCCGCAGCGCATGAATTCGTCGCGCGCGATCTCACCGTCCTGGCCATACTGCTCGATCAGGAGGCCGACGAAGCCGACCGGCGATGCATTTGCCGCGATGATGCGCTCGTTGAGTTCGCGCACCGAGAAGCGCGGCGGCAGCGTCGACATGTCAAATCCGGTATTGTGCGAAAGCCAGACCCCGACAGCCTCCATCGGCACGTCGGCGATCAACCGCTCACGCATCGCTTTAGCCTCATCCTCGGTTTCGCCGACGATGACCTTGGTGCCCCAGATGATGCCGACCTGTTCCGGGTCGCGGCCGCGCTCGCGCAGCGCCGCATCCATATCGCGGCGCTGTTGCGCCATGAGTAGGATACCCTTGCCGGCGCCGAATACGTGATCGACAAACCCTGCCGCGGCCCGTATCCCGCGCTTAGAACCGCCGGCCTGGATCAAGACCGGATGCCCTTGCGGCGATGGCACGACGCTCAAGGGGCCCTTTACTTTGAAGAACCGGCCGACATGGTTGATAGGTCGCACCTTGGCAGGGTCGGCGACAACACCGTCCCGCCTGTCCCAGACAAAAGCGTCGGTATCGACGCTCGACCATAGCGCTTCGCAAACCGCGATGAATTCTTCCATCCGGTCATAGCGCTCGCCGTGGTCGATCAACTCGTCGTAACCGTAATTCTCATAATCGGAGCGCCGCTGCGACGAGATAACGTTAAAGGCAATGCGCCCGCCCGTGATGTGGTCGAGCGAGTTCAAAAGACGCGCGACGTAGAACGGGTGCATGAACGTCGACGCGTAGGTTAGCCCGAAGCCGACATGCCGCGTGACCCGCGACATCGCCGTGACCCACGGGCTCATGTCGAGCCGCGGCCACGCGACGCCCCGGCGCACCGCTGCGTCGATACCACCCTCCCAGGTGTTGGGGATGCCGCTGCCATCGCCGAAAAAGATCATGTCGAACAGGCCGCGCTCGGCAATCCGCGCGATATCCTCGAACAGCCCCACATCGGGGTAATGGCGGCCAACCCATGATCCAGGCGTTCGCCAGGCGCTCTCCACCTGGGTCCAGGACACATCGAGAGCGAGGTGCATTTGCTTCGGCATGATGGCGAGGCGGTCGGAGTTGATTAATGGACGGCGGAAGACCGGCCGGCGCAGCACGATAGCACCACTAGCTGTGGCAATGCGCATGCCACCGCTCCGTTGGCGACTGGTCCGACCCCCGTGTCTGCGACTGTGTGTTGCTGGTCGGTCCGCATCGCGCCAGAAACGTTCAGGCCGTTACGATCAGCCGCTGTGCCCACTGGTAAAGGATGACCATCGCGCCCGCATGACCTTGCGGGTGCCTTGCCTTGTGCCGCCAGTAATCCGCGACGGAAGCGAAATGGTCTGCCCAGAGCTTCCGGATGTCCGTCGGCTGCGGCTGATATGCGTAGGCAATCCACCGGCTGACGATCTCGTCAACCGAGCCGCGCCGCTCGGCGGCTTCGATGACGATCTGCGGGATCAGCTCTCCGGCCATCGGGAGGACTATCCGCTTTTTTCCGCAGGACGACCAGGATCGATGATACAAAACGGGCAAGCCCTCAGGTGCCCCAAATCGAATAGGCCATGCATATCAATTCCGGTCGTAGATGACGGGGTAATATGAAGGCAGCCTGGAGCGAGCCATGAAAGAAAACAGCATACGGCGGGCGGTACGCGAAGGACGCGCGGCGCTAGGCACCGGGCTCAAGGAGTTCGCCTCGCGCGGCGTTCCCTGGATCATCGAAGCGGCCGGCTTCGATTACTGCGCGATCGACCACGAGCACGGCGCGTTCGACAAGGAAACGATCGCCAATCTGGCGAGCTGGTTCCAGGCGACGAACGTCTCGGCCATCGTGCGGATCCACAAGTCGTTCGCGCATCTAATTCCCGGCATCCTGGATCAGGGGATCATGGGCATCCAGGTGTCCGAGGTGGGAACCGCCGAAGAGGCGCGCGCCATCGTCCGCCTGGCGAAGTATCCGCCGATCGGCAACCGGGGCATCTCCGGCCAGGGGCCGCACACCGGATACAAGAGCTACGGACCGCGCCACGCCACCGAATACGCGCCATGGGCCAACGAGAACATCATCATATTCCCGTCGATTGAGTCGCTCGACGGCCTGGAGAATGTCGAGAAGATTGCGGCGGTCGAAGGCATCGACATGATCGCGTATGGGCATTCCGACCTGAGCGCGCAGCTTGGGGTCCACCTCGACTTAGAGCACCCGAAATTCAAAGCGGCGGTGCGTCGGATCGCGGCGGCATGCAATGCACACGGCAAACTCGCTCGGGGATCGGCGGAGACCGAGGCGCAGATCGAGGAATATTGGCAGCTCGGATGCAAGGTGCTGAACCTGCCGGGGAACGACGTGAGCACCTATCTCGACGGAATGAAAGCGCGCGCGGCCCGTGCACATGCGCGGTTGAAGTCGATCGGGGTGCCGACCCCATGAGACGATCTGCTGGCTGCCTGATCATCCTTATCACCACGCCGTGACCCTTCTGCCGTGCTGCCACGAACACGCACACCGGAGGACATCCATGACCAAATATTTGCACACCATGATCCGCATCAGTTCGCTGGAGGACACCATCGCCTTCTTCGAGGTGCTCGGCTTGCGCGAGATCCGCCGCCGCCCTGACGAGAAAGGCCGCTACACCAACGTGTTCCTCGCCGCCCCCGGCGACGAGGGGGCTGCCGTGGAACTCACCTACAACTGGGATCCCGAGCCGTACACCGGCGGCCGCAATTTCGGACATCTCGCATATGCCGTGGACAACATCTACGACACCTGCAGCGCCTTTATCGCCCACGGCGTGACGATCAACCGGCCGCCGCGTGACGGCCGCATGGCCTTTATCCGCACACCGGACGGCATCTCCCTCGAGCTGCTGCAGGCCGGCGACGCGCTGCCGCCCGCCGAACCCTGGACCAGCATGGCCAACACCGGTTCATGGTAGAGCGTGACGCCCCGGGTGGATTGGATCGTGGCGCTGCTGGGGTGAACGAGGCACTCATTAACCGGTCGGTAACGGCCCCGCCCGGAGCGGCGTAGTCTGTTCATGCCCGTATTTAGGGAAACAGGCATTCCAATGACAAACGAGATCACACCGGCGCATTGCAACCATTGTGGTTGGTTAACAAATCATTATGTGCTCGGTGAAGACCGTTCTGGATTTGAACACGAAGACCAAACCTGGGATGCTATTTACGAAATGCTCAAGTGTTGTGGTTGCGGCACCATAACCATGCGCAATGTTGTCAAAGGTTATGGTGATGAGCCTCTTGTTATCTACTATCCGCCCGCGATGGCACGGCGTGCCCCAGAATGGGTAATTGGAACGTCAGAGATAAAGATTCCGCCTCCGATACGCGATTTGATGAGAGAGGTCTATTCAGCCGTACAGAATGGCTCGCTCCGGCTTGCGGCGATGGGAATTAGAGCCGTATTAGAAAATGTGATGATTGAAAAAGTCGGTGATTTGGGTAGTTTCAAGGCGCACGTAGATGCATTTCAGAAATCCCACTATCTTTCAGTGCGGCAGGCATCGACCCTGCAAACGATATTAGAAGCTGGTCATGCGTCCACACATCGGGGGTGGCGACCGGCGCGTAAGGATATTGAAACACTACTTGATATTTGCGAGGGTATTATCGAAACGGTCTATATTCATGAACAACGGGCACAAGAACTCGACAAGGTTGTTCCGAGACGACAGAGGCCGACGAAACCAAATCAATAAGAAATTACGCCCCATCAACACCATGGATCGAACCGATGCTTCCTTATCATGAACCGGGATCGGAACGGATATTGGAACTACCGATATACCGATGCACAGAGGAACAGCACCGGGCAGAGGAAAAGGAAAGATTTGAGTCGTGGATCGAACTTTTCGAGACCAATTTTTATCTCGGAGAAAGAACGCCAGAGCGAGTGAAAATATGGGATGACCACCGCCAACGTTCATATGCGCAGATGACGACCCTATGGGACTTCAATGAAATTGTCGGGTGGATTAGGCTCTATACATGGCCGGGCAATATCAGGGCGTATCTGTTTTTCATGAAGGAACGGATAACCAAAGTGACGCGACACAAGACATTTGACACCGGACGCGGCAATTTTATTGAAATGCGAGTGTTCCCCAATCAATCGAATGAGGAAATCTTGTCGAAATTGAAGGCGAGGATTCTGGCAGAGGTAGCGGAGAGTCGTCGGCTACGCCGGTTCTATGTTGATACCGGAGTTCTGGACACCTTGGGGCCTCATATTGATTGGATCGGTCTGACGAAACCGCCGAGACCTGTTTTCGATATGAGCCGTTTATGGGCAGAATTAGCAGATGCCCAAAAACGACCCCAAATTTAGGCTATTGATGGGCAAAGCCGCCCGGAGCCGGGCCGCACGCCTTCTGAGATCAGAGTTCGACCTGCTCCGAGATGCTGAGCCCGTCGGCCACATCATCATGGCGGACGGCGGCTACCGAACCGTCTGACTGTCTCGGGCGTCCCGAGCCAAGGTGATGGCCAAGGAGAAAGCCAGCGTTCGAACCTCGATGCTCTCGCGCTCTGTCTAGGTGTTCTCCCGCCCGCTCCACCCGTCACCGCGCTCATCACTCTGTGCAAACCGGTCACGATGGCGGACAATTGGTCGAACAAAGAGGAGGACGGCCATGCCAGTCATCGATGTTCAGGTTCATCCCTTCGATCGAAATCATCCCGGCCGGCCGTGGGCCAGTCCCTCGCACGGCCTCAACTCCGCCACCGGCGAAGAGATGGTCGCTGCGATGAACAGTGTGGGCGTCGACGGTGCGATCATGGTCTCGTCGTTCAGCGCCTATGAATACGATCCGAGCTACGCGCTCGAAGTTTACAACACCTATCCGGATAAGTTTCGGGTTGTGACGCCGGTCGACGCGACCAATCCAGCGATTGACGATGTAGTGGCGAAATGGGCGGCGACGCCAGGCGCGCGCGGCATTCGCATACGAATGCGCGACGGCCTGCCGATGGACGCGGACCATCCCGGTTTGAACCGCGCTTTCGCTGCCGCCGCCAAACACGGTTTGCCTGTCAATTTGCTTTGCTGGGGCATCCTGGACAAAGGGCTGCCGCACATCCAGCGACACCGCGATACGGTCATCGTTATCGACCATCTCGGCCTGCTGCAACCTGCTCGCCCGCCGGTCCCCGCCGACGTTTGGGCCGATCTTCCCAAGCTGCTCGCCTTGGCTCAATACGAGAACGTAAGGGTGAAGATCAGTGGTGCCTGCACGATGTCGCACCAACCGTTCCCATACGACGATATCTGGGAGCCGGTACTGCGGGTCGTCGATGCGTTCGGGCTGGATCGTTGCATGTGGGGCACCGACTGGACGCGGACGATTGGCATGCTGAGCTATGAGCAGGGCGTCGCGCCGTTCCGCGACACCAAACGCCTGTCCGAGAACGACAAGGCAGCGCTCATGGGAGGAACGTTGCAGAAAGTCTACAAGTGGTAGCGCGACCGTACCGATTCGGCCGCGCCACAATCTGGCGGAATAGCCGGCCTCGGCGGATGGCAAGGGGGTTTTTGGGCTTGTTCTACCTGAAGTTTCTCCCGGTCGTCTTCTTTCCGGGCGGCGACCCATTGATGCCAAAGAGCCCCAAAACGATTTCAATGTGTGACGCGGAGTACGCCTTTGCGTGCACGATGATCTCTCTCTGGGAAGGAGCACGCGCATGATCGTACGGATTTATACGGGCCATGACGGCCAGACCCGTTTTGAAGATCTCCCTCGGCCGGCCGAGGAGAGCCATAACGTTGCGCTTCAGGCGGGTGCCAATCTCGTGTTCCGCTGTTTCCCGGCGGACTATTTCAGCGATTGGCACACCGCGCCCCGGCGACAATACATTTTTATTCTCGCGGGGCAGATGGAAATCGGGATCGGCGATGGCACCACGCGCCGTTTTGGACCGGGTGATGTCGTCCTCGCCGACGATCTCACAGGCCAGGGCCACACGACGCGCTCGCTGGGAGTTCCCCGCGTCAGTGCCACTGTGCCGGTGGGCGCCTGATGCGGATCCTGGCCCCCATTCATGCATGAGGACACCCATGGCACTTCGAGGCATCTTGGCATAGGCCGGGAAGGTGCTGGCTCGTCGCCCGGCACCATGACGCACCCCGCGACGCCAGACGGTTCGGTTACACACGAGGAGACTGCACATGCCAGAGCGTCAACGTATGACGACCCGACTGAAGACCTTGTTTCAACGGCCCGAATTATTTGTCTTAGCCGGCGGAATCAATCCCATTGGTGCGAAGATGGCGGAAGCGCTGGGCTATGACGCCTTCTACATGTCTGGGGGCAATACCTCGGCTCACCAACTGGGCTGGCCTGATTCCGGGACCAGTATGCGCGACATGGTGGACAACGCCCGGAAAATTGTCCTGACCGTGCAGATCCCCGTCTTCGCGGATGCCGACACTGGCTACGGTGATGCCATCAGTACGCATTACACCGTGCGGGAATACATTCAGGCGGGCATCGCTGGCGCCCATATCGAAGACCAGACGTTTCCCCCGAAATCCGGCCCCCGCCGCCGCTGTATCTCGATTCAGGAGATGGTCGGAAAGCTCCGGGCGGCGATGGATGCCAAACAGGCTCTCGACCCAGACTTCGTGATCATGGCCCGGTGCGATCTCGGCGGCGTGCCGGGCGCCAGCTTTGCGGAGATTATCGAACGCTGCCAGGCCTACAAAGCCGAAGCGCAGGTCGATGTCATCTGCCCCAATGGCTTGCGCACCTGGGAAGAAATTCAAGAGGCGATCCGTCTCATTCCCGGGCCCGTTGTCCCTCTCATTCCCGCCCACCTGTCGCCGTATCCCTCCTTACAGGCGCAGCAGGATGCCGGGGCCGCCGCGGCCTGGTTCCCCGCGCTGACCACCATGGCAGGCTTGCAGGCTAACTGGGATTTCTTGAGTGATTTTCAGCAGCGCGGCGCATTGGCCCTAGATGCGCTCCGTGCCCAGGCGGCTCAGAGTCCCTGGGGCGTCGCCAGTAATGGCCGCATTCTGGACGAGCCGCGTCTGCGCTCCATGGAGGAGATGTATCTTCCAGACTAAGGCTGGGAGACGCTGCCCGCGCTCTTGGCTGATCTTTGCCCCTAAGCCCGCGTCCCACACAATGGCTCATCGTCGCTGCGGTGCCATGGCGATAACATGGCAACGTTCGTACCGTGTCCGCCGGAGCGCAAGAACCTGGGGCCAGCGGCATGCCTGTGGCAGGCTAGGCGAGTGCACAACGGTCAGCATTGTGGATTAGCGATTTCGGTTGAGCGTCCGCTTCCGACACTTCTGAGCCATCGCCCCGTGAATTGCGGTCCGGTTGGGAGTGTATTGCATCTATACCGACATCGGGTTCGATTATTGATTGCCCGAGCCCGCCAAAAGGGCGACCTTGTCCCCGAAATCGCCGGGAATCGGGCGAATGTCGGTTAAAGATGCTTATTCCTGGAACGCCCCGTGCTGACCTATGACTTCCGCCTGCCGCCCGGCCCGCGAACCGTCGAGTACGCGCTTCTTGCCGAAGACCTAGGCTTTCGCGCGGTCTGGTGTCCCGAGATTCCAGCCTTCGGCCCCGACATATGGGTCACTCTCGCCCGCATCGCCGAAAAGACGAAGCGCATCAAATTTGGCCCCTCCGTGCTGATCCCGAGCTATCGCCATCCGATGGCACAGGCCTCGGCCATCGCGACGCTCGAGCAGCTCGCGCCGGGACGTCTGATGGTCGGGTTCGGCACCGGCTTTACCGGCCGTGCGGGGATGGGCAAGAAGCCCTTGAGCCTCGCGAGCATGCGCACGCATATCGCGCAGGTTAAGGCATTGCTGCGCGGCGACATTGCCGACATCGACGGCGGTCTCGCCCAGATACTCGCGTCCGACGGCTGGTTGCCCGACCGTCCGATCAACGTGCCAGTCTATATGGCAGGCCAAGGCCCCAAGGCCCGCGCGCTCGCCAAAGAGATTACCGACGGCCTGATCTCCCTCGGCGGCCCGGCCGAAGGGTTCGAGACTTGCCTCGTGTCGACCAACGGCACGGTCCTCGATGATGGAGAGGACGTCACCTCGCTGCGCGCCTCGACCGCCGTCAAACCGCTCATCGCGCTCGCCTATCACTTCAGGTACACGACCGATCCGGAAAGCGTGAAAACGCTGCCGAACGGCGAAGCGTGGCTGGCCAGCGTCGAACGTGTGGAAGAGAACGTCCGCCACCTCTCCATTCACCGCGGTCATTCCCTCGACATTTCGAACGGCCATGATGCGCTTGTCGACGTATCCGCCGCCAAACAGATGACCTTCACAGGCACTCGCGAGGAGTTGCGCGAACGTCTCGCCCAGATCGAGGCCCGCGGCGCCACTGGCATCATCTTCGGGACCAGCGGTTACGATGTGGAGCGGGAGCTGAGGGCCTACGCGGAGGTTGCTGGATTGAGGTGACGGAGGCGCGACGCTTATTTGTGATCGAGGATCAATCCGCGACGATTTGCCTGACACCGATAGTCGTCCTCTCCACAAATGGTTGTCGAGTGGACCGCTATCGGCGCCGCGTGGTGCCGAATGTCCGGTTGCTGAATATTCCTCACAGCGCAGTCATACCGCCGTCCACGAACAGCAGGGCACCGGTGACGTAGGAGGCATCGTCGGAGGCCAAAAACAGGATCGCGGCGGCGACCTCCTCGGCCCTGCCCGGGCGCTTCAGCATCGTGCCTTGTGCGGCCTTGGCGTTATACTGCTCGACGGTCTCGCCAGCCGCTGCGATGCGGCGCTGATGGAACGGCGTGAAGATCGGGCCAGGTCCGACGGCGTTCACACGAATGCCGTCCGGCGAGTGGTCGGCGGCGAGCGCCCGCGTCAAGCCCGCGACCGCGGCCTTGGTGGTGTCGTACTGCAGGTTGCCGCCGCCTGCTACGACGGAACGCACGGAGGCGACGTTAACGATGGCGCCGCCCTTGTTGTGGCGCATCAGCGGAACCGCCGCCTTGGCACAGAAGACGTAGCCCATCAGGTTGACGTTGAGGATCTCGTTCCAGCTCGCCGCGCTCGCCTCGTCAACCTTCTCGTATTTGCGGATGCCGGCATTGTTGATGAGGATGTCGAGACGCCCGAACTTCTGCGCGGCGCCGTTGACGAAAGCGAGGCATGCGGCCTCGGTACCAACGTCGGCCTGCGTGAAGGCGACCTTGGCGCCGGCGGCCTCGAGCTCGGCCGCCACGCGCTGGCCGCGCTCGCCGTCCCGATCGCAGAATGCCACGCTCGCGCCCTCGGCAACGAAACGCCTGACCGTCGCCTCGCCGATCCCCGATGCCCCGCCCGTCACCGCCGCAACCTTGCCGTCGAGCCTTCCCATGTTCGCCACCTTTCATAGCATTGCGAAACGCGCATCCACGATACGTCGTATCCATCCGGCGGGCACCGCCTAATTGGCCCGGCCTGGGTGTCCGACCTTAACAGCTTGCGGTAGCTTCGGGATCCGCTTTTGAACTTTTCGATGGGACGACTCGCTCCGACTTGGGTCGAATTGAGCCGCTCCCGCTGGCGTGGTCTGGTGACCGCTTACGGCGCGACTCTGCCGGTTCCGTGCGCCTTAGGGAGGGGCGGCCCGGTACCCCTCCTGGGGCTGAAGACCAAGAAGGCCGAAGGGTCGGATGTCAGCGCAAAACCAGCCGTTGGGTGCAGCGCCCAGCGCGCCATACTCGCAGCCAAGCGCTCCCGCGCCTGTGCATGGCGGGGCGCCCGCCCGTCGACATTACACTACCGGAGTCGGCGCCGGGAGCTTATACAACTGCCGCACGTTCTCTCGGAGCAGCCGTGACCGCGTCTCCTCCGACAGGTGCCCCAAGTCCCGTGTGATGACGTCCCAAGACTTGGGCCACGTCGAATTCGGATGGGGATAGTCGTTGGACCACATCAGATTGTTGCTGCCCCAGGCGTCGAAGATCCAGCGGGCCGGTGGATCGTTGAAGAAAGTGGCGTAGAACTGGCGGAAGAAGTACTCACTGGGGAACATGGTGAGCGGTGAGTCCAGATTTCCCCGACCCCAGTACTTATCGTACTGCGTCAGGTAAAAGGGAATCCAGCTCACTTCGTTCTCCACAAGAACAAATTTGAGCCGGGGATAGCGTTCCAGGACGCCCGTCATAATCAGGTCGGACATGGCGTTGGAGGCATAGAGCAGCTTGTCGTTCACGGCACTGCGCATGGTCTCGAAGGCCTGGCGTCGGCCGCCTGAGCCCATCGGGCGCGGCCAAGGGAAGGGCTGGCCTGTGAGAATGTGGAGGCTGATGGGTACCTCCAGATCCTGGGCCGCTGCCCACAGGCGCTCATAGTGGTTGGTGGCGAAGGAAAGCTCCGGCGGCGGTGCCTGCCACACCAGTGCCCCGGGCAGCCCGGCCTTCCGGCAGCGCTCCAGCTCCGCCACCCCATGGTCGATGTCGTACGTGGGGATACAGGACACACCGAAGAGGCGGTCGGGAGCAACAGAGCAATACTCCAGGATCCAGTCGTTGTAGGCCCGGAAGCAGGCCTCCTGCAGGGCCGCGTCCTGGAGCCCGAACAGGTTCATGGCGAAGCTCGGGTAGAGCACCTCGCCGCTCACCCCATCGACCGCCATCTCCTTCACCCGCTCGTGGGGGTCCCACCCACCCGGGTGGGCCTGAAAGAGCCCGCCCACCTCCCGCTCGGGAAACACCGGCGCCTGGTCCCTGAAGGCGGCTGGCAGCCGGTCCTCCCAGAAGTGCGGATCCTCGACAATGTGCGAGTCTGCCGAGATCAGCAGCTCTCCACCAGGCGATGCCATGGTTTCACCTCCTTAGTTTCCTGTGCATGTCATGACGGAAAGCCGCGGCATGCGACCCCCGCCGAATCATCGGGGCGCTAAAGCGCCTTGGCTTCACAGCTGGTTCGTAGCGTCGCCTGCGCGAGATGTTGCGGAGCATGATCGGTGCTGCGCCTGCGCGCATAAAGCAAAAAGAGTACCTCGTACCTCGCGAGCATCAAAATAGCGGATCGCTCGAACTTACCGCTCGCCTCAAACAACGGCGTTCGCCAACCCCCTGCGCCGGCAGCTTCCGCGTCCGATTTCGCCGCGGCGCGCGCTCAGGAGGCTGTCGCCGGTTGATCCGAAGCGGTTTCGGCCGTACAGCTTCAGTGAAGCAGCGGAGGCTGGAACATGACGGCAAATCTTAAGCCGCGCACACTGCAAGACAGCGACACGCCGGCGACTCCGGTCTTTGCCGCGCCGATCCGACATCCGAGCGCCTGGACCGTCACCGATTTCCGCTCGCCGGCGGATTACTCGGTCGATCTCGATGCGGCGCAGCTGCGCGATATCGCCGCTGCCGTGCGGCGCATCAAAGCGGCTGGGATCAGCCTCGACGGGTTGCAGCGCGAGCATTTCGAGGTGCCCTCGCTGCGCCCTGTCGTCGAGGAAATCCGCCGGCAGATCGAGGACGGGCGAGGCTTCGTGCTGCTGCGCCGGCTGCCCGTCGAGGATTACTCGAAAGACGATCTCGGCTTGATTTTCTGGGGCATCGGCACGCATATCGGACGCGGCCTGTCGCAGAGCGTCATGGGCGACCGGCTCGGGCACGTCAAGGATTTCAGCCGAGAGGACCCGGGGGCGCGCGCCTACCGCAACAAGCAGGAATTGTCGCCGCACACGGATTCGTGCGACCTGGTCGGTCTCTTGTGCCTGCGCAACGCGCAGGCGGGCGGCGGTGTGTCACGGCTGACTAGCGCCATTTCGGTGCACAATGCGCTGCTGGCGGAGCACCCCGACGTGCTCGCGGCGCTCTACCTCGGCTATGTCCGCCACCGGCGCGGCGAGGAGCAGCCGGGCGAACCGCCGTACACGCCTTATCGCATCCCGGTGTATTCGAATGTCGAAGGCAAGGTATCGGCGCGCTACGTGCGCTCCTACATCGAGGCAGGTGAAGCAGCGGCCGGGCGACCGATGGGCCCGGCGGAACGCGCCATCATTGACAATTTCGAGGCGGTGACGAAGCGGCCGGAACTCATGCTCGAATTCACGCTTCAGCCGGGCGAAGCCTATTTCATCAACAACTACACGATCCTGCATGCGCGCACCGCTTTCGACGACGGCGACGCGCCGGAGGACGCGCGCCGTCACTTATTGCGGCTGTGGCTCGACGCGCCTATCCGGCCCGTGCACCCCTACATCCGTAGCCGCGGCATCCTGCCGGTAGCAGGCCGCACGCCATCCTTCGACTGGCGCAGCATCACTGCCGTCCGTCACTGAGCGCCGAATTAAACATACCGCCAACGCGCGCGCGTGCGCGCGAAAGGTCTAGTTATCGTTGAATTCAGCGGGTTTTCGGCACTCTCGGAACCCTCGGGGGATGCTAACCGAGTGTCAGCGTTCTGTATATTGGCTGCGCACCAAAAAGCCGCTTCCGTTACGCGTCACAGCACCTACGTTGCGCGTCACGTCGAGCGCCCAAGGGTGCGGTCGAAAAACGAATACATCGCCTTGATGACGGCGTTCGGATTGGTTTGTTCGCTCGCCAACAGCAGGCCGCGGCGAACGAGATCCTTGACTTCACTATCGCGCAATTCGAGCCGATAGCAGCGAAGGCCGTCACGCCGGCGCTGGCGGCAGCGGCGCATCCGCTCGGCGCCGCGGGTGCGAGCGATCTTGGTGTTTGCGACAGTCGGGGTGGCGACGCTCTCGGTCATCGGACGGTTCCTCTGACCTCTATTCTACAGCTGGAGGCGTCAGAAATGAACCCGGGTGCGGCCGACCTACAAGAGCGGGGAACCGCGCGCAGCAGGCAATGACTGTCCGCGTGGCCCTGAGGCCCCGGGGCCCCGGCGAATCGATGTACACATAGGGTACAGGATCACGATGCCGGAATTGGCCGATGAAGCTGGCTGGCAATTGTCCCTACACGTCAATCCCACCGGAGCGGACTTTAGGAGACATGATCGAGACCATGCCGTGCTGCCGCGCTCATTGCCTGTTCCGCTCGCTGGGCGATAGCGAGGTGCCTCTCTGCCGTAGTTGGGGGACCGAAGTCTACCGCTTCACCTGGGATAGCTCGTTCGACGGCGATGCCATGCTGCGCATCGCCCGGCTCGGCGATGAGATCAGGCTCTCACGCGGCTATCGTCCGTCGCAATTCGCCCGTGCCGAGCGCTGCGAGGCGTCGTTGACGCCGTGCGATTGGGCGCGCTTGCAGGGCGCTCTGACCGCCGCGAACTTCTGGGCGCTTGACCCGCACGCCGGGACACACGGCCTCGACGGCGCCTGTTGGACGATCGAGGGCCGGCGAAAAAATATTTTCCGCGTCATTCAGCATCGGAGCCCCGGCGGTGAGTTGCGGGATCTCGGGCGGCTTCTGTTCGACCTCGCCGGGTTGAACGAGGTCAGGATCACCGCTACCCTCCCCCTCACGGCAATTTCCGGTGCCGCAGTTCGGGGCGAGTTTGGGTCCGGGGATACCTTAGGGATACCTATCACCCTCAAGTCTCGCTGATCGTATCTCGTAACCGGCTGATCTGATTGGTGGGTGCAGCAGGACTCGAACCTGCGGCCCGCTGATTAAGAGTCAGCTGCTCTACCAACTGAGCTATGCACCCCTGCGCAGGAGGCGCGGTCTATAACAAAGCCCCGGCGGCTTGTCGATAGAAGTGCCGGGCTGCGGCAGGGCCGTGGCGTGGCCACGAAGTTCAGCGCGGCCTCGGCGGTCGGCAGCGGCACCGCCGGCCGGCCGCCCTGCGGAGCGAGCGCGGGCGCCGCGGCGGGTCTGGGAGACCAGGTGAAGATCGACGACATCGCGTAGTTCCACACCACCGACACAGCCGCCCCGGCGAGCCCGGCGAGCCACCAGGAATGGTCGCCGTAGACCAGGTGGGAGGCGACCCCCACATTGGCCGCGGTGCCAGCGCCGCACACGGCATAAAAAGAAATCAGGCCGGTCCACAGGCGTTTCCCGCGCAGCCGGCGATCGCGGTAGGTGAACAAATTGTTGAGAAGAAAATTGCCGGTCATCGCGACGATCGTCGCGGTGGTCTGGGCGATCGCAAAGGCGATCAGCAGTACCTGGGTCCCGAACCACAGCGTCAACAGATGGGTCCCGACGCCGAGCCCGCCGATCAGCGAGAACAAGAGAAAGCGGACCGGGACGACGGGCCCGACCAGCTTCTCCAACAGCAGCATCAGATATTCCCAGGCCACCATCGCATCGAGCTTGCTCTCGCCATGGAGACGCGGGCGAAAATTGAGCGGCGCCTCGGCGAACGCGAGCGGGCGCGGGGAGGAGGCAAACAAATCCAGGAGGATCTTGAACCCCTGACCGGACAGCGAGCGCATCGCCCCGGCAAAGGCATCGCGCCTGATCATGAAGAACCCGCTCATCGGATCGCTCAGATCGGCCTTGACGACGAGCCGCCCGAGACGGCTGGCGATATCGCTGATCATGATTCGCGAGCGCTGCCACTCGCCGATGCCGCCCTGCCCGATGTGGCGACTGGCGACAACGATATCGAGCCGCTCGGCCTTGATCTTGGCGAGCATCGCCGGCAACAGGTTTTCGTCGTGCTGCAGGTCGCCGTCCATGACAGCCACATAGGGCGCCGCGCTGGCCAGGATGCCGTCGATGCAGGCCGATGAAAGACCCCGCCGGCCGAGCCGCTGCAGGCAGCGGATATTGGCTTGCTGCTGGGCGAGCTCGCGCACCACATCGGCGGTCCCGTCGGGCGAATCGTCGTCGACGAAGATCGCCTCCCAGGAAATGCCGGCGAGCACGCGGTTGAGGCGCTGAACCAGGATCGGAACGTTGTCGCGCTCATTGAGCGTCGGGATGATGACCGCGAGCTCGGGCACAGCGTGCCGAGCCGCAGAGCCGGTTGCATCGCCCTCGGGGTGTGGCTGGGCCGGGGAGCCGGTCGCCGCTAACTCCGCGATACTCATTCACCCCATCCGCATCAGAAGATCCCGGTGAGGCTATGCAGCAAAGGTTTACGACTGGTTGCCGGCGTGGCCGCGTCGCCGATCCGGCGGCGCCCGTGCCGCGCCGACGGTCACGCGTGCTCGGTCATGAATTCGGTGATCGACGGCGGCCTCAGATAGGCGTGATCGAAATCGGCCAATGCCGAGAGCTCTTCGATATTCTCGATGACCACGAGCTGATCCTTGATCGACACCAGACCGGCATCGCGCAGCTGGTGCAGCACCCGGTTCACATAGGGGATACTCAAACCGAGCGTGTCGCTGATCAATTCCTGGGTGAGCGGCAAGCGATAGGATCGCTCGTCGGCCAATCCGACGAGCTGCAGCCTGGTCAGCAATTCGAGCAGGAAATGCGCGACCCGTTCCACCGCCGAACACCGGCCGACCGCGATCAGATGCTCGGCCAGGATCGCCTTCTCGCAGGCAAACGACCAGAACAGCATGGCGGCGAGCCGCGGATGGCTGTCGAAAAGCCCGATCAGCCTGGCCAGCGGTATCGGCGAGATCGTCGCCTGCGTCAGCGTCTTTATCGAATAGAGGGCACTGTCAAAGCGGCAGGCGGTGACGCCGGCGAAATCCCCGGGCAGCAGGAAGCCGAGGATCTGGCGCTGACCGTCGCGCAGGATGCGGTAGCGGATCGCGACCCCCTCGTTGATCAGAAATACCGCGCTGCACCGTCTTCCCTCGCTGACGATCTCCTGCCCCGCCGGCACGGTGCGGCTGACTGCCTTCAAGTCGAGCAGAACGGCCGCCTCCTGCGCGACCGACGGCAGAAACGGAGACAATTTGTGGTTGCGATGCAGCTTCGACCGCGGCGCTACGGCTGCCGATTGAGTTGCCAATTGTACCCTCCCCTGTTCATCGACTTTTTTTGCGTTCGACGGCTGTGTCGCTTTTGCGTCAGCCGTTGCGGCTTATTTGCCACACCGCGACCGATTACGCAGAAGTCGCGGCGAATGACGACATCCTAACCCAGAAAGCAGTGAAGCGAAATTATCCTTTAGATAGAAGTTCGTAATGTCGCTGTGGCGAGATCGGATTCATATAAATGAATCTACTAGCGCAAGGACAGGCTCTCGCAACGGGAAGAATGTCCGCGACGGGTCCAACCAAATGGTTGGTTCGCGCGAGGTCGAGTCCCGAACCGATTCGACCAAAACCGAGTAGATGTCAACGGGGGGAACCATGAAGAACGGGCGGAACGCCGCGATTACAGTGGCCATTGCCGGTGTGCTGTCGGCGCCATTGGCGATCGGTCCGTATGCGGCGCGGGCCGACGAATCGGCGGATTTGCGCGCCAATCAGGAACTCATCCAGAGCCGCGTCGATCAGCTGGCGCAGCTCCAGCCCGGCTCTGTAGCGCCGGCGGCGCCGGGCTCGGCGATCGGCGCCGGCAGCTTCCCGCGGTCGTTCATGATCCCCGGAACCGACACATCCTTGCGCCTCGGCGGCTTCGGCAATGCCCGCGTCACCTGGTACCTGCGCGGCCTCCAGCCCTCCAATGCGCTGTTCGGCGCCGGCGGCGGCAATCTCGACCGGCAGGAGGGCTACGGCGGCACCGGCAACCTGCAATCCATCCCGCTCAACAACCCGTTTAACGCGTCGTATGCGCGCAGCGGCGGCTTCTTCATCACCGGCAAGAGCTCGCGCATCTTTATCGACGCCCGCACCCCGACCGCCTGGGGCTCCGCTCAGGCCTACGCCGAATTCGACTTCAACAATTCGAACAACAGCATATTGACCGCCGGCGTGTTTTCGGTGGTGCCGCAATATACCATGCGGCTGCGCCAGGCCTACGCGTCCCTCGGCCCGTGGCTGGCCGGCCACGCAACCGG
>CAYMRQ010000040.1:0-27406 GCA_964392845.1 uncultured Rhizobium sp.
GCAGCAGCGTGTCCTCGACGAAGCGCCGTTGCGCCGCCTCGTCGGCCTTGGCCGACGGCAGGCCCGCCAGCAGGGCCACTGCGGCGGTCAGCCCGCCGAGCGCCATGGTGCCGATAGTCCGGTTTCTGATCATTGCTCCCCCACGCGTCCAAGGTAACGGGTATGCGCGCAAACGACACGCGATGCTCGGGCTGATGATATTGCACGCATCGCGGCGATCAAGCGCCCATTGTTCGCCCAGTGGTGTTTTCGTCGCAGCGTTGCCAAGCTGCAACAGGCTGCGCCATACTGCTGAAATGCCGGCAAAAATTTGCGCCGCCGCGACACCGGTAGGTGATCGCCGGCGGCGCACCAAAAAGACACCCGCCCGTCGCGCGGGCACCCCTAAAACTTTACGCCGAGCCGCGCTCCCGCGCTGGTTATGCCGGCGTTGCGCCCGGCGAGGTTGGCGTTCGAGATGTGCTCGAGGAGCGCCGAGACGCTGACCGCCGGCGTTATTTGGTAGCCGAGTTCGAGGCTCTCGCGGAACAGCACCGCCGACCCCAACAGCTTGCGGCCGGGCGGTGGCACCGATGCTGTTGTGCCCTCAAAACCGTCATGGATCGCGGCGCCGAGGCTGCCATTGGCGAAGACCCCGTCGCCCGCGCCGAACAGGCTCTGGATCAGCGTGATCCCCCAGGTCAACCCGAAATAGCCGTTGCTGGTATTGCCGGCGGTGTTGATGTCGGCGCCGATATGCGGCCGCGGCGAGCCGATGAAGCGCAGCACGTCGGGCGGGGTGAACAGCATTTCGATGTTGATGTCGGCTCCGCTCTCGACGTGATGCGTCAGGAAACCGACATCGTGGCCGAGAACGCCGAGCTTGATCTCGTCGATGAACTTGGTCTGTGCCGCCGCGCGGGTCGGCGCGAGGACGAGGCAGGCGGCGACGCCGAGTGCGGCGAGCGCCACGATCCGCGGGGCTGTCGTCAATTCCGGCTATCTCCGAACGCGCTCTTGCGAGCCCATCGAATTCGCCGGCAGGTTACCGCGCCCCAGCGGCGCTTGCCAATGGCTTTGGCGCAATCGGGGGCGCAATCGGGGCTGCGGGCTCACCCGAACGGATTGAGCGCCTTCAACCGCGCCGACCAGAAGTGGCGGCCGAGCTCGCGCCGCAAAACGGCCGCGGTGGTCACCCAATTGAGCTGCAGCACCCGCCGCTCGCCGCGATGCGGCCGATGGCCGTGGAATGACGCCGCGCTGCGCCGGAACGCGACCATCGTGCCGGCGAGCGGCGCAATCTCGGCCGCGCAGTCAGCCAGATCGTCGGCGCGGCGCAACAGCCGAAGCCGGCCGGCTTCGGCCTCCCACACCGGGTTCATGTAGAGTAAGAGGGTGATCAGCTTTGTCGCCGAATCGGTGTGGATGCGGCCGTCCTTGCCGTCACTGTGCCCGCGCACCGTGATCATCGTCGGCCGCCCGGCGAGATCGATGGCAAATTTCCGCTCGATCTCGTGGCGCAGCTCCTCGCCCTCGAGTTCAGAGGCGAGCCCGGCGAACGCCGCGCCGACGGAGAGCGCGCCGAGCGGAAAGCTGCCGTGCCGCCGAACCGCCGGAAAATCGGCGAGGAGCGCCGGCAGATCTTCCGCCCGGATGAAATTGTCGACGAGAACGAAATCGAACGGATCTCCGCGCAACGGTGCCGCCCGCAGTCGCTCGAGGTCGAGGATCATTCCGCCGCGCTATCGGTTTTTCTCTGCCTGACGCAGATTAGCCGGTCCCGGCCCGATGCGCAAAACCCGTTGGCCGGAGCTACGCCCGGCCACACGGACCGCCTGCCATTTCCCCTGCCATTTCCGCTCGCGGCGGCCTGCGCTCTGGGTTAGACCTAGCCCACCGCCCGCAACCGGCAGCAGGGGTCATGGAACAGCGTTGGGGCCTGCCCCTCATCGCCTGGCCGTCGCGGCTGCGCCCAAATGCCTGGGACCTCGTCGCGCTGCCGCTGGTGCTCGGATTGCTCGCGCTGGTCGCGTGGGGCGGCATGGCGATGGGTGCGCATTACCAGGTCGGCGAGGCGCTGCCGATCAGCCTCGATCCGTGGCTTCTGCCGGAATACGCGCTGCGCACAGTGCTGCGGATGGCCGCCGCGCTCGTCGCCGCGCTCGTGTTCAGCCTCGCCTACGCCGCGCTCGCGGCAAAGAGTCGGCAAGCCGAAAAGATCCTGATCCCGGTGCTCGATGTCCTGCAATCGGTGCCGATCCTCGGTTTCCTGTCGATCACCGTGACCGGCTTCATCGCGCTGTTTCCCGGCCGGCTGCTCGGCGTCGAATGCGCCGCGATCTTCGCGATCTTCACCTCGCAGGCCTGGAACATGACGTTCAGCCTGTACCAGTCGCTGCGCAGCGTGCCGACCGAGCTGATCGAGGCGGCGCGGATGTACCATCTGTCCAGCTGGCAGCGCTTCTGGCGGCTCGAAGTACCGCACGGCGTCCCGGCGCTGGTGTGGAACATGATGATGTCGGTGTCGGGCGGCTGGTTCTTCGTCGTCGCCTCTGAAGCGATCACGGTTGCCGGCCAGACGATCCTCCTGCCCGGCATCGGCTCCTACATCGCCACCGCGATCGAAGAGCGCAATCTCGCGGCGATCGGCTACGCCGTGCTCGTCATGCTGGTTGTCATTCTGCTCTACGACCAATTGCTGTTCCGCCCGCTTTTGGCGTGGTCGCAAAAGTTCAAAGGCGATCCGGGCGCGGACGAAGACAATGTACGCCCGTGGTTCTTGATCGTGATGCAGCGGGCGCGGTTTTTCGACCTGATGCAGACCGGGGTGCTGGCGATCAACCGCGGCGCCGACCGGGTGCTGACGGGGCTCAGCCGCAGGCGCCGGGCGCGGCCCGAGACCCGGACGCCGTCGCGCCTCTACGCGCGGCTCTTCGACCTTGTCCTGCTCGCGCTCGCCGGCCTCTCGCTGATCTGGATCGTCGATTTCATCCGGGCGAGCGTCGCGCCCTCCGAGATCGGTTGGGTCTTCGTCCTGGGACTGATCACCGCGATCCGGGTTCTGGTCCTGATCGCCGTCGCCTCGCTGATCTGGGTGCCGATCGGGGTATGGATCGGCTTGCGCCCGCGGATCGCTGCCCGGGTGCAGCCGCTCGTGCAGTTTCTCGCGGCGTTTCCGGCCAATCTGTTCTTCCCGGTGGCGGTTGTGCTGATCCTGCATTTCCGCCTCAATACCGAGATCTGGCTCAGCCCGCTGATGATCCTGGGAACCCAGTGGTACATCCTGTTCAACGTGATCGGCGGCGCCATCGCGCTGCCGGCCGAGCTGAAGCTCGCGGCCAGCAATCTCGGCGTGCGGCGGTGGCTGTGGTGGCGCCGGGTCATGTTGCCGGCGATCTTCCCGGCCTATATCACCGGCGCGGTCACCGCGGCCGGTGGATCGTGGAATGCCAGCATCGTCGCCGAGGTCGTGCAATGGGGCGATACGACCTTGCGCGCGACCGGGATCGGCGCCTACATCGCGCGCTACACGGCCGAGGGTGACGCCGCCCGCATCGCTCTTGGGATCGGGGTATTGTGCCTTTATGTGCTCGCGTTCAACCGTCTCTTGTGGCGCCGGCTCTATGACCTCGCGGCCGAACGGCTGCGACTTGACTGACTGAGGCGGTTTCGATGGCCGATCTCGTTACCGAACGGAGCGGTTCGACAGGCCCGGCGGCGCCGCTGCTGCGCGCCATCGCGATCAGCAAGACCTATCGCACGCCTGACCATATCGGCCGGCTTGTCCTCGAACGCCTCGATTTCGCGCTGCGCGAGGGCGAGATCGTCGCGATCCTCGGCAAATCCGGTTCCGGCAAATCGACCTTCCTGCGCACGCTGGCCGGGTTGTTGCCGCCGAGCGCCGGGCGGGTCGAGTATCGCGGCGAGGTCGTGACGGCGCCGGTGCGCGGCGTCGCCATGGTGTTCCAGAGCTTTGCTCTGTTTCCCTGGCTGACCGTCCTCGGCAATGTCGAGCTGGGTCTCGAAGCCCAGGGCGTCTCGGCCGCCGAGCGGCGCCGGCGCGCGGTCGATGCCATCGACCTGATCGGCCTGGATGGCTTCGAGAACGCCTATCCGAAGGAGCTGTCAGGCGGCATGCGGCAGCGCGTCGGCTTTGCCCGCGCGCTCGTCGTCAATCCTGACATCCTGTTGCTCGACGAGCCGTTCTCCCAGCTCGACGTGCCGACCGCCGAGACCCTGCGCAACGATTTGTCGGAGCTGTGGCTGCAGCGGCGGATCCCGACAAAGGGCATCCTGATGGTCTCGCACAACATCGAGGAGGCGGTCGAGATGGCCGACCGCATCCTGATCTTCAGCAGCGACCCCGGCCGGATCAGCGCCGAGGTCACGGTTTCGCTATCGCAGCCGCGGGCACCCGACAGCCCGGCGTTCCGCCAGATCGTCGATCAGGTCTATACGCTGTTGACGACCGTCCCGGGGCGCGACGGGCGGCGCGGTGCGAAACCCGAGCCGATCGGGTTCGGCTCTCGCCTGCCCGACGCCGCGGTCCAGCAGCTAACCGCGCTGATCGAGCGGCTGACCGAGCCGCCCTACAGCGGCCGCGCCGATCTGCCGCACCTTGCCGACGAAGAGAACCTGGTCATCGACGAGCTGTTCCCGCTGATCGAGTTCATGCAGCTGCTGGGCTGGGCGCATGTCAGCGGCGGCGATATCGAGCTGACCGCGGGCGGGCGCGTCTATGCCGCAACCGACATGCTGCCGCGCAAGCAGATGTTCGCCGACGCGCTGTTAAAACACGTGCCGCTCGCCGCCCATATCCGCCGGGTCCTCGACGAGCGCCCGGGACACCGCGCGCCGGCCGCCCGCTTTCTGCGCGAGCTCGAGGATCACCTGTCCGAGGAAGAGGCCGAGCGCGTGCTCGATACCGTGATAAACTGGGGCCGCCACGCCGAGATTTTCGCCTATGATTACGATGACGAAGTGCTGAGCCTGGAGAATTTCTGACATCGGCGCCGCGCAGCGAGGGCAGTCATGCGCAGGAGGCGGGTGGCGCGCAAGCTGTTGCGGCTTATGATGGCGCGAGCAAGAGGTGTGGCGTGGCGGAACGGGTGATCTCATCAGTGGCCTCGTACGGGCCGGCCGGGCGGGCGCTCGACGCGGCGATCGTCGCGCTGCGCCGTGGTGAGCCGGTGCTGCTTGACGGGCAGGGTCACGCCCTCCTCGCCCTCGCCGCCGAATCCGTCAACGACGACAATCTCGCGCGGCTGCGCGCGGTGGCCGACCGCAAGCTGCGCATGGTGCTGACCCGGCGCCGCGCGGTGGCGCTGGGGCTGGCCGGGCGCGATGCGCTGGCCGGCGCGGTTTCGCTCACCCTGGCGCCTGATCTGTCCGCCGCGGTGATCCGCAACCTCGCCGATCCGGCGGCCTCGCTCGGCGCTGAGCCGCCCGGGCTCGGCCCCGAACCGGCCATCGCCGAGGGCGGCGAACTCGCTGCTGTTGCGCTCGCCAGGCTCGCCGCGCTCTTACCGGCCGCGCTGGTCTTGCCCCTGGCACCGGCGGAAGCGGCGCTGGCGCGGCGGCGCACCGATTTTGCCGTCGTCGAGATCGAGGAGGTCTTGACCCGCCGCGCCGCGATCGCCGGCCTCACCCGGGTCGCCGAGGCGCGGGTGCCGCTCGCCGACGCCGAGGATGCCCGGCTCATCGCGTTTCGTCCGGGCGATGGCGGCACCGAGCATCTGGCGATCCTGATCGGCACGCCGGACCCGGCCGCGCCGGTTTTGGTGCGGCTCCATTCGGAATGCTTTACCGGCGATCTCCTGGCCAGCCTCAGATGCGATTGCGGCGACCAGCTGCGCGGCGCGATTGCCGCGATCGCCAAGGCCGGCGGCGGGGTGCTGCTCTACCTTGCCCAGGAAGGCCGCGGCATCGGCCTCGTCAACAAGCTGCGCGCCTATCAGCTGCAGGATGCCGGCTTCGACACGATCGACGCCAACGAGCAACTCGGCTTCGATGCCGATGAGCGGGTCTATCTGCCGGCCGCCGAAATGCTGCGCCAGCTCGGTTTCGCGACGGTGCGCCTCCTGACCAACAACCCCGACAAGGTCGCCGCCCTCGAACGATACGGCATCCGCGTCGCCGAACGCGTGCCGCATATCTTCCCGGCGAACGATCACAACCAGC
Source organism: uncultured Rhizobium sp. (assembly GCA_964392845.1). Classification (GTDB taxonomy): domain Bacteria; phylum Pseudomonadota; class Alphaproteobacteria; order ATCC43930; family CGMCC-115725; genus DATARH01. Next base: position 6,160 of record CAYMRQ010000040.1, read on the forward strand.
GCTATCTGCGCACCAAGGCGACGCGCAGCGGGCACTTGTTATAGGGTCATTACCGGTCGCCGGGTTGACCCGGTGATTGACACTCGAACGTACCGCGTTTAGTCGAGTCGCGATGAGCACAGCGTTCTGGGATGCCTTCTGGGCCGGGCTGGCGTGCCCGACACAGCTTTATGCGCCCCGACATGACGAAAACTACAAGCAATTCGGCCGCGTCGATACCGCCTGGAAAAAGGTCGGGGGTTATATCTGCGGCGGTATCGACTCAGTGGCGCATAATATCGACGATCGCAAAGACACGAAGCGGGCGAAATAGTGGCGAGACGGACCCGCCCTCCACGCGCGGCGACCAACAACAAAGAACCGCGAACGGCGCGACAGGAATTGGTGAGCGCGCGTTGGCAAGGCCCGATTCCGCCGCCCGCGCTCATTCAGCAGTACAACGAGGTGATCGAGAACGGCGCCGAGCGGATCATGGGGATGGCCGAGAAGGCCCAAGCGGCAGAGATCGAGATGGGTCGGGCCTGGGCAGCAGAAAACCGACGTGGTCAATGGCTCGGAGCGGCGGTTTCGATGGCGGCCCTTGTACTTGCTGCGGCCCTGGGTGCGTTTGGGCTGCATTCCGCAGCCCAGCTTGGCTTTTATATCCTGCCGGCAGCCTTGGTAAGCGTCCCCGTCTTTGCCGTTGTAAGGGCGATCGTCCGAAGGCAATAGAATTATCGCAGCTGGTCGCCCAATCACAATCTGTCGGCTACTCGCGCATTTACTAGGATCGCTCCCCTAACCGGCCGCCGCGGCCGCCACCCTTCGCGCGCCGAAGATTGCGGTGCCAACGCGGACGTGGGTCGCGCCGAAGCGGATCGCGGTCTCGAAATCGGCGCTCATCCCCATGCTGAGCTTGTCGAGCCCGTTGCGGCGCGCGATCTCGCGCAGCAGCGCGAAATGCAATGCCGGCTCCTCGTGTTCGGGCGGCACACACATCAGCCCGCCGATCGGCAGTTGCAGCCGGTCGCGGCAGTCGCAGATGAAATTATCGGCGGCGGCCGGCGACACGCCGGCCTTTTGCGGCTCTTCCCCGGTATTGACCTCGATGAAGCACGGCAGGCGGCGGCCGCTCTTCGCCATCTCGCGGGCCAGCGCCTCGGCGAGGCGCGGCCGGTCGACGGTCTCGATGACGTCGCAATGGGCGACCGCCTCCTTCACCTTGTTGGTCTGCAAGGGGCCGATCAGGTGCAGTGTGAGATCGGGAAATTCGCCACGCAGCGCGGGAAATTTGCCGAGCGCCTCCTGCACCCGGTTCTCGCCAAAGATGCGCTGCCCGGCCCTGAGCGCGGCGCGCACAGCCTCGATCGGATGGGTCTTGCTGACCGCAACCAGGGTGACCCCATCTTCCGGCCGGCCGGCGGCGCGCGCGGCCGCTTCGATCCGGCCGCGAACGGCGGCCAGATTGGCGCCAATGACTTCTGAAGACGGCGCCTCTTCCATGTTGGCTCCATTCCTGGCACAAGGCTGCCCAGCGGCGCCGTCCGGTATAGTGCGGCGCCAAGGGTTCTGGCATGTCCGCTCGGTATTACGGCCTGTTGCTCGGGGTTGCCGCAAGCCTTTCGTTGCTGACCGCCGGGTGCGGCGCCAATCGCCCGGCGGCGGACCCGGTCACCGGCGCAACGCCCGCCCCGCCCGTGGTCCAACGCACGCCCGGGGAGCCCGATACCGAGGCCACGATCTGGACGGTGCTGGGGCTCGCAAAGCGCGAATCGGAACGCAACATCGGGCCGCAAACCGGTGCTACGGTCAGCCCGGTCCTGTGGCAAGCCTCGCAGGACACCCTGCATTTCGCCGGTATCAGTTCGGAAGACCCGATGGCCGGCCTGTTGATGACCGAGTGGTATTCGCCGGCGGGCAAGTCGAATGAGCGGTTGCGGGTCAGCGTCTTCATCCTGTCGCGCGCCCTGCGTTCGGATTCGGTCACGGTGTCGGTCGAACGCCAGGCGCGCTCGCCCACCGGACAGTGGAGCGATGCGCCGGTCGCGCGGGAGGTCGTCACCGGGCTGGAAAATGCCATTCTGCAACGGGCGCGGCAGATCCACGCCGCGCGTTATCGCAACACCATGTAAGTGTAATATCGTCGCGGCAGCGCCGACCAAACGAGGGGGCGCGCCGCTGTGGGAACCGGCATGTCGCGTTACAATTTTCGGGAAACCGAGGCGAAATGGCAGCGCCAATGGCGCGAGCGCCGGTGTTTCGAGGCGCGCGAGGACCCGGCGCGGTCGAAATATTATGTTCTCGAAATGTTCCCATACCCGTCGGGCAAGCTCCACGTCGGGCATGTCCGCAATTATACGATGGGCGATCTGGTCGCCCGCTACCGCCGGGCGCGGGGTTTCAACGTCCTCCACCCGATGGGCTGGGACGCCTTTGGGCTGCCGGCCGAGAATGCGGCGATCGCCGGCAATGCCCATCCGGCGGCCTGGACCAGCGAGAACATCAGGGCGATGCGCGACCAGCTGCAGCGCATGGGCTTTGCCTATGACTGGTCGCGCGAGATCGCAACCTGCCATCCCGAATATTACCGCCACGAGCAGAAGATGTTTCTCGACTTCCTCTCGGCGGACCTCGCCTATCGCAAGGAGTCCTGGGTCAATTGGGACCCGGTCGAAAACACCGTGCTGGCGAATGAGCAGGTGATCGACGGGCGCGGCTGGCGCTCCGGCGCGATTGTCGAGAAACGCCTGTTGGCACAGTGGTTCCTGCGCATTACCACGTTCAGCGACGAGTTGCTCGACGCGCTCAAGACGCTTGAGCGCTGGCCCGAGCGGGTGCGGCTGATGCAGGAAAAATGGATCGGCCGCTCCGAAGGAGCCCGCGTGCTGTTCGGGGTCGCCGGGCGCGACGAGGTGGTCGAGGTGTTCACGACGCGGCCGGATACTCTCTACGGCGCCTCGTTTATCGCGCTGTCGCCGCACCATCCGCTGGCGCAGAGCCTAGCTGCCGCCGACCCTGATCTCGCCGAGTTCATCGCCGAATGCGACCGGCTCGGCACCAGCGAGGCGGTCATCGAAGCCGCCGAGAAGCGCGGGTATCGCACCTCACTCGACGCCATCCATCCGCTCGATCCCGGCCGCAGGATCCCGGTCTATGTCGCCAATTTCGTGCTGATGGAATATGGCACCGGCGCGATTTTCGGCTGCCCGGCGCATGACCAGCGCGACCTCGACTTCGCCCGTAAATACCGGCTGCCGGTCATTCCGGTGGTGCTGCCGCCGGGCGAGGACCCGGCGCATTTCGCGGTCGGCGAGGTGGCCTATGTCGAGGATGGCACGCTCTTCAACTCCGACTTCATGAACGGGCTCTCAGTTGCGGCCGCGAAGCGGGCGGTCGGCGAGCGGCTCGAACAACGGGGCAGCGGCGCGCGGAATGTAGCCTACCGGCTGCGCGACTGGGGCGTCTCAAGACAGCGCTATTGGGGATGCCCGATCCCGGTCATCCATTGCCCCGATTGCGGCATCGTGCCGGTGCCGGAAGACGATCTTCCGGTCGAGCTGCCGCAGGATGTCAGCTTCGACCGTCCGGGCAATCCGCTCGACCACCATCCGACCTGGAAGCACGTCGCCTGCCCCTATTGCAACAGCCCCTCGACGCGCGAAACGGACACCTTCGATACGTTTTTCGAATCGTCCTGGTATTTCCTGCGCTTCTGTTCGGCGCGCGCGCCCGTCGCCTTCGACCGCGCCGCGGCCGAGTATTGGATGCCGGTCGATCAGTATATCGGCGGTGTCGAGCACGCCGTGCTTCACCTCTTGTATTCGCGTTTCTTCACCCGCGCGCTAAAGCGCTGCGGCTATCTCGATCTCGACGAGCCGTTCGCCGGGCTATTCACCCAGGGGATGGTTTGCCACCAGACCTACCAGAACGCTTCCGGCGAGTGGCTCTTCCCCGAAGAGGTTTCGACCGACGATGCCGGGCGCCTCGTCGATTCCGCCGGCCGGGCGGTGACCGCTGGCCGAACCGAAAAAATGAGCAAGTCCAAGAAGAACGTGGTCGGGCTCGACGACATCGTCGACACCTATGGGGCTGACACCGCGCGCCTCTATCTGATGTCCGACAGCCCGCCCGAACGCGACCTCGAATGGACCGAAACCGGCATCGAGGGGATTTGGCGCTATGTCAACCGGCTGTGGCGGATGGTCTCCGAGCCGGCCGTCGAGCTGCCCGCCATCGGCCGTCCCATTCCACCCTATTTACCAGCGGAAATCGCGCCCGTCCGCCGCGTCACCCACAAGACGATCGCTGCCGTCACTGACGATCTCGACAAGTTTCGCTTCAATCGCGCCGTCGCGCGCATCCGAGAGCTCACGAATGCGCTGGAGGACATGCCGGCAAACGCACCGGCGGCCGAGCACATATTGCGCGAAGGGTTGGAAGCTGTGACCCGCCTGATCGGGCCGATGATGCCGCACTTGGCCGAGGAAATGTGGCAGGAGCTTGGTCACAGTACGCTGCTCGCCGATGAGCCTTGGCCCAAGGCCGATCCCCGCTATGTCAAGGATGAAGCCGTGACGATCGCGGTCCAGGTCAATGGCAAGCTGCGCGGCACGATCGAGCTGCCGCGCGACGCCGCGACGGCAGCGGTCGAAGAGGCCGCGCTCGCCTTGCCGCAGGTGGTGCGCTTCCTCGACGGACGGGCGCCAAAGCGGGTGGTGGTCGTGCCCAATCGCATCGTCAGCGTCGTCGCCTAGATGCCCAATTGGCAAATGACTGGGCGGCGCGCCTTGTTTGCCCCGGCGCTCGGCTGCGCGCTCGGCATGGCGCTGGGGCTCGGTTTATCGGTCCTGGGGGGGTGCGGTTGGGCCCCGCTCTATGCCGACCCTGAAACCGGACCGACGGATGGGGAGCTTCGCGCGATCCGCGTCGCGCCGATCTCGGAGCGGATCGGCCAGCGGCTGGCGCTGGCGTTGCGCCAATCGCTGAACCCGACTGGCGAGCCGACGCCGCAGCGTTATCTCCTAAGCACCACGCTGCAGACCGTGCGGCTGGATCTCGGCGTGCAGAGGCAAGGTTTCGGCACCCGCGGCAGGCTCGACGCCTACGCCAATTTCTTCCTGAGCGACAGCAAAAGCGGCGTCCCGCTGCTTTCCAGCAGCAGCCACGTCAGCGAATCATTCGATATCCTGGCCAATGAATACTCCAACGTCGTCGCCGAAGACGATGCCCGCACCCGCGCCGTCGAGGAATTGCGCCGCGACATCGTGAACCGGCTGGTCGTGTTCCTGCACCGCCGGGCGGCCGAGCCCGCCGCCAAACCCGGCACGCCGTGACGCCGCCGTGAAGCTCGCCGCCGCGCGGGTCGAGGGCTTTCTGCGCCGCCCCGATCCCGAGATCCACGCCGTTCTGCTGTATGGCCCGGATGCCGGCCTGGCCCGCGAGCGGGCCGACACGCTGGCGCGCGGGGTCTGCCCCGATCTGCGCGATCCGTTCCGCGTCGCCGATCTCCTCGGCGCCGCTCTGGCCGGCGATCCGGCGCGGCTCGCCGACGAGGCGGCGCAGATCGGCCTGATGGGCGGGCGGCGGGTGATCCGGGTGCGCGAGGCCGGCGATGCGCTCGCGCCGCTCTTCGCCCGGTTTCTCGCCGACACGGTTGGCGCCACGGGCGGCCCCGCAGGCGGCGACAGCCTCGTCCTCGCCGAGGCTGGCGACCTACCCGGCCGCTCGGCGCTGCGCCGCGTCTTTGACGATTCCCCCGTGGCCGCCGCGATCGGCTGTTATCCCGACAGCGCGCGCGACCTCGCCGCGGTGATCCGCGACGCCTTTGCCGCGCGCCGCATCCGGGCCAGTCGCGACGCGTCGGATTTTCTCGTCGAACATCTCGGCGAGGATCGCCTCTTGACCCGGGCCGAACTCGAAAAACTGATGCTCTATGCCGGCGATGGCGGATCCATCGAGCTCGACGAGGCGCGCGCCGTGATCGCCGACAGCGCCGCGCTGTCGCTCGACGACGCGCTGCTCGCCGCCGCCGAGGGCGATTGCGCGGCGCTCGACCGCGCCCTCGCCCGGGTCTTTCAGGAGGGCGGGTCGCCGGTCACAATCATTCGCGCGCTGTTGCGCCACCTCCAGCGGCTGCATCTGCTCGCCGCCCGGATCGCCGGCGGCGGCACGGTCGAGGAGACGATCCGCGCCGCCCGCCCGCCGATCTTTTTCAAACAGCAGGACAGCTATCGCCGACAGCTCTCGCGCTGGAGCGAGACGCGGCTGCGCCGCGCGCTGGAGCGCGTCGCCGAGGCTGAATTCCGCATGAAGCTGACGGGGCTGCCGGCCGAGACGATCTGCCGCGAGGCGATGTTCGCGCTCGCCCGCGAGGCGCGCGCGAAATGATCTGTAGGGTGGGTTGAGCAACGCGAAACCCACCGCAACCGCTCCAAGATGATGGGTTTCGCTGCGCTCAACCCATCCTACAATGTTCGTACGTGATTCACCTGCGGCGGAGCAGCGCCAGCACCCGGTCGAGCTGGTCGAGGCTCGTATAGTGCACGGTCAGGCTGCCGCCGCGGCGCTTTGGCGCGACGGTGACGCGCAGGCCGAGCGCGGTGGCGAGTTCCTGCTCCAGCGCCACGGTGTCGGCATCGCGGCCGCGCCGCGGCCGGGACGGCGGTTGCGCCGCGCGGCGGCGCACCAGCTCTTCGGTGGCGCGGACATTGAGCCCGCGACGCACCACCTCGATGGCCAGCGCCGCCGGATCGGGCGCGCCCAATAGCGCGCGGGCGTGCCCGGCCGACAGCACGCCCTCTTCAAGGCTGCGGCGCACCGGCGCCGGCAACGATAACAGCCGCAGCGTGTTGGCGATGTGGCTGCGGCTCTTGCCGACGGCTTCGGCGAGGCTCGCCTGGCCGCGGCCGAATTCGCGCGTGAGGCGGCTGTAGGCCTCGGCTTCGTCGAGCGGCGACAGATCCTCGCGCTGCAGGTTTTCGACAAGCGCGATTTCGAGTGCTTCGGAATCGCCGAGCGGCCGGACGATGACAGGAACCTCATGCAATCCGACAAGCTGCGCCGCGCGCCAGCGGCGCTCGCCGGCGACCAGCTCGAAATCCGCCGCTCTATCGGTGATCGGCCGGACCAGCAGCGGCTGAACGATGCCCTTCTCGCGGATCGACTGCGCGAGCCCGTCGAGCTCGGCTTCGGCGAAATGGCGGCGCGGCTGAAACGGCGAGGGCCGGATCGCCTCGATCGGCACACTCTGAGCGCCAATGGGGCGCGCGCCGCCGAAATCGCCCGGCGGCCGGGTGCCCGTCTCGCCGAACAGCGCGGCAAGGCCGCGCCCGAGCGGCGGCCGTTTCGCCCGCGGCCCCACCGCGTTGCTCATGCCGCCGCGCCGCGCCGCAACATCTCGGCGGCGAGCCGGATGTAGGCCTGCGACCCCGGACAGCGATGGTCGTAGATCAGCACCGGCATTCCGTGGGACGGCGCTTCCGAGACGCGGACGTTGCGCGGGATCACCGTGTCGTAGACCTTGTCGCCGAAATGGCCGCGCACATCGGCGGCGACGAGGTCGCACAGATTGTTGCGGCGGTCGTACATCGTCAGCAACACGCCCTGCAGCGCGAGCCTGGGGTTGAGCGCCCGCTGCACCCGCTCGATCGTGCGCATCAGCTGCGCCAGGCCCTCGAGCGCGTAGAACTCGCACTGCAACGGCACCAGCACCCGATCGGCGGCGACCAGCGCGTTGATCGTCAGCAGGTTCAACGATGGCGGGCAGTCGATCAGCACCTCGTCATAACAGGCGAGGCGGTGGCGGATCGCGCGCGACAGCAGAACCTCGCGGTGCTGAATCCGGCTCAATTCGAGCTCGGCGCCGGCGAGGTCCGGCGATGCCGGAACCAGCTTGAGGCGCGGCACCGCGGTGGCGACCGCCGCCGCATCGAGCTCGCATTCGCCGAGCAGCACATCGTAGCTGCTGACGGCGCGCGCCTCGCGCGCGACCCCGAGCCCGGTGCTGGCATTGCCTTGCGGATCGAGATCGATGACGAGGATCCGGTGCCCGGCGGCGGCGAGCGCGGTGGCGAGATTGATCGCGGTCGTCGTCTTGCCGACCCCGCCTTTCTGGTTGGCGACGGCGATGATATGCGCGCGCCGGACGCCGAGCCGCGCGGTCAGCTCAGCGACTGCCGCCTCGCTCATGGCGAGCCACCCGCCTCAAACACAGAATGACCCCCCGCGGGTCGGTGCGACTGTCATGGCATGTCGCGTCCATTGTCCAGGCTTGCTGCGCCGCGGTCAATTCCTGCATCGCCTGTTCGCCCTTTGGGAAGAGACACACCGTATCGGGTCCGATAAACGGCTGCGCCAGATCAAGAAGCCGGTCGAGCGGCGCGCAGCCGCGCGCGGTCACGACATCGACGATACGGGGCGACACCGCCTCGATGCGCGCATTGCGGATGACGACCGGCGCGGCGGCGACGCGCGCCGCCTCGCGCAGGAAGGCGCATTTGCGCGCATCAGCCTCGATCAGCTCGACCCCCGACACACCAGATATCGCCAGCACCAGACCGGGAAAGCCGGCGCCGCTGCCGAGGTCCATGAGGCTTTGCGTGCCCTGCGGGACATGCGTGACAAGCTGGGCCGAATCGAGGAAGTGGCGGCGCCAGAGATCGCCGAGCGTGTGGGCGCCGACCAGGTTGATGCGCGCCGACCAGCGGACGAGCAGCCCGGCATAGGCTTCCAGCCGCTCCAATGTTTCACGTGAAACACCGCTCAGCGCGGCAAAGCCGTGCGGGTCGAGGGGCCCCATCAACCCACCCTCGCGCGGCGCGGGATCCGGCCGCCGCGGGGGTGGGGGGTCAGTTTGAATGTCTGCAATGGGGGGAAAGCCGGCATTCCCGATCTGTCGGGCAGTTACCGGAAACGGAAGTGCGATGGGCGTCGGCGGAGCCGACTCACGGCGACGAATGTCTCGATCAGCGGCGAGATAAATCGCCCCGCGTGCTCGATGGGCGAGCGCGAAAAGCGGTGGCGGCGATGGGAGAGCGGGGCAGCGGAGATGCTATTCTACCCGCTTCCCGCGCCCGGCCCCGTTGCCGTGACGCTGCGGCTCGGGCCGATTGCTTTGCCGAAGCCGATAGCTCTCGCCCTGCATGTGGAGGATGTGGACGTGGTGGGTCAACCGGTCGAGCAACGCGTCCGTTAATCGCTCGGTGCCGAAGACATTAACCCACTCCTCGAACGGAAGATCGCTGGTAATGATCGTGGAGCTGCGCTCGTAGCGCTGGCTGACGACATCGAACAGCAGCTCGGCTCCGGCGGTCGAGAGCGGCACGTAGGCGAGGTCGTCGATGATCAAGACCTTGTAGCCGACCAGCCGCCGCTGCAGGCGCAGCAGGCGCTGCTCATCGCGGGCCTCGAGCAGTTCGTGCATCAGCGTAGTGGCGGTGGTGAAGCCGACCGACAGACCCTTTTGACATGCGGCCAGCCCGAGCCCGAGCGCAATATGGGTCTTGCCGATGCCGCCATCGCCGATGGCGATGACGTTCTCCTGGCGTGCGACATACTCGCACCGCGCAAGCTCCAGCACGAGATTCTTGTCAAGCGAGGGGACCGCCGTGAAGTCGAAGCTGTCCAGGCTCTTCACCGCCGGGAACCGCGCCTGCTTGATGCGACGCTCGATCAGCCGCCGTTCGCGCTCCATCAGCTCGAGTTCAGCCAGGCGCAGCAGATAACCGGACGGGTCGAGACCTTCGGCGGCGTATTGACGCGACAACCTCTCGTACTGGGACAGGAACGTCGGCAGCCTGAGCGATTTGAGGTGACGGGCGAGCAACCCGTCTGCCTGACCGATCGCCGAGATCGGGGCAGCATGCGGCACCGACACGGTTTCTGCTATCGGCGCATCCTTGCGCACAAGTAACCCGCCCGAGAGTTTTGCGTAAGCCATTGTCGCCTATGCTGCTACACGTAAGCCGATTTGCGCATATACGCACTGCCACAACTCGGTAATTTCCTGCGCCGAGCGGCCGGAAGCTGCGGTTTCCATGACGGTGCGGCCATCGATCATCGAGGCCGCGTATTCGGTGCGCTGGTAGAGAATGACCGGCGCCACCCGCCCATGCTCGGAGAGCGCCGCGACGGCTTGCGCGGTGATGTTGGCGCGGGGCGAGGCGCTGTTGACGACGAACAGAAATGGTTTTCCCGCCCTTCGCGCCAATTCGACGGTTCCCCCGGCAGCGCGCAGATCGTGCGGGCTCGGTCGTACCGGAATGAGGACCAAGTCGGCCATTGCAATTACCCGTTCGATCGATCCGGTGAGCGCCGGCGGCGTGTCGATAATCGCGATGGCAGTCCCGTAACTGCGTAACTCCGCAAGGTTGGCGGCAAGATCTTCCGGCTTCACCGTGGCTAACGCCGGCGTATCGTCGCTGCGCGCGTGCCACCACTCGGCGAGCGAACCTTGCGGATCGGTGTCGATCAGAACGACAGGGCCCTGGCCGGCCGCACCGGCCCGGACGGCGAGGTGCGCGGCGATCGTCGTCTTGCCGGAGCCGCCCTTCTGACTCGCAACTGCGATGACACGCATTTGCGAAAATCCGCCGGCCGGCTCGCTGGCGGCCCTCGGCGGCGGATTGATCTCATTCACGGCTTCCGCGGCAGGCTCACGGACCGTCTTTCTGCGGGTCCTCGCCAGCGGAGCGATCTCATTCACCGCCGCCACAGGCTCGCCGGCTGTTCCGGTGTCGGTCGCCGCCAGCGGATCGACCTCGTTCACCGCCTCTGCCGCGGGCTCGCTGGCCGTCATACTGTCGGCGCTCGGCAGCGGACCGATCTCGCTCAGCGCCTCCGCAGCAGGCTCGCTGGCCGCCATACTGCCGGTGCTCGGCAGCGGACCGATCTCGCTCAGCGCCTCCGCCGCAGGCTCGCTGGCCGCCATACTGTCGGTGCTCGGCAGCGGAAGCGCGGTGTCGACCAGGTGGCCGTCCGCGTCGTAGATTAACATCTTACCGTCAGGGCCGGTCCCAAAGGAGTAACCCTTGGCCAACAACTCGGCGGCGGAAGGGCCCTGCCCGCGCTGGGTTATCGTGAGGTCCGCGCGGCGAAGAGTGAAGCGGTCATCCGCTCCACTGTCGGTGGTCGGCGGCGGCTCGATCTCGTTCAGCCCCACCGCCGCGGGCTCGATGGCCGCTCTACCGTCGGTGCTCGGCAGCAGATCGATCTTATCCAACGCCGCCGCCGCAGGCTCTCTGTGCGCTCTACTGTCGGACCCGAGCCGGTCCAACATCCGTCCGAGCCTCTCCTCGGTTAGGGGCTTCTGGTCTTCGCTCTCAAGCGACTGCGCGCTGGGGGCAGGGGCGGCTTTCCGTTTGAGCCAATCGAGCATGCGCACGATACCGGTGTTGATGGCCAGGCGGCCAAACGCCCGTTCTTATGGTTTATACGGATGAATTATGAGTAAACAACCCTTTTTTTGAGCCCTTCTACCGTAATTTTTGGGCGCCATCGGGCGGCGTGGGCGGCGCTTCCGGTGAAGGCTGCGCGACAGCGAAGCACGAGGAGACAGGCGCCCAGGACCCGCTCAAAAAGGCTCTGATCCTAACGAGGCGACGTTGCTCCCAATGCTTTCGCGTGTGAGCTGATCGACTTTTCATCACGCGCCCCGAATCTCAGCAGCCGGTCGATTGGGCTCCGATTCGGGCGGTTTGGGTGTCGGTGGGTCGGCTTTGGGTCGGTAGGCGAGATGCAAACTGACCCATTATCGCTGCGGGCTGCCGCTTGACATATTGCAAGAGCGCGACCAGCCCCGCCGGGGTGACGCCCGAGATTCGCGCCGCCGCGCCGAGGGTCGCCGGCCGCGCCGCGGCGAGCTTGCCGCGGATCTCCGCCGACAGGCTGCCGATTGCGGCGTAGTCGAGGCTGTCGGGCAGCAGCAGCGCTTCATCGCGGCGAAAGGCGGCGATGTCGCGCGCCTGGCGTTCGAGATAGCCGGCATAGCGCGCATCGATTTCGAGCTGTTCGGCGATATCCGGGGCCAGCGCACCCAGCCCGGGCCAGATCGCGGCGAGCCGCGCCGCATCGATCCCGGGATACGCCAGGAGCTCCGCGGCCGAGCGCGCGACCCCGTCGGCATTGACCGAAATGCCGTGCCGGCGCAGCGCGGTCGGGCTCAGTCGCAGTTCGCCAGCCAGCAGGCGGCCGGCGTCGAGCGCCGCCATCTTCGCGGCGAAGGCGCGGGCGCGCTCGCCCCCGATCACGCCAACCCGGAGCCCCAATGGGGTCAGCCGCTGGTCGGCGTTGTCGGCGCGCAGCGTCAGCCGGTATTCGGCGCGCGAGGTGAACATGCGATAGGGCTCGGCTGTCCCGCGCGTCACCAGATCGTCGATCAGGACGCCGATATAGGCGTCGGCCCGGTCGAGCACGAGCGGCCCAGAACCTGATGGACTGCCGGAGGCCGACAGCGCCGCATTGAGCCCGGCGATCAGCCCCTGCGCCGCCGCCTCCTCGTAGCCGGTCGTGCCGTTGATCTGGCCGGCGAGGTAGAGGCCGGGCACCCGCCTGGTTTCGAGCGATGGGTACAGCTCGCGAGGGTCGACGTAATCGTATTCGATCGCGTAGCCCGGACGCCGCATTACAGCGCGTTCGAGGCCAGGGATCGTCGCGATGAACGCCGCCTGCACGTCGCGCGGCAGCGAGGTCGAGACCCCGTTCGGGTAGATCGTGTCGTCGTCGAGCCCTTCCGGCTCGAGGAAGATCTGGTGATGCAAGCGGTCGGCGAAGCGCACCACCTTGTCCTCGATCGACGGGCAATAGCGCGGCCCCACCCCGGTGATGTCGCCGGCGTAAAGCGGCGAGCGGTCGAGATTGGCGCGGATGACGGCATGCGTCTGCGGCGTGGTCTCGGTGATGTGGCAGACCACCTGCGGCGTCGTGATATGCCCGGTGAGGAACGAGAACGGCACTGGCGGATCATCGCCCGCCTGGATGGCGAGCCCCTGCCAGTCGATCGTGGTGCCGTCGAGCCGCGGCGGCGTCCCGGTCTTCAGGCGCCCCAGCGCAAAGCCGCAGCGCCGCAGCGTCCGCGACAATCCAAGCGCCGGCGCCTCGCCGACCCGGCCGGCGGGGATCTTCTCCTGACCGATATGAATGAGCCCGCCGAGGAAGGTGCCGGTGGTCAGCACGACGCGGCCGACGGCGATCCGCCTGCCATCGCCGAGGACGAGCCCGCAGATCCGCCCGGCGGCATCGAGCAGCAAATCCTCGGCCGCGCCTTCGAGGATTGTGAGGCTGGCGATATCGGCGAGCAGCGCCGCCATGGCCGCTCGATAGAGCTTGCGGTCGGCCTGAGCCCGGGGCCCGCGCACCGCTGGTCCCTTGCTGCGGTTCAGCATGCGGAACTGGATCCCGGCGCGATCGATCGCGCGCCCCATCACCCCATCGAGCGCATCGATCTCGCGCACCAGATGGCCCTTGGCGAGCCCGCCGATCGCCGGGTTGCACGACATCTCGCCGATCGTCGCCCGCCGGTGCGTCAACAGCACGGTCTTCGCGCCAACGCGCGCCGCGGCGGCGGCCGCCTCGCACCCGGCATGCCCGCCGCCGATCACGACGACATCGTAGCTGGCGGTAAATTCATTCATGGCGGCGGAATGTAGGGAGGGTGCCCCGGGCTGTCGAGGTTTCACGTGAAACGCTGGCACGTTCGCGGTAGCTTCGCCGGCATGACCAAAAGCGACAATCGTGACGCTCCCGAAGCCACAGGCCGCGAGCGGCCGAAGCGGAAACCCCGCGTCGGCTGGGCAGACGCCTCGAAGAAAATCGCAGAAGCCGGCGATGACGCGCTTGTTTGGCCCGAGTTCCCCAACGCGGACGATAACGATCTACATTGGTAAGGCAAAAGAACCGCGGGATGGGTTGACCAGCGAGAAACCCATCATTGACCGTTGTCGTCCATTGACATGATGGGTTTCGCCGCGCTCAGCCCATCCTGCGCGCTGCGCGCCGTGATCGATCACAACTTGGCCGGGGAAATGGCGCTTGTTGCCGGCTTAGCAGGCTTTCTCTGGCGGTTTGATCAGCCGGACATTTGTTGCACCGCCGTTGCGGCGTAAGCGGCGCAACTCCTCGTAGCGCTCTTTGAGTCCCTGATTTGCATCGAGATCAGCCTTCATGTAGGCGCGGATCGCGCGGTGCACGATCGTTTTAACCGCAGCGTCATCTTTCGCTGATAAGTAGTCGGCGAACTCGCTTCGCAATGGCTCGTCGAGATCGAGACGTGATCCTGTGGTGCTGCGGCGTCCGCTTCGGGGCATGGATCATTTGTACCGATTTGTCGGGATTCGTACAAATTGAACCTTGACCGACCAACCGAATCGGTGGACGATGCATTCACAAAAGAACGGCGCCCCGAAGGGCGCCGAGTTTTGGGTCCAGCATTTTGTTGGCGTCCTCTGGTCGTGTCAGGACCGAGGCCACCTGCGCAAGTGGGAGCGAACGTGCTCCCACTTTCCGTATCTGCACCTGAGATAATCGCGCACGCTAACCGTGCGTCCCCAGGGCAGCCCGTTGACGAATGCGGCCATTGCCGCCTCCATCGAGAGACGACAGGACTGGGCCTGTCTTTCCCCGGAGCGCCCCATGCGCCCCGCCCCACTTCAGGGCTTCGAACGGGATCCGGGTCTTCTCGATGGAAGATGCTTAGGAACGCGAATCGTCATCGGCAGTAGGCCAGATGCCGCGGCGTCCGTCAACCGTCGCCATCTATATTATGCGATGGGTGACGGCTTTAGGCGCTGCATCTAGTTGCCCGCCAGGTCAAACGGCGATTTCGCAACCGCTGGATTACTAGCACCGAGGATTCTACCACGGCGTCGTGCGGCGCAAATCCGCTATTCAATCCCGCCTTGCGGGACTTGGGGGGACGGCCAAAGGCCGTGCCGTTTGCGCCACGCGTCTAGGCGAGTGGTTTTGCATATCAGCGTTGTGTAAAAGTCGCCGGCATCGTGTTTTACTTTCGCGCCAAGTTGTTATTGATAGGGGGCTCCTCGGCTAAGGAGCCCCCATGCTTGAAACCGCAGCCAGCGTCGCCACCATTCTCGGCGGTATAGCGGCCCTCATCATAATATCGGATTGGATAAAAACTCGGCGCCGGCCGCCACGTTAGGTGAGACTGCTACATAATTTCGGTCACTTCCCCAAACAGAAATCGGCGAAAATCACGTCGAGCAGGTCTTCGACATCGACCCGGCCGGTGATGCGGCCGAGGCTGCGCCAGGCGACGCGCAGGTCCTCCGCGCGCAGCTCGGCGAGATCGGCGGCGAGCGAACGCTGCAGCGCGTCGGCCGCCGTTTCCAGCGCCTCGCGATGTCGCGCCCGGGTCAACAGCGGCGCCGCGATGTCGTAGGTCTCGGCGACCCGCGCGGCGAGCGTCGCGATCAGACCGGGGATGCCCTCGCCGGTCAGCGCCGACAGCGCGACCGCTCCGGGCGGCAGATGTTCCCGGTTTGCGGCCAGATCGATTTTGTTGGCAACGATGAGCGTGTCGGGGCCGGGCCAGGCGGCGGCGCCTTCTGCATCCTCGGGGCGCCCGGCATCGAACACGAAGAGGCGCAGCTCGGCCGATTCGGCCCGCGCCAAGGCGCGTCGCAGCCCTTCCTGCTCGATCGCATCGGCGCTGTCGCGCAGCCCGGCGGTATCGGCCAGCACAACCGGAAAGCCGGCAAGATCGATCGCCACCTCGATGACATCGCGCGTCGTCCCGGCGATCGGCGAGGTGATCGCCGCCTCGCGCCGGGCAAGCTGATTAAGGAGGCTCGATTTGCCGGCATTGGGCGGCCCGACGATTGCCACCGCGATTCCGTCGCGCAGCCGCTCGCCGCGGCGGCCGTCGGCCAGGTGCCCCGCGATCTCGGCGGCGAGCGAAGCCGTCTCGGCAGTGACCCTCGCCTCGATCTCGGGCGGCAGATCCTCATCGGGAAAATCGATCACCGCTTCGAGATGGGCCAGGAGGCGCAACAGCCGGTCGGCCCAGCCGCGATAGACGTCGCCCAGATGGCCGTCGAGCTGGCGCAACGCCTGGCGCCGCTGCGCTTCGGTTTCGGCGGCGGCGAGATCGGCCACGGCCTCGGCCTGCACCAGATCGAGCTTGCCGTTGAGAAAGGCCCGGCGGGTGAATTCGCCGGGCTCGGCGAGGCGCAGGCCCTGCCGGCCGAGCGCCGCCATGACCGCGGCTAAGACGGCGCGGCTGCCGTGCACGTGCAGTTCGGCGACATCCTCGCCGGTAACGCTGCGCGGCGCCGGAAACCACAGCGCCAAGCCGTCATCCAGCGCCTCGCCGCTGGCGGGATCGCGCAGCCGGACATGGCGCGCGACCCGCGGCGGCGGGAGCTTCCCCGCGAGAGCTGCCAAGGCCGGACCGGAGACCGGGCCGGACAGCCGGATGATCGCGATTGCCGCGCGCCCGGCAGCGGTTGCCGGGGCGTAAACCGTATCGGTGGTTGGTTCGCCGGCCTTCAGTGCTTCGGCGGCAGCTGCTCGGGCTGCAGCATCAGCCGCGCGACCCGCCCGCCGCCCTTCAGGTGGGTCTCGAGGATCTCGTCGATGTCCGCCTGCGACTCGAAGCGGTACCAAACACCTTCCGGATAGATCACCATGTTGGGGCCAAACTCGCAGCGGTCGAGGCACCCGGCGGCATTGAAGCGCAGGTTTTCGATGCCGAGCTGGCGCGCCTTCTCGCGCGCATAGCCGCGCAATTTGTCGAAGCCGCCGGCCGCCTCCGCGCGCGCCATGCAGCAGCCGCGCGGATGGCCCTCCGGCCGCACGTTGTTACACATGAAGATGTGGCGCGAATAGAACAGCCGCGGGTCGGCGGGCGCATCTGGCATTCGGGTTCTCCGCTGTTGTCGGGCGGAGCAGGTGACGCGATCCGCCGTTCTGGGTCTAAGATGGCGCCAAACCCTACCGCGTCGAGCTGTCCGCGGCAACACATCCGGGCGCAACCCGCCCCGCTGGATTGAGCATGGGGATTGATCATGGGAAGCATCATGGACAAAAACCGCCTCGGCGAGGAAACCAGCCCCTACCTCTTACAGCACAAGGACAACCCGGTGCATTGGCAGGCCTGGAACGCCGCAACGCTGGCCGCCGCCAAGGCAGCCGACAAGCCGATCCTCCTGTCGATCGGCTACGCCGCCTGCCATTGGTGCCATGTGATGGCCCACGAAAGCTTCGAAAATCCGGGAATCGCGGCGCAGATGAACGAGAGTTTCGTCGCCATCAAAGTCGACCGCGAGGAGCGCCCCGATCTCGACACGATCTACCAGAACGCTCTGGCGCTGATGGGCGAGCACGGCGGCTGGCCGTTGACGATGTTTTTGACGCCGGCAGGCGAACCCTTCTGGGGCGGCACCTATTTCCCGCCCGAGCCGCGCTGGGGCCGGCCCGGCTTTCCGCAGGTGCTGGCCGCGATCGGCAACGCCTATCGCGGCGACCGCGACACGGTGCTGAAAAACGTCGCCGCATTGCGCCAAGGGTTGGCGCGGCTCGGGCGGCCGCAGCCCGCCGTCGACGGCACCGCGCCGGAGATCTCCGCCGAGCTGTTCGACCGCGTTGCCGAGCGGCTGCTGCGCGAGGTTGACCCGCTCAACGGCGGCATCGGCATCGCGCCCAAATTCCCCCAGGCCGGGATCTTCGAATTGTTGTGGCGATCCTGGAAACGCACCCGCCTCGACCCCTATCGCGACGCCGTGCTGCGCACCCTGACGACGATCTCGCAGGGCGGCATCTACGACCATCTCGGCGGCGGCTATGCCCGCTATGCCACCGATGCGCGCTGGCTGGTGCCGCATTTCGAGAAGATGCTGTACGATAACGCCGAGCTGATCAGCCTGATGACCTTGGTCTGGGAGGAAACCCGCGACCCGCTCTACGCGCAGCGAGTCGGCGAGACGATTGGCTGGCTCGAACGCGAGATGGTCAACGAGCACGGCGGCTTCGCCAGCAGCCTCGATGCCGACAGCGAGCACGAGGAGGGCAAGTTCTACGTCTGGTCCGAGGCCGAGATCGATGCGGTGCTCGGCGACGAGGCTGCGCTGTTCAAGCGCTTCTACGACGTGACCGCGGACGGCAACTGGGAGGGCCACACGATCCTCAATCGCCTCGCCCACCCCGCCCGCGCCGAGCCCGCGACCGAGGCGGCGCTGGCGTGCGCTCGGGAGGCTCTGCTGCAGGCGCGCGCCCCGCGGGTGCGGCCCGGGCTCGACGACAAGGTTCTGGCCGACTGGAACGGGCTGATGATTGCCGCGCTCGCCCAGGCCGGGCTCAGCTTCGACCGGCCCGACTGGGTCGCGCTGGCCGAGCGTGCCTTCGGCTTTATCGGCGCGCGGATGACCGGTCCCGATGGCCGTCTCCACCACAGCTGGTGCGCCGGCGAGGCGCGCCATCCGGCGAGCGTCGACGATTACGCCAATCTCTGCCGCGCCGCCCTGGTGCTTTACGAAGCCACATCAAACAACGCCTATCTGTCGCGGGCGCGCCAGTGGGTCGCGGTGCTCGACCGGCATCACTGGGACGCAGCTGAAGGCGGCTATTTCTTTGCCGCGGACGACACCGAGGATTTGATCGCGCGGGTCAAGACCGCGAATGACGCCGCGGTCCCCTCCGGCAACGGCACGATGGTCGGGGTATTGACCCGACTCGCCCTCCTAACCGGCGAGGAGGATTATCGCCGGCGCGCCGCGGCGATCATCGCCGTCTTCGCCGGCGAGGTGGCACGCAATTTCTTCCCGCTCGCGACCCTCATCAACAATGCCGCGCTGGCGATGAAGCCGGGGCAGATCGTCCTCGTCGGCGATTCCGATGACCCGCGCTTCGCTTCCTTGCGCCGGGCGGTCTATCAGGTCTCGCTGCCGAACCGGGTGGTGCAGGCGATCGCGCCCGGTGCGGCGCTGCCGGCCGATCATCCCGCCTATGGCAAAGGGCTCGCCGGCGGCCGTCCGGCGGCCTATGTCTGCGACGGCCCGGTCTGTTCGCTGCCAATCACCGAGGCACGGGCGCTTGTCGACAACCTCGCCGCGCTGCGCTAATGTTCGTGAAACGTTCGTGCCGAGGCGCCGATGCCATCCCTGTCGCTCCCAAGTCCGGTCGGGCAGCTCACGATTGACGAGACGGACGGCGCGATCGTCGCGATCCGCTGGGCGGGGGCGCCATCCGGCAACGGCAGCCCGCTCCTCGCCGAGGCGGCGCGTCAGCTCGCCGCCTATTTCGACGGAAGGCTCTTTCGCTTCGATCTGCCGCTTGCGCCGGCCGGATCGTCCTTCGAGGCGCGCGTCTGGGCGGCGATGCAGGCCATTCCCTATGGCGAGACCCGTTGTTACGGCGATCTCGCCGAGGCGGTTGGCACGGCGCCGCGCGCGGTCGGCCGCGCCTGCGGCAAAAACCCGATCCCGATCGTCATCCCCTGTCACCGCGTGCTGGCAAAGGGCGGGCTTGGCGGCTACAGCGGCGAGGGCGGGCTCGCGACCAAGCAGCGCCTGCTCGCGCTTGAAGGCGCAATCGGCCCGCGTAATCCGAACCCGGCGTAGGGCGGAAGAGCGCAGCGTCTTCCGCCATCAGCGGTCGCCGCACCGATTGGCGGAAGGCGCTGCGCTTTTCCGCCCTACGGTTCTTCGCTATCGTCACTCCAGTGGATTTTCCAGGGAAAGGAATACGGCAATGGTGCAGGCGATCCGTTTTGCGAAAACCGGCGGACCCGAGGTTCTCGAATGGCAGCAGGTCGAAATCGGCAAGCCCGGACCGGGCCAGGTCCGGCTGCGCCACAGCGCGGTGGGGCTCAACTACATCGACACCTACCAGCGCAGCGGGCTTTACGCGATGCCGCTACCGAGCGGGCTCGGCTCCGAGGCCGCCGGAATCATCGAGGAGGTCGGCTCCGGGGTCAGCGGATTAAAACCCGGCGACCGCGTCGCCTATGCCGGCGGGCCGCTCGGCGCCTATAGCGAGGCGCGCGTCATGCCGGCCGACCGGCTCGTGCCCATCCCGGCCGGCATCACCGACCAGCAGGGCGCGGCGATGATGCTGAAGGGCATGACGGCCTGGTACCTGATCCGCCGCACCCATGCGGTGAAGCCGGGCGAAACAATCCTGATCCACGCCGCGGCCGGCGGGGTCGGCCTCATTGTCTGCCAATGGGCGAAGCATTTGGGCGCTACCGTGATCGGCACGGTCGGCGACGACGACAAGGCCGCGCTCGCCAAAAAGCATGGCTGCGACCACGCGATCAACTACCGGCGCGAGGATTTCGTCGCCCGGGTCGCCGAGATCACCGGCGGCAAGAAATGCCCGGTCGTCTACGATTCGGTCGGCAAGGACACGTTCTACAAGTCGCTCGACTGCATCGCGCCGTTGGGTCTGATGGCGCTGTTCGGGCAATCCTCGGGCGCGGTGCCGCCGGTCGATCTCGGCATCCTGGCGGGCAAGGGATCGCTGTTCGTAACTCGGCCGACCCTCAACACCTACACCGCGACCCGGGAGGATCTGATGACCGCGTCCCGGGAGCTATTCCAGGTGGTGTCGAGCGGCGCGGTCAAGATCGCGGTCAACCAGAGCTATCCGCTGCGCAACGCGGCGCAGGCCCACCGCGACCTGGAGGGGCGCAAGACCACCGGCTCGACCGTGCTTACGGTGTAGCGCTTCCTTGTCATCCGGCGAGAGTCGGATCCACCTTTCAGCACACGCGCTGTTGAGAGATGGATCCCGGCCTTCGCCGGGATGAGATCGAAAGATCAGGTGTTCATCGCGTCGAAGAACTCGGAATTGTTCTTCGAATCCTTGAGCTTGTTGATCAGGAATTCGAGACCGTCATTGGTGCCCATCGGCATCAGCACGCGGCGCAGCACCCACATCTTTGCGAGGACGCCGCGATCGACCAGCAATTCCTCCTTGCGGGTGCCCGATTTGGTGATGTCGAGCGCCGGGAAGGTGCGCTTGTCAGCGACCTTGCGATCGAGCACGATCTCCGAATTGCCGGTGCCCTTGAACTCCTCGAAGATCACCTCGTCCATGCGCGAGCCGGTATCAATGAGGGCGGTGGCGATAATCGTCAGCGAGCCGCCTTCCTCGATGTTGCGCGCCGCGCCGAAGAACCGCTTCGGCCGCTGCAATGCGTTGGCGTCGACGCCGCCGGTCAGCACCTTGCCCGAGGATGGGACGACGGTGTTGTAGGCGCGCGCGAGGCGGGTGATCGAATCGAGCAGGATCACGACGTCGCGCTTGTGCTCGACCA
>CAYMRQ010000041.1:0-21114 GCA_964392845.1 uncultured Rhizobium sp.
CTGTGAGGGGTGCGGGGATTGCTCGGCAACCTCGAACTGCCTCTCGGTGGTGCCGGTGGAGACCGAGTTCGGGCGCAAGCGCGCGATCGACCAGTCGAGCTGCAACAAGGATTTTTCCTGCCTCAAGGGCTTCTGCCCGAGCTTTGTCACCGTTGAGGGCGGCGCGCTGAGGAAGCGCGAGGCTGGGGATCTGGCCGAGGACGGTCTGCCGCCGCTGCCCGAACCATCGCTGCCCGGCCTCGCCGAGCCCTATGGCATTCTCGTCACCGGGGTCGGCGGCACCGGCGTGGTGACGATCGGCGCCCTCGTTGGCATGGCCGCGCATCTCGAAGGCAGGAGTGTCACCGTGCTCGACATGACCGGCCTCGCGCAGAAGGGCGGCGCGGTCTTCAGCCATATCCGCATCGCCGAGCGGCCGGATTCGATCCACGCGGTGCGCATCGCCGCCGGCAGCGCGCGCCTGCTGCTCGGCTGCGATCTGGTGGTATCGGCGAGCGGCGAGGCGCTCTCCAGGCTCCAGCCCGGGCACAGCCGCGCGATCGTCAACAGCCACGAGACGATCACCGGCGACTTCACCCGCAACCCCGATCTTCCGTTCCCCGCGAGCGAGCTATGCCGCAGCATTTCCGCGGCGGTCGGCGCCGGCAATGCCGAATTCGTCGAAGCGACGCGCCTCGCGACCGGGCTCTTCGGCGATTCGATCGCCACCAATCTGTTCATGCTCGGCTACGCCTATCAGGAAGGGCTGGTGCCGATATCGGCGGCGGCGATCGAGCGCGCCATCGAGCTCAACGGCGTCGCCGTCGCCTTCAACCGCAGCGCCTTCCATTGGGGCCGCCGCGCGGCATTCGATCGTGCGTCGGTCGAAGCGCGGGCCGTGGCGAAAGACGCGTTGCCGGAAAGCCACCGGCCGTCGGAATCGCTCGACGAACTGGTCGGGCGGCGCGCTGAATTCCTTAGCGCGTATCAGAACGCCGCCTATGCGAGGCGCTATTTCGACCGGGTACGCCGCCTGCGCGAGGCCGAAGCCGCGTGCCTCAGCGGCAGCACGGCGCTGACCGAAGCGGCCGCCCGCGCGCTCTTCAAGGTGATGGCCTACAAGGACTTATTCGAGGTCGCCCGGCTCTACACCGAGAGCGACTTCCTGGCGCGGGTTGCCGACCAGTTCGAGGGTCCCTACGAGCTGCGCTTTCATCTGGCGCCGCCGCTCCTGGCACAGCGCGATCCCGCGACCGGGCATCTGCAAAAGCGCGTCTATGGCTCCTGGATGCTTGGCGCATTTCGGCTTCTGGCCAGGCTGCGCGGCCTGCGCGGAACGCCGTTTGACATCTTCGGGCGCACCGCCGAGCGCAAGGGCGAACGCCGCCTCGTCGCCGAATACGAAGCCCTGCTCGATGAGATCACCGATGCGCTGTCGCCGGCAAACCACGCGACCGCCGTCGAACTCGCTGCGCTGCCGCTGGAAATTCGCGGCTTTGGCCATATAAAGGAAGCGAGCCTCAAGCGCGCCAAGGCGAAGGAGGCGGACCTCATGATGCGTTTCCGTTCCGCGCCGGCACCGCACGCGATCGCCGCCGAATAACGAGGTAAATACCGCAGTCCCGGTGAAAGCCGGGATCCATTTTTCAACCGCTTCGAAAGCGGATCAGTGGGTCCCGGCTTCCGCCAGGCTTCCGCCGGGACTGCGGTGAAACATTACTCCGCCGCCAGCCGGCGCTGGCCGATGCCGAGTTCGGCGACCCGCGCCTGGGTGTAGAGGTCGGTCCAGTTCGACAGCGCGAAATCGCTGACCTGGCGCGGATCGTAGGGCCGGTCGGCGATCTTCAATTCCTTGCCGGCGATATAGACCGCACGGAGCCGCCGCTTGTCCTGCAGCACCCGGATATCGGCAAGGGGCGACCCGTCGAGCACGATGAAATCGGCGGCGCGGCCTGCTTCCAATACGCCGATCTCGTTCCGGCCCTGGCTCATGAACCCGGCATTGACCGCGGTCGCGGCGCGCAACGCCGCCGCCGGGGTGAAGCCGAGATCCGCGACGAACAGCTCGAGCTCCTTGGCGTGCCATTCGCCGTAGGGGGTGATCGCGAACCCCGAATCGGTGCCGGTCATGAACGGCACGCCGGCGGCCACCGCCTTCTTCAGCCGGGCAACGCCGAGCCGGTATCGCCGCTCGGTCTGCTCGACCCGGCCCTTCAGATAGGCCGGGTCGTGCGGCTGGGTGAAATCGACCATGTTGCGCGGATGCGTCAAGGTCGGGCACAGCGCGCTGCCGGTCTCGAGCATCGCCGCGATGCATTCCTCGTCGAGATCGAAGCCGTGGAAGATCAGGTCGACCCCGGCGCGGGCCGCATAGAGCGTCGCCTCGCGCCCGACAGCATGGGCGATCGTCTTTCGGCCGAGGCGATGGCTTTCGCGCACGATGATGTCGGTCTCTTCCTGGGTGAACGCCGCGATCAGCTCGCCATCGGGGCGGCGCTGGATGCCGTCGAGCGCGATCTTGATGCAATCGACCCCGTTTTTGACCTGGCGGCGCACCTCCTCGACCGCCTCGTTGCTGTTGGTGACGAGCTTGCCGATCGAGGTCTCGGGGACGCCGATCCAGGTCGGATACCAGTCTGTGAGGCCCTGATGCGTGGTCAAATAGGGCCCCGCCGCCATGACCCGCGGCCCGTCGAAGAGCCCGGCCCGGATCGCGTTGCGGATCGAGAGCGAGATCTGGCCCGCATCGCCCGGCGAGCAGATCGCCGTGTAGCCCGAGGCCGCGACCTTCTGGGCAAAGAACATGCCGCGCAACGCGCGGAATTCCATGGGGCTGTAGAGGTCGATGTCCTCCTCGCTCTTGGCGTTGCCGTAGGCGAGGTGGGTATGTACATCGATCAGGCCCGGCATCACGAAACCGCCGGAATAATCGATCAGCCGGTCGGCCTTCGCCCGCCGCGGCGCCCCGGCTTCGGGACCGGCATAGCTGATCCCACCGTCCTCGTCGAAGACCAGCGCCGCGCCGGATAACGGCTCGTCCTCGCGCCCGGTGAACAGGCTTCCGCAACGGACGAAAGTTTTCATGGCGTGCTCCCTGGCATGGCGGCGGCGCTCATAGCCGCAAGAAGGATAATGTCGCCGGCTCGCGGTAGCAATCTCGTCAGTGGGCGCACGACCGTTACAGCATCTGAGGCGGCAACGCTCTGCGTCTAAAGATGTGCCGCTCCGGCAGATACGGCTTCCTGCATGTGACCAAAATTTCGCGGATTCGCGACAAAGTAATCGGTGCTCCGCAGGTAATTTATCATCATCGCCTCGGTAACCCGAGCCGTCGGGCGAACAATCCTGTTTCTGTGACTATCGAGCCAAACATCATTGCCGGAAACCCAGTCCTTCAGCACCGTCGGGGGCCCGGTCATGTTGATCCACAGCGCCATGTATAGTTCAGCGACCTGGTCAATCGTGATGCCCGCGGCAGCAGCCGCGTCTTCGCAATCGCCGACGGATTGGAATACCTCATCCATGATCTGGGCATCCATCCGGTCGATGAGGTCGCGGCCGGCGGAAGACGCCAACGCGTTCTCGACCACTCGATCGTCCGCTTCCGACAACGGATTGCTGTAAAGCGGGCCTGACAATTGGCCGATAATCGAGGCGATCTGGTCGGCAGGAGCGCCGTTTACCTGAAGGATCTGCCACAGCGTATCGCGGGCGAGCGGCTGTGCCGCCATGTCACCTTGCGCCGCGCCGAAACTGGCGCCGCTTTTGCCTTTCCCTGCGAACGACAGTTTGTACGGGCTTTCGCGCCCGATCTCGTTAACCCGCAGAGCGGTTCTGATTGCATTCTTGGTCTGGTCGTCCATGGTGGTCTCCTGCCGGGTCCATCCTACGGTTGTAACCCGGGTAGGTAACCATGCGCACCGGGTGGATAGGTAAGCGATTCCTTCCTGTTTTCTGCCGCCGACCTGTACGAGCAATGGACCCAGCCGCTATTCGGGTCGCCGGGAGTGTAGCGTTCGAGGATGAGCTGGTCGAAATCCAGCGATCGCTCGATCCATTGAGCGAGTGCAAGGCGCGATATGCCCGGCAGGACAATGTCGGCGACTTGACCACGCATGTGCTGTGAATTGGTTGCTCCTCCTGTTGCTTTATTCACCTCCGGGCAGCGATAACCGCTTGTCGGTGAGAAGGCGAAACCGTAATGCGCGCGGATCGGCTCCAGAATGCTCAGGGCGAGATGATCGCCGGGTCGGTTGTTGAATTGTCGATCCCGTTGCGCAACGCGAAATCGCTGTGAACCAGCTCCTCCAATGTGAAGTGCGGGCTTATTTGGGTCGCCATCGATCGCGTCCTTCGAGCAGAGTTATTCTGCCTTTTCAGAGAGGATGAAAACGCATCCATCGGGAGGAACGACATCTTTAACCTTATCGTCGATTTTCAGGCGTAAGTCAGAATCGTCCCAGATCTCCCCCGCGATAGCGCTGTCGGTTGTTGCAAGGATTGCGTGTTCGGCTTCGTCCACTAGATACTTCTTAACCGTTTTAATTATCTCTTTATCGTCTTTGCAAGCTGTCAGATACACGGTCATGGTTTCCTCCGTATGTTGCTATGTTTTGAGGATTGTTTCGGCTAGGGTACCTGTAAGAAGGGGGTTCTCCTTGATAACGTCCAAAAATTTTTCTTTATCGTTGATCGTTTTCAGGCGAGACCAGGCGGCACGCGTTGCAAGGCCCGAATCCTTCAAAAGTTTGTCGCGGGCGACCTTGAACTCTGATGGCGACATACCCTTGAAATAAGCCACGATCGTTTCGTAGTCCGTCTGTCTCTGCTTTACGGCCTTGGCGAAATCCTCGTCAACGGCTTTGCTGACGGCCAAGCTCGCCTGCTCCTGGAAATAAACGCGAATATCAGGCCGTTTCGCGATATTTCGCGCGGCGGCACCCGTGGCAAAAAACTGGGTCATCTTAACCTTCGAGGCGGCTTCGCTCTTCAGCGACTGATCCATGTCGATCGCAGCCAAGACCGGGGCATATTTATCAGCTTTTTTGTCCGTCGGCGCTTCGCGGTGGAGAGGGATGATCGAGAGTTCCTCCCGGTTAAAGCCAAATTTCACCTTCGACGGCGTGCCTCCCGCGAAGCCGACCTGCAGTCCAAGGTTGGTCCCGGTGCCGAAAACCAGCGGGCGGCGCTCCCCCGACTGAACGTCCGGCTCCTCCGGTTTTTTGTCGGGAACTTCGATCTGTGTCACCAATTCGGCGGCTCGGCCGGTCGCGTAGAGCTGCTTGATCTTCGGACTGAAGATTGACAAGTCTGAGTGGTGATAGCCGAAGGCAGCCGGCGCCTCGCCCTTATCCGGGTAGGCCGGGCCGACGAACAACTCGGTGCGCACATAGCCCAGATGCAGGTCCTGGGTGGTCGCATCGGCACTGATGCCAATATCGGTCGAAGTCACGAACGTCGCGTAGTTGTCGGCGCAAGCGGCTACCAGGATGGCCAGACCGAGCGTGCCGAGGGTGCGAACCCACATCATTGTCGTGCTCCGATTTCCTGGTAATCGATCGGCGCCAAGGCTGCGACCGGGTTGCCGAGCACCAGGGCGTTGTCGCGCAGCGCGGCGGTGGTTTGACGGTTGAAACCGGCGGTAAGGTAGCCGCCCAGTGCGTTCTGCCCGAGAGAGAGGCCCAGGCTGGTGATCTCGACCACATCCCCTGCCAGGGTCGCCGGCGCCGCCGGCGCCCGCACGGTCATGTCGAGAAGGCCGATCGCATGGCGATCGCCATTTGCATCGGTGTAGGTAAAGGCGCAGCCGACCAGGCTTGTCGCCAGGCTCAACAGCAGACAAGCGGTGCCGGTGATGCTGCCGCGCCCACGCATCATGCATCCCCCCGAACCGCGTTTTTAACTTTTCTACGCGGTTCTGGGATCAGATTAACGCGTTAGAGCGGCGACGCAATCCTATCGTAGGTTGAGACCGGGCTCACCGCGATCCGCCGCCGGCGATCGCTGAATTTTATCGATTACCGTACCCGGGGAGGCCGGATCCGGACCCAGGGCTGGGTCCGGATCCGGCCTTTGCCGGCTCAGGGCGTGGCGTGGCCCATGAATCGTGGCGGGATCGCCTCGCCCCACGGTCCGTCGAGTTCGCCGCGCCCGATCAGGTTCGCCGGCACCTGGGCGTTGAGCACATCGGTATCGGCCCAATGCTCGTGCACCCGGTGCCACGGGTCGCCCCAATAATCGAACACCTGGCTGCCGAGCGAATGCCGGCCGATCCCCCAATAGTGCTCGTAACCCTTTCCCTGCATGTGTTCGTGGCCGATCATCACGTCATCGATGTCGGCGGCCTCGTACGACAGGTGGTTGAGGCCCGATTTGTCGCCGCGGATGCAGAAGAACACGTGGTGGTCGACATAGTCGTCGCCGCGATCGAGCCGGTTGAACGAGCCGACAACGTTCGTCTTGTCGTCGACATAGACCTCGTCCGAGCAGCGGAAGCCGACCATCTCGCGATAGAAGCCGATCATCTTGTCAAAATTCGGCGTCATCACGACGAAATGGCCGATCCGCTTGACGTGGCTGGGACCGCGAGCGACGCGATAGAGCGCGTTCTTACGGCGCGTCTTGTCTTCGCCGGTATTGACCGGCGGGCGCACCACCGGGATCTTCGGCAGCATCGCCATGCCGTGGACGATTTCGACCTGGAACCCGTCCGGGTCAGTGAGCCGCACGCGCTTGCCGCCACCCGGCTCGTCAATGCTCTCGATCGGCGAGGCACCGGGCGCGCGAGACAGCTTTTCGAGGTCGTCCGGGCTCCCGGCATGGAACGCGATGCCGACGTATTTGGGCTCGCCCAGTTCGGTCACATGGATGTGATGCGGCGCATCGGTGCCGCGCATATAGAGCGCGGTCTTGGTGCGATCGGCGCGGACCATACCGAACGCCGTCAGAAATTCCTCCTGCTTGTCGAGATCGGGCGAGCGCAGCCGCCCATAGGCGAGATCGGAGACTTTAACGACAGGCATGACAACCTCCCGCGAATTTGTGTTCGGCAAATCCGACACGTTAGTGCGGCGCCAAGCCAGCTTGAACCCACCTGTTCCGACGCCGCCGGCCGCCTCGCGGCCTGATTGCTGCATGCTGCCTTGGTCCGGCCCGCGGAGCAAGCCAATCGCGCGATCCGCAAAACGCGATTTCGCCGCCTTCTTCCATGGCCGAGCCTACGGTATAGGGTATGAAGACGCCGTGGCGGACAGGACCTGATCGCTTGGGGAGGAAGATGATGCGGAGATTGTGGATCGCCTGCACAGCCATCGCGCTTGGCGCGCTGATCAGCGGCGCGCCGGCGGATGCCCAGCAGACGCCATCGCCGGCCGCGCCGGCCGGCCCGCTGGCGAGCGCCGAATATTCGCTAGACCCGACGCTGCGTTGCGACCTGCTCGAAGCCAAACGGGTCAGCGGCGGCGCGTTATTGGTTCGCTGGCGGATCGTGAACGGCGCCGGGGCGGGCGCAGGCGGCCTTGTTGCGACGCCCACGAAGCCGATCCCCTATACCTTCGGTTGGGACGAACTATTTTACATCGATCCGGCCGAGAACAAGCGATACCAATTTCTGACCGATTCGGCCGGCCACAGGATCCTTGACGTTTGGTACGGCGACTTGCCCCCCGGACAGCAGCGGGTGAACTGGGCCAAGTTCCCGGCGCCGCCGGCGAGTTCGACAAAGATCAGCATCGCGATACCTAAATTCACGCCCTTTGAAGACGTACCGATCAGCCAGTGAGAATTTCGATGGGCCTGTGGGTCGGGCGCCTCGGATGGCTTGCTCTCGGTGCAATGCTCCTGTGGTCATCGCCGAGCCTGGGGCAGCAGATCGGTCCCGACGATCCGTTGCCGCCGGGTGCTCACGGCGAGGTGTACCCGCTCAAGGCCGAGGTTTTCGCGCTCAAGCCCGCGGTTTTCGCTCTGAAGCCCCAAATCCTCGAACTGCGCGGCGTTGGCGCGGCAGTGAAGGCGCACGTCCAGGACCTCCAAGGTGCGCTCAAGGATCTCGGCGCGAAGGTCACCGGCCGCGAGATCAAGATCAACCTGTCGGCCGACGTACTGTTCGATTTCGACAAGGCCAACCTGCGGCCTGAGGCCGGACCGGCGCTCGAAAAGGTCGTCGCCGTATTGCAGGCCTATCCCAAGGCAGCCGTGTTGATCGAGGGCCATACCGACGGCAAGGGCAACGACCGGTACAACCAGAAGTTGTCGGAACAACGCGCCGATTCAGTGCGGCGCTGGCTCGCCGAGCACGGCATCGCCGCGGCGATGACAACGCGCGGCTGGGGCAAGACCCGTCCGGTGGCGCCGAACACCAAACCCAACGGCGCCGACGATCCCGACGGCCGCCAGAAGAACCGGCGAGTCGAGATCACCGTAAAGACGTGACCGGCGGCCGGGCGCCGCGGCGTCCGTGCCCGCTATTACTTGCCTACTCCTTGTAGGACGGGTCGATCCGGTCGAGCTTGCGCAGCAATGCGGGCCAATCGAGTGTGTTCGGATCGTGGCCGCGTGCTGCGCCGGCACCGGACCTGGCATAGCCGGCGCTGACGACCGCGTCGGAGAGCGCGTTGAACTCGGCGCCCGACTGCTGGAACGCGAGCTGCATCGCGCAGGCGCGCTCCATCCGGTAGGTTGCGACAAAGGCCTCGGCGATGCTGCGCCCGATGATGAACAGGCCGTGGTTGCGCAGCACCATGATGTGCTTGTCGCCGAAATCGGCGAGGAACCGCTGGCGCTCGTCGGGGCTCCTCCCGGTGCCCTCATAGTCGTGATAGGCAATGTCGCCGATCACCTGCAGGGCATGCTGGTTCAGCGGCAGCAGCCCCGCCTTCTGCATCGACACCGCGCAGCCTGCGATTGTGTGAGTGTGAATGACGCAATTGATGTCCGGGCGCGCCATATGGATCGCGCCGGGGATCGCGAAGCCGCCGCGATTGACCTCGTGCCCGGAGGGCTCGACATCGTTGCCCTCGGCATCGATCTTGACCAGCGAGGAGGCGGTGATCTCGTCGTAGAGCATGCCGAAAGAGTTGATCAGAAAATGATCGTGCGCTCCCGGTATCCGAGCCGTGATGCGGGTATTGATCAGGTCCGACCAGCCGAACAGGTCGACCAGGCGAAAGCAGGCGGCGAGGTCGAGCCGCGTCTGCCATTCGGCCTCGCTCATGCGCGTCGCTTGCATCGCCGTCACAGCCATCAGGGTTCCTCCGATCGGATGAGAAATCAGCGCATGCGCCGCGCGCCGGTGTCAAGCAAAGGGTCGCCATCACCGATCGGCGATCTTTCGATAGGCAGCGGCGGCAAACCCGGCTATTAGCGGCATAGCGGAACAACCCAGGATTTGGACCCGACCATGGAGCTTCCCGACAGCATCAAGGCAATCGGAGACCAGCTCGACAGCGGCAGCGAGATCGTGCCGGCCCCCGAGCTGTTCGACGCCTATGAAGTGTTCGCCGCCGAGCTGGCGCAGATCTTCACGCTTCCGTGGCTGGCGGTCGACCATGCCAGCCGGCTCGCCGCCGACGGCGATTATCTGCGCGCCGATGTCGGTTCGCGCTCGGTCGTCCTGGTGCGCGAGAGCGCCGACCAGATCCACGCCCTGCGCAATGCCTGCCTGCATGCCGGGTACCGCGTCTGCGAGGCGGAAGCCGGCAACGCCACCCATCTCTATTGCGCGTATCACGGCTGGTCCTACGCGCTCGACGGCCGGCTCACCGACCCGATGCTGCGCCCGAACATAACCGACCGCTCGCGCTTTCGCATGCCGCGCTATGCGATGCAGATACAACGCGGGCTGATCCTCGTCGATCTGTCGGCGGTCGCGCCCGAGCCGCCGCCGGCCGGGCCGGTCGAACTCGGCGCGGTCCCCGAGGATCTCGCCGACCGGGTGGTGAGCCGCCGCCAGCTCACCAAGACGAATTGGAATTGGAAGCGGCTGCGCAAGTTCCTGTGGGAATCGCCTGATCTGGCGTTCGGCGGCGCCGGGTGCGATGCGGTGGTCGAGCTCGGACCGCTGAGCCTCGTCGCGATGCGAGACGGCGACGCGGCCCTCATTCGGCTCACCCCGCGCTTTCCCGGCCAGACCGATGTCGAGCTGGTTGAGATGCCGGTGCCCGGCGGGTCGCGGCGCGGCAATGGTGCGATTGATCCGATTGGCGACCCGCTCGGCGATGCGCTGCGCGAGGCCGGCGACGGCATCGCCGCGGCGCCGCTCGACCGCGAATTCTACGGCTGGTACTGGTCGCTGATGGCGCCGCCTGTCGCCAACTGATCGGAAAGCCCGTGCCGATGGAATTGCGCACCCTCGCCGAGGCGTTGCAGTTTCCCGAGGGGCCGGTGGCGCTGGACGACGGCTCGGTGCTGCTCGTCGAGATCGCCGGCGGCACGCTGACCCGGGTCGCTGGCGACGGGGCGAAAACCGTCGCGGCGCGGACCGGCGGCGGGCCGAACGGTGCCGCGCTGGGGCCGGACGGCAAATGCACTATCGCCAACAATGGCGGCTTCGAATGGCACCGCGAAGCCGGCCATATCCGGCCGATCATGCAGGCGAAAGACTATAGCGGCGGGCGGATCGAGCGGGTCGATCTCAAGACCGGCGCGGTCGAGTGCCTCTATCGCGCCTGCGGAGAGGTGCCGTTGAAGGGTCCGAACGACCTCGTCTTCGATGCCCATGCGGGCTTTATTTCAGCGATCTCGGCAAGGTGCGGGCGCGCGAGATGGACCGCGGCGCGGTCTATTACGCAAAGGCCGACGGCTCCTTCATTACCGAAATCGCCTACCCGATGATGACGCCGAACGGGATCGGCCTGTCGCCGGACGGCAACACGCTCTATGTCGCCGAAACCGAGGCAGCGCGGCTCTGGGCGTTTCCGATCGAGGCTCCCGGCGTGGTCCGGAAGGAACCGTGGCCGTCGCCGCATGGCGGGCGTCTGGTTGCCGGGATGGGCGGCTATCAGCGTTTCGACTCGCTGGCGCTGCAAGAAGACGGGCGGATCTGCGTCGCGACCCTCATAAATGGCGGCATCACCGTCATTTCGCCCGACGGCAGGCACATCGAGCACCACAAGATGCCCGACCCGATGACCACCAACATCTGCTTCGGCGGCCCCGACATGAAAACCGCCTACATCACCCTCTCATGGACCGGCCGGCTCGTCGCGGTCGAGTGGCCGGTCGCCGGGCTGAAGCTCAACCACGCTGGGTGAGCGCGGCGGTGCAATCCAACCGCTTCGTCCTAAATCCCCGTGGCCGGGCTTGTCCCGGCCACCCACGTCTTGGTTGCGTATAGAACAAATCGTGTACAATTCATGCCATGGGTGGATGGGTGTACCTCATGACCAACCGGCCGAACGGACCGCTGTACGTCGGTCAATCTCGCTCGCCGCGCCTGGGAGCACCGCGAGGGTGTCGCGGAGGGGTTCACCAAGAAATACGGATTAAAGCGCCTTGTCTATGCCGAGTGGCACGATGACATTCTCATGGCAAAGCAGCGCGAGATGAACATCAAGCACTGGCCGCGCGCGTGGAAAGTCCACCTCATCCATCGTGACAACGCGTTTTGGGAAGACCTTTACGACAAGCTGCTGTGAAGACGTGGGTGGCCGGGACAAGCCCGGCCACGGGGTCTTTTGACATCCGCACCAGCACTTTGCCGCATCTGCAAAAGCGGGTGGCGAGAAAATCGGTGGCACCTACTCCGCGGCCGCGGCGGCTCTGGCGCGGCGGGTCGGGGCAACGAGGGCGGGGGCGGCGCGGTTGCCCTTGGCCAGCACCGCTTCCAGGGCGGTGCGGATCTCGGCGAGCTTCTGCTCGTGCTCGACCTTATGGCCGAACAGGTTCTTGACATAGAACACGTCGACGACCTTTTCGCCGTAGGTCGAGATCTTGGCGCTGGAGACCTGTAGGCTCAGCCGAGTCAGTTCGCGCGTCACCTCCCATAAGAGGCCCGGCCGGTCGCGGCCATTGACCTCGATGACGGTATGCGAGCGGCTCGCCAGATTGTCGATCAGCACGCGCGGCGGCACCGTGAAGACGCTCATCCGGCTCGGGAAGGCCGGCGCGCGCTCCAGCTCGAGATGCGGGTTCAGATCGCCGGTCAGCACGTTCTCGAACACGAAGGCGAGTTTCGCCAGCTTGTCCGGACGGTCGAACGGCGTGCCATCGTGGTCCTGCACCCACAGCGTATCGAGCGCCATGCCGTTCGACATCGTCATGATCTTGGCGTCGACGATGTTGGCGCCCGATACCGCGAGCGCTCCGGCGATGCGCGAGAAGAGGCCTGGATGATCGGCGGTGTAGAGCGTGATCTCGGTGACCGCGCGCGCCGGCTCGATGCGCTTTTCGACGGTGAGCGGGGCGCCGCTCGAATCGGCTTCGCGCATCAGCCTGGCGTGGCGGGCGTGCGTCTCGGCATCGAGCGACAGCCAGTAGAACGGGTAGCCGCGACTGGTAAAGGCGTCGAACTCTTCGTCGGTGAAGTCGGGCAGCAGTGCGCGCGCCGCAGCTTGCGCCGCCGCGATCCGCGAATCGCGGGCTTCGACGGTGAGGCCGCCCGAAATGACGTCGAGCGCGCTGTGGTAGAGCTCGCGCAGCAAGGCCGCCTTCCAGCCGTTCCACACCTTGGGCCCGACTGCGCGGATGTCGGCGGCGGTCAACACCAAGAGCAGTTTGAGGCGCTCGGGCGATTGCACCCGGTCGACGAAATTGTGGATCGTCTGCGGGTCGGCGATGTCGAGCTTGAAGGCGGCGCTGCTCATCAGCAGATGCCAGCGCACCAGCCAGGCGACGGTCTCGGTCTCCTCGGCCGACAGCCCGAGGCGCGGGCCCAGTTTCAGCGCGATCTTCTCGCCGAGCTGGGAATGGTCGCCGCCGCGGCCTTTGGCGATGTCGTGCAGCAGCGTCGCGAGATAGAGCGCCCGGCGCGACACGATCGTCGGCATGATGTCGGTGGCGACCGGCAGCTCGTCCTTCAGCTGGCCGGTCTCGATCTGGTGGAGGATGCCGATCGCGAACAGCGTGTGCTCGTCGACCGTGTAGACATGGTACATGTCGTACTGCATCTGCGCGACGACGCGGCCGAAATCCGGAATGAACTTGCCGAACACGCCGGCCTCGTTCATTCGCCGCAAGGCGATTTCCGGGCTCTTCCTCGAGGTCAGGATTTCGAGGAACAGGCGATTGGCCTCGGGCTCCTCGCGCAGCCTCGTGTCGATCAGGCGCAGCGACTGCGTCGCCGCGCGCAGGGCGCGCGGGTGGATGTCGAGGTCGTGCTGCTGGGCGACATGAAACAGCCGCAAGAGCGCGACCGGGTCCTTCTGGAAAAAATCCTCGGACGGGATCGTCAGCCGCTCGCCGTCGAGCACGAAGCCGCCGAGCCGGCGGCGCGTCTGGCCCCAACGCAGCCACGACAGCCGACTCTTACCCTTCTGGTCGATTTCGAGGATCGCGCAGAAGATGCGGGTCAGATCGCCGACATCCTTGGCGACGAGGAAATAACGCTTCATGAAGCGTTCGACGCGGCGCGCGCCGGGCCGGTCGGTGTAGCCCATCCGGGCGCCGATCTCGGTTTGCATATCGAAGGTCAGCCGCTCCTCGGCGCGCCCGGCGCGGTAATGCAGGTGGCAGCGCACCGTCCACAGAAAGTTCTGGGCGCGCTCGAACCGCGCCGACTCCTCGGCCGACAGCACCCCCAGCTCGACGAGCTTGGCGACATCGTCGATGCGGTAGATGTATTTGGCGATCCAGAACAGCGTGTGCAGGTCTCTGAGCCCGCCCTTGCCCTCCTTTACATTGGGTTCGAGCTGATAGCGGCTGTCGCCGACCCGCTGATGGCGCGCGTCGCGCTCGGCGAGCTTGGCTTCGACAAACTGCGCCGCGGTGCCGCGCAGGATCTCGGCTTCGAAGCGTTGCTTCAGCTCGGTGTAGAGCGCCTGTTCGCCCCACACATAGCGCGCCTCCAGGAGCGCGGTGCGAATCGTCAGGTCGGCCTTGGCATAGCGCAGGCACTCGGCGACCGTGCGCGTCGCCTGGCCGACCTTGAGCCCCAGATCCCATAGCAGATAAAGCAAAAACTCGATCACCTGCTCGGTATGCGGCGTCTGCTTGTAAGGCAGCAGAAACAACAGATCGACATCCGAGAACGGGGCCATCTCGCCGCGGCCATAGCCGCCGACCGCGACGATCGCCATTTTTTCCCCGACGGTTGGATTGGCGAGCGGGTAGATCGTCTCGGTAACCAGGTCGTAGAGCCCCCGGATCAGCTGATCGATCAGAAAGCATTGCTCGCCGACCGCCCGGATTGCCGTGCCGTCGGCGTCGAACCGGCGGCGGATCTCGCCGCGTCCCTTGGCGAGCGCCGCCTTGAGCGGCGGCAGCAGCACGCTGCGGTCGAGCGCCGATGCCGGCGCGTCGCCGATCGCCCGCGCCAGCGCCTCGGCGAGCACCCGCCGGTCGATGATGTCGCGTTGCCGCAGGATGTTGGCCATCACCCCCTCAAAGGTGCCGCCCGGCGTCGACGCTGATGATCGAGCCGGTGGTATGCGTCAGATGGGTAACGCAGGAGATCACCGCCAGCGCCACGTCTTCGGCTTCGACGGCGCGCTGCAACGGCGTCGACATCGCCGCCTTGGCCATCATCTCCTCGGTGCGGCCGGGGACGAAGCCGGTATGGACCATGCCGGGCGCGACGACGACGACGCGGATTTCCGGGCCGAGCACGCGCGCCAGCGCCATGCTCATCGTGTTGAGCGCGGCCTTGGAGGCGCCATAGATGATCGAGCTGCCGGTACCGTGCATCGCCGCGCCCGAGGAGATGTTGACGATGACCCCGTCGCCGGACTCGCGCAGCAGCGGGACAAACGCGCGGATCGTCGCGAATGGCCCGCGCACATTGGCGGTCAGCACCTGGTCGATCAGATCGTCGTCGAGCGCTTCGAGGTCGTGGTGCGGCACCATCCGGGTAAACCCGGCGGAATTGACCAGGATGTCGGCGCGGCCGAACTCCTCTCTGACCGCGGCGGCGACCTCCTTGATCTGGGCAGTGTCCTCCAGCGGCAGATACATCGCCCGATGTCCGCTGCCGGCTAATCCGCCGACCACCGCGTTGGCGCGCTCGACGCCCTTATTGTAGCCGACAACGATTCGCGCTCCGGCCGCGGCAAAGAGGCGTGCGCTGGCCGCGCCGATCCCGCTGCTGGCGCCGGTGACGACCGCAACCTTGCCGGAAAGGGCCTTGCCAATCTGCGTCGCCATCCGTCTCCTCCTGCTGTCGTGCGGTCGCGCCCGCGCGTGATGTTACGCGCAGGGTCGAGGTATTGTCACCGCGTTCGGCTGAATTGCGGCGCACATGGATCACCCGATGATCGCTGTCGGCCGGCATTGCGGCGTCTCTTGGATGCAGACTTGCGCTCCGCGGAGGCCGCGGGTTAACTCGATTGCAATGCAATCGGATTTATGCCGATGCACTTGCACCAATCGGCGAGCCCATCTTTGCGGAGATATACCTCCTTCGATGCCGGGTTTCACGAGAAGGTATGGCGATGCGTGAGCGGATTTTAGTAACCGGAGGAGCCGGCTATATCGGGTGCGTCCTGGTGCCGATTCTGTTGCAGGCAGGCTACCACGTGACGCTGCTCGACCGGTTTCCCGAAGGCGATGCCGTCTTGGCCGATTGCTGCCGGTTTGAAACCTTTTCGCCGGTCAAGGGCGATGCGCGTGACGAGAGCCTGCTGAAAAAGCTCCTCGCCAAGGCTGACATCGTGATTCCGCTCGCCGCCCTGGTCGGCGCTCCGCTGTGCGCCCAGAACCCGTTCAACGCTGTCTCGGTCAATCGCGACGCCGTTATCAGGCTGGTCGGGATGCTGAGTAAAACTCAGCGTCTCGTCTTTCCGAACTCCAATTCGGGGTACGGCATCGGCCAGAGGGATCAGTATTGCACCGAAGAGACGCCGCTGCGCCCGGTTTCACTCTACGGTACGACAAAAATGGAGGCCGAAACCGCGATTTTGGACAGCGGCAACGGCATCGCGCTGCGGCTCGCGACGGTGTTCGGCATGTCGCCGCGGATGCGTCTCGATCTGCTGGTCAACGACTTCACTTACCGGGCGGTTACCGATCGCGCGGTGATCGTGTTCGAAGGCCATTTCAAGCGCAATTACATCCATGTCCGCGATGTCGCCAAGGCGTTCATGCATGCGATCGCCAACTACACGAGCATGAACAACCGGCCTTACAATGTCGGGCTGTCCGCGGCCAATCTGTCGAAACTCGAATTATGCGCCAAGATCAAGGAGCACGTTCCGCAATTCGCCTATGTCGAGGCCCAGATCGGTGAAGATCCGGACAAGCGCGATTACATCGTGTCGAATGCGAAACTCGAGGCGACCGGTTGGCAGCCCGACTGGCCGATCGATCGGGGGATCCGCGAGCTGGTGAAAGGCTATGCGATGCTGCGCAATGCCCGCTTCAGCAATGTCTGACACGACGCTTTCGGTTGATGCCGCGCTTTGCTGGGAGGCGGCGGTATGATGGTCGCGGTCCGCACCCCGTTGCGCGTCAGCCTGTTCGGTGGAGGAACCGACTATCCGGCGTATTTTCACCGCGAACCGGGCGCCGTGCTCGGGTTTACGATCAACAGATACATCTATCTGAGCGCGCTGCGGCTGACCTCCTCCGTCGATTATCGCTATCGTCTCAGTTATTCCAAAATCGAAAACGTCGACAGCGTTGCCGCGATCCAGCACCCGGTGGTTCGTACCGTGTTGCAGCATTACGGCTTTGACGAGCCGACCGACTTTTCCGTGCAGGCCGATTTGCCGGCGGCGGCGGGGCTGGGCAGCTCGTCGGCCTTCACCGTCAGCGTGATCAACCTGGTATCCCATCTGATGGGCACGCCGCGGACCCGGATGGAGCTGGCGCGCGAAGCAATTCACACCGAGCAGGTGCTGTTGCGCGAGAACGTCGGCGTGCAGGATCAGCTGCATGCCAGCTTTGGTGGGATCAACCGCTTCGATTTGCACGGCGACAGCTTTCGCATCGCCCCGATCACCATCTCGGGGGACGATTTGCGGGTGCTCGCGGATTGGATGGTGCTGGTCTACACCGGGGTAAAGCGGCACGCCTCCGCCGTCGTTGCCGAACAGGTGAGGAGGACAGCGCAAGGCTCGCTCGACACCGAGTTGCGCGAGCTCGTCGGCTTTGTCGATGCCGCGCAACAGATCCTTGAAGATGCCGGGCGGCGCGACGACATGCCGGCCCGTATCGGCGGTTTGTTGCACCAGAGCTGGCAGATTAAAAAGCGCCTGTCGTCGAAAGTCACCGCGCCCGAGATCGATGATCTCTATGAATTTTGCCTCGGCAACGGCGCCATCGGGGGCAAATTATGCGGCGCCGGCGGCGGCGGATTTCTGCTGATGGTCGTGCCGCCGCAACGCCGAGAGGGGTTCGAGCAGGCAATCGGCGAGCGCCAATGCGTGCGCTTTCAGATCGATTGCGAGGGGACGGTGCTGCTGTCCTCCTCGGCCCCGCCGAGCGGCGTGTTCGCGTAGTCTCTCGGCTGCGTCGGGCGGGCCATCGCCCGAGATTGTCGCCAGCGTCGCAGGACGGTATCCTGCCTCCGGCGCGCAACCGCCCCGCCCGGTGCGGCTGTAACAAACGGAGTCCATCTCCAAGCCATTGCGAGAGCCCGTAGCTCAGCTGGTAGAGCAACTGACTTTTAATCAGTAGGTCTCGGGTTCGAATCCCGACGGGCTCACCAATTTAATCATCGGGATAGCAAGGTCGGTTGGCGGTGTGTCCGGATGATGTCCGCAACCGGAGGCAGCATCCCGATGAGGATGGGGATCCGGCAGGGCGGTTCTACCCCCGTCGGCCGAGCCCGGCGCGCAGCGGCAATTATTGGGGGAAGGGCCGCGCGGCCCGCGTTGCTCGGCAAAGCCGATGTTAGCGTTCGTTCTCCGCCCTTTCAGGTGTGCGCCTCATTGTTCGCCGCGTGATCTACGTCGACCCTACTCTGCCGAACCCCGCGGGGACCGTCAGGCCCGCCAGGTACGCGGCGCGAAACGCTGCAACCACGGTGGTCTTTGGTGCTAAACCCATAGTTGTAATACCATATATTTTAATTGTATACATTTGGAAAGACCGCAGCTAAAGCCTGCATGTGCTGCCCGCGAGACTCCGGGCGCCGGCGATCCCGCGCAGCACGTTTGTGAGTGGCAATGTCAGGCGACACGCGAGGAACGGTTCTGGTTATCGACGACGACCAGGACATGCGCTGGGCCATTCGAACCATCTTGGCCGAAACCGGGCTTGAGATCGCGGAGGCGAGCGCCGGAGAGGCCGGGCTCGAGCTTGCAGCGCGTTGTACCCCGGACGCCGTGCTCCTCGACATCCAGATGCCCGGCATCGACGGTGAAGAAGTCCTGCGCCGCCTCAAGTACCAACAAAAGGACCTGCCGGTCATCGTGGTGACCGCTTACGGGACGATCCCCGGAGCGGTCGAAGCGATCAGGACGGGAGCCTTCGAATACATCACCAAGCCGTTTCGCAACGAGTGGCTGCTCGATGCTGTCCGCCGCGCCGTGTCACGTTACCGGGCCATCGCCGGTGCTCCAACGGCGCAGTGCGAAGCATCATTCGCTGGTGCTCCAACGGCGCAGGTGCGAAGCGCGATTACCGCGGTGATGGGCCATGGCGCAGCGGTTCAATTGCTGGTCGATCAGATCGAGGCGGTCATCGCCACCGACTATTCGGTGCTGATCCGCGGCGAGACCGGAGCCGGCAAAGAGGTGGTCGCGCGCTGCCTGCACGAAATGGGGCCGCGGGCGGATCACCCGCTTGTCGTCGTCGATTGCGGCAGCGTCGTCGATACCCTGATCGACAGCGAGTTCTTCGGTCACGAGAAGGGCGCCTATACCGGTGCCGCCAACCGCCATCACGGGTGGTTCGAGACCGCGGCAAAGGGTGGCACGCTGTTCCTCGACGAGATCGGCAATATGTCGCCGATCGGACAAAAGGCGCTGCTGCGGGTGCTTGAGGAGCGGGTCATTCATCGGGTCGGAAGCACCGTGCCGATCAGCATCGACGTGCGCGTGATTGCCGCGAGCAACGAGGCGCTTCGAAGAGCGCATCGACAGCGCTGGCTTCCGCGAAGACCTGTTTTACCGGCTCGCCGAGTATGTGATCGAAGTGCCGCCGCTGCGGGCCCGACGCGAGGATATCGGTTTCCTTGCCGGGCGCTTTCTCGACCAGGCGCGCGACTCCGTGGCGCGCCCTAGGATCGACATCGCACCGGACGCACTCGATCTGCTGCGCAGTCACGACTGGCCCGGCAATGTGCGAGAATTGCGCAGCGTTCTGCGCCGGGCCGCGCTGGTCGCCACCGAAATCGTCACCATTGCCCAGGTTGCCGGCTCTCTGACCGGACACCGCTTGCGCGCCTTGCCGGCGATCCGCTCGGAGCTCGGCAGCATGGCCCTGCGCGGGCGGGTGCGCGACAAGATCCGCGAAGTCGAGCGCGATGCGATCATCGAAGCGCTCGAACGGGCCGGCGGCAACAAGGCCCAAGCCGCGCGCCAACTGGGCATCGACTACAAGACCTATCGGATGAAGCTGAAGATAGTGGTGGAGCACGGGAGGGCAGACGGCCATGTGCCGTTCTGACCTGCTCGGCCCGGTTGACGCGCCTGGCAAGGCTGCGCGCGGCGAGGCCGCACGTAGCCAGGCCGCGCCCGGCGGAGAGGCGGTCTATCTGTACGCCCTGATAGACGGCGCGGCAGGCTTTCCGGAGGCCGGCACAGAGGCGGTTATCGAGACCGGCGGCGAGAGCGATCGGTTGATCCAGCCGATCCTCCATCGCGCCGGTCCGATCGCGGCGCTGATCGGCATGGTGCCGCGCTGCGACTATTGCGGCGATGAGGCGGCGCATCATCTCAGCGATCCGGCCTGGCTCGCGCCGCGGACGATGTATCATGCCGCCGTGTTGCGGCAGGCGATGCAGTATTCGCCGGTCTACCCGGCGCCCTTTGCCACGCTCTTTGCCAACTTGGATAGCCTGGGCACGTTCATGCTGGCGCAAGCGCACACGCTCGGCGAGTTTTTCCGCGCCGTCACCGGCATGGCGGAGTGGGAGCTGAAGGCGAACGCCTGCCTCGACGGCGGCGCCGCGCTTGAGGCCCTGGCCCGCGATGCCTGGCCGGACTGGGCGCAGCTGACGCCGGGCACAATGTACCTGCGGCTGTGCCGGGACCGGGCGAGCCTGATTTCCGCCCGTCGCGCCGTGGTGCATGACCTTGCCGCCCGGCTGGCGCAACGGCTTCAGCCACCGACCACCGCCTTGCGCCGTCTTGCTCTTCCGCCCGCGTCGGAAAGCGGCAGCGGGGAGCTGGTTGGCCGTTTTGCCCTGCTCGTTCCGCTCAGCGGCGCCCGCGCTCTTGCCCAGCGTGTGCAAGAACTCGCCGACGAGGCCGCCGGCCATGGAATCGCCCTGTCGCTATCGGGTCCGTGGCCGCCGTTCAGCTTTCGCCCCGATCTGCCGCGCCCGCCCCCGCCACCCGAAGCCTGAGCCTGAGCCATCCCATGCCGCCCTCCACCCTCGACCACCAAAGCTTCTTCCATGCGGCGATGGCGACGATCCCGTCGTCGATCCTGATATTTGACGAGCGGCTGGCTGTGCTTATGGTCAACCGCAATTTCCTCGATAAATCGCAAGGCACCCTCGAAGCGACGCTCGGCCGGCGGCTGCACGAGATTTTTCCGCCCGCCTTCCAGGATACCGCGCTCGACCAGCAGATCCGCGAGGTCATCACCAGCGGCGTCACGCTGCAGCGGCAGCGGATGACGTACCGCGCCCCGGGTGTGTCGCTACGGGTTTATTCGTACAGCATCTGCCCGCTGGAGCTCCATGGCGGCGCGCGCGGGGCGATCCTGGTGATGGACGATGTGACCGACCACCTGCGCCTCGGCGACCGGCCGCAGCCGTTCGCGCAACGTCTCGCACGCGTTTTTCACCGCCTGGCCGTTGAGGTCCGCGCCGCTGGAAGCCGCCGTGGCCGAGGTGTTCGGCACTTTGTCCGTGCGCGTGGGCATGACCACGAT
>CAYMRQ010000041.1:21124-26766 GCA_964392845.1 uncultured Rhizobium sp.
ATCTCGCCAGTATCGTCGAGAGCGCCGGGGACCTGATCATTTCGACCGACCCGTGCGGCGCCATCATGACCTGGAACAGCGCTGCCGAGTTGGCGACCGGCTACAGCCAGGGCGAGATGCGCGGTCGGCTGCTCGCCGACCAGATAGAACCGCCGCATGACCTCGATGTCGCCGATTGCTTTCGGCACATCGCGCGGATCGGCGATCTTCGCGCGGTCGAACGGCCAATGCGCTGCCGCGACGGTCAGACCGTTCCGGTATCGTGGCATCTGTCGCGAATCACCGGCACCAGCGGCGAGGTAACCGGCGTGGTCGTGGTCGGGCGCAATCTGGTCGAGCAGCGCGCCATGGAGGGGCAGATGCGCCAGGCCGAAAAACTCGCCGCGCTCGGCATGGCGATCGGCGGCCGGTTCGGAACGGCCGTTAGCTCCCGTCCGAGCGGAGTACACTGAGCGACCGAAGCGCCTGTGGCCATCAGAGCAACTTGTGAACCGCCACAAACGCCGTCTGAAAACGCTGTATAGTTGCAGCAGATATCTGGCCAGCGAGCGTCGCCATGTTTTCATGAAAATATCGTGCCGGCCGATAATGCGAGAAGGTACCTTTTTTCAATGGCGTATGTTTAAAATATTCGCTCAGCCTGACTATGATGCGCGGCGATCTACTCGCGAGATCGGCAACCATAAGTCGTTTCTGTAGTACCCCTTTGTACTCAGCATTAACCAGTCCCACGTAAAACTCGACCTCGAACATGTCTTCAACGTCGGTTTCCTTGGTGCCTGTGAAATCTGCATATGTAAGGACGTTGCTGTTTTTGAGAAGCTTATCTCGGTAAATATTCTCAATCGTCTGTCTATCGCGCTCTTGTATGTCAATCAATGTGGCGACCTTCATGCCACGTTGACCCGTGAGCAAACGCACGAAGGTCGGAACCTTCGCGGCTCCGCCCACGGGCGTGAGTACCCATTTCGGGCTCAGATTTACCTTCCCGTTGCTGTCAAGGAGCGCCGACATCGCCTGGATATAGAACATGTCGGACGGTCCTTCGAT
Organism: uncultured Rhizobium sp.; assembly: GCA_964392845.1. Taxonomy (GTDB): domain Bacteria; phylum Pseudomonadota; class Alphaproteobacteria; order ATCC43930; family CGMCC-115725; genus DATARH01. The sequence continues at coordinate 22,175 of CAYMRQ010000041.1, forward strand.
AAGTAGACTATTCGGCCCGATAAATAATGTTTGGTGGATGTCATAGCCAAGCGCGCCCTGAAGTGGAAATAAACTGTCCTCTGATGCCTCAAAAATATCTGTGAAAACTTTTGTCCCCTGTTCTTTTTTAGGAAGATTTTCGGTATCGATGCTTTTATCCTGCACGATTCTCACCCGGTCGAAATGCGTTGGATCGACCATGAACGGAGAGTGAGTCGTATAAATCAGTTGGTGATGTGGTTTCAGCTCTCGCTCGAAATAACGCAATAGGTCGCCCTGCCCCCGGCCATGCAACGCCAATCCCGGTTCGTCGAGCAACAGGATGACATTGTCACGCCGACGCTGGATCTGCGAGTACCATGCGACGAACGAGAAAAACCATACAAATCCACGCGAACGCGAACCCAAACCGGTCGAAACGTAATGGCGTGTATCATAAACCTCGCCCCAAATATTTGTACCGTCGCGCATGCCCTCCGGATCACCAGGACGCGCTGACCGAACATCGAACCGCATTTGTAGGTGCTTATTTTGAGACCAATAGTCCAAGATACGCCGCGTAAGGTGATTGCCTGCGCCCTCTAGTTTGTTTTTTAGATCTTGGGTGCGTTGCGGGTTGACTAATTCATCGAGATTGAGGCGAGCCAGTTCAACAAGGCCAAGGAGCGGTTGATCGGACGGGGTAAGTGTCTTGGCAGCAACTCGTTGCTGTAGGGTATCTATATTTTCACACCCACGCATCTGATAGTATTCATCGAAATATAGAAATTGTGGTACATGATCTTTTAGTATTTGATTCCACGCATACCATCCAAACGGGTGCGTACCAACCTGCTCCAAGAGCGGAACTATTGCTGCAACAGCCGGATCACTCGAAGATGGTTGTAGAACATTTAGTAATTCGGCCGCGGTATTTACTTCCTTAGCACGAGTGAGCAACTCATCCGGTAGACTGCGGGTCAGAAATTTGATGGCTGCATTCTCATCCGCGTCCAAAGTGTACGCCTTGCTGTTTCCATAATCTTTGCTGAGTGATGCACTCCTAGATCGAAGGAAGGTAGGGCCAAATTTTTCGCCGACGGCGGCAAGCTCTCCGTCATTTAGTTCAAAGTCCGCGCGCACAACCGTCGCAGGCGAACGCTCTCCTCGCTTCACAGCGTCCTCGTAGTCGGTCACCTCCATTCGTGGATAGTCATCAATGACATTGTACGCAGCATCCGCATCGCGAATCGGATTCAACCGATACAGCGCCTGAAGTAGCGCCGTCTTGCCGGACTCGTTCTTCCCCACAAGACAGGTGACATCGCCCACCTGGATAGGTCTAGAATCTAGGACACTTTGAAATTCGGTTACACGGAATGATGTCAGTTGCATGATAAAAACATAACTCAATTCTGGCGATAAGGCCAGTAGGCATGCGTAGCGTACTCGCTCACCACCCCATCACCGACCGGGCCCTGACCTATCTCGGGGTCGGCAGCGCGGTGCACCTTAGCGGGCCGCCCGGGACGGGCAAGACGACATTGGCTTTTCACGTCGCCGCCCAGCTCGGCCGCCTCGCGATCCTGCTGCACGGCGACCACGAGTTCGGCAGTTCCGATCTGATCGGGCGGGAGAGCGGTTATCGTAAGTCGCGGGTTATCGACAATTACATCTCCTCGGTGGTGAAATTCGAAGAAGAAGGCCAGGCGCTGTGGATCGACAACCGGATCACCACGGCCTGCCGTCTCGGCCACACGATCATCTATGACGAGTTCAATCCGCAGGGCTGGTACGCGGAGGCCGCAATCCTGGTGCCGGATCTGGCGATCATGACGCTTGGTCTGCCGCTTAGTCAGGAAGTCTTCGAGCGTGAACTTTGCGCAATCGATCTCGACAGCGCGATGACCGTCAAATCCTGCGAGGTTATCGACGACCGATGAAGGGTATGGGGCGGCGACCCCAGGTGGAGGATGACAGGTGGGCATTTATGTCTACGCAATCGGACGCGACGGCGACGACGTGCTGCCGGCGCTGGAGGGCATCTTGGGGCAGCCGGTCTATCGGCTGGCATCGGGGGCGCTGGCCGCCATCGTCAGCGACTGTCCGATCGAGATCGTCCGCGCCGAGCGCAGGCATATCGCCGGCAGCCAACGGGTGATGAGCGCGCTCAACCGGCAATTCGATCTGTTGCCGATGGCCTTCGGTACGGTCGCCCAGTCGGCCGGCGCGCTGTCCCGCTTTCTCGACGAATACTGTGAAATGCTGACAGCGCGGTTGCAGCACATCGCCGGCACGGTCGAGATGAGCGTGCGGCTGAGCCTCGACGTGCCGGATGCGATTGCTTATCTCGTGCAATGTACGCCCGAGTTGAAAGTTGCGCGCGATCGGCTCTTCGGCCGCCGCAGACCGCCCTCCCATGGCGAGCGGATACGGCTGGGGCAATTGTGCGACGAGGCACTGCGCCGCTACCGCGACGTGCAAACCGCCCAGATGCTGGCCTCGCTCGGACCGTCTTGCGCGGAGATACGAACGCTTCCGGTCGGATTGGAGAAACAGGTGGCCAATCTGGCGATGCTCGTCCCGCGCGATGCGGTGGAGCGGTTTGAGGCGGCGGTGAACGATTTGGCGGCGCAATTGCCGGACGAGTTTTCCTTCACCATGGGCGGCCCGTGGCCGCCGCATAATTTTGTCCAGCTCGAGTTGTGAGGCCAGCTCGTGTTGTCACCATAGTCTGGAGGAACCATGCTGCTCATTGATGATCTGCTGGCGGCCCCGCTGCACGGTCTGTTCTTTGTTCTGAAGGAGATCAATGCAGCAGTGCAGGCGGAACTTGCATCGCAGGAACGCGGGATCATCGCCGAACTCGGGGCCCTCCATCGCAAGCTGGACAGTAACGAGATCACCGAGGCCGATTTCGAGGTTGACGAAGAACGGTTGCTGCAGCGCCTCGATAGCTTTCGCGGCGACGGCGACACGGATGGTGGCGGTCACGGCCACGACTGACCCCGTCTTGCCGGCGGCGGGCGCCTATCGCTCGCCCGAGGCGGCTTGTTCACTGGCCGAGGTGCTCGACCGGATTCTGCATCTGGGCGTATCGCTCGAAGGCAATTTGATGATCGGCGTCGCGAACGTCGATCTGTTGTATCTCGATCTGCGGCTGCTTCTCGCCGCGGTGGATACGATATGGCCGCAGGGACGGCCGCAATTCTCCGCAGCGCCGACCTCGGACGACGCACCACCGCCACCGCGCCCGGCATTGCCGCCACTGCCGCCGCCGTCGCCCGATCACGGCGTTCGGCCGGGCGGCGCCGCCGGAATCGACGCATCCTTGTTGGGCGCCGGCGCGATCGGGGCCGCGGTGTCCCCCCCGACTCCGGCGGGGGTTCCCGCCGCCCCGGTCGCGGGCCTCGTTCGGCTGGTATTGACCCTGGTCAAGCTGCTGCACGACGTGCTGGAGCGCCAGGCGGTGCGGCGCATGGACGGCGGGAATCTGACCGCGGCGCAGGTTGAGGCGGTCGGCGCCGCGTTGCAGGCGCAGGCCGGGGAACTCGAACTGCTGCGCCGGCATTTTGGTTTCCCGGATCGCGACCTTGCCCTGAACTTCGGCCTCTCCGGCCGCTCTATTTGAGTCTGAAGGATTCCTCATGTCCGCCCACCATTCGCTGACCCATTCCACCGAGAGCACCAATCTTGCCGACTTGCTGGAGCGCATCCTCGACAAGGGCGTTGTCGTCGCCGGCGACATATCGATCAAACTGGTCGAAGTCGAACTGCTAACGATCCAGTTGCGCCTGGTGATCTGTTCGGTCGACAAGGCGCGCGAACTGGGCCTCGACTGGTGGAACCACGATTCGCGCTCGTCCCGCCAGATCGGTGAACAACAAACGATGTTTGCGGCAATGGATCAGCGACTGGGCCGGATCGAGCAGGCGCTGGGCGCCGGCGCGGTCGCCGCGGTCGAGCAGAGGGAACCCGCCTGATGAAGAAGGACGACGAAACCGGCCGGGCCGGCTTTGCCAAGATCACCCGTGGCCTATCGGACCTGTTCAATTTCCTGTCCGAACTGGACGACAGCAATCAGCCGCGCCGCGGCCGGCGCGAGAAGAACGGGATGATCATCGAGTATTCCTTCGGCAAGCGGACCCTGGCCGAAGGCGAGCCCGAGCGCGACGCCGAACCGCGGCGCGATATGCCCGAGGCGGTTCGCCGGCGGAGCGCCAAACCGAGCGGGCTCGAAATGCTCGAGCCGGTCACCGACATGTTCGATGAGCCCGACGAGGTGGTGCTGCTGTTCGAGGTGCCGGGGGTCGCCCGCAAGGACATCCATTGCGTGCTCGACGGCGACATTCTGCTGCTTGAGGCCAAGACCGCCGAGCGCCTCTACCGCAAGGAAATCCTGATCGATCCGAAGCTCGCCGCGCAGCCGCCGCGCCTGCGTCTGCGCAACGGGGTCCTCGAGGCCCGGCTGGCAAAGCTGACCTAGCGTCGTGGTCGTGTGCCCGTACCCGGTGCAATGAGGACGATCGCGCGATGGCAAGGCTGATCTACGTTCCGGTGATGCACAGCAGCGCCGAGATGGGCTCGGCCGCGAGCGCCTACAAGGCGGCGTT
>CAYMRQ010000042.1:0-317 GCA_964392845.1 uncultured Rhizobium sp.
GCGAGCGCGCGCCCCAGCGCGCCGAACATCGGCCGGTAATGCACCGGCTGCGGGGTCGGGATCGAGGCGTTGGGGTCGCCCATCAGCGCCGCCGCGATCATCCCCCCGCGCAGCACCAGATCGGGCTTGACCCCGAAAAACGCCGGCGACCACACGACCAGATCGGCGAGCTTGCCGACCGCGACCGAGCCGACGTGCTCGGCCAGGCCATGCGTCAGGGCCGGGTTGATCGTGTATTTGGCGAGGTAGCGCTTGACCCGGAAATTGTCGTTGCGCTCGTTGTCTTCCGGCAGGGGGCCGCGCTGGCGCTTCATCTT
>CAYMRQ010000042.1:346-2330 GCA_964392845.1 uncultured Rhizobium sp.
GTCTGCCAGGTGCGGATGATGACCTCGCCGACCCGGCCCATCGCCTGGCTGTCCGACGACATCATGCTGAACGCGCCCAGATCGTGCAGGATGTCCTCGGCGGCGATCGTCTCGCGGCGGATGCGAGATTCGGCGAAGGCGACATCCTCGGGGATGCGCGGATCGAGGTGGTGGCACACCATCAGCATGTCGAGATGCTCGTCGATGGTGTTGACCGTGTACGGCCGGGTCGGGTTGGTCGAGGACGGCAGGACGTTTGCGAGGCCGCACAATTTGATGATGTCGGGCGCATGGCCGCCGCCGGCGCCCTCGGTATGGAAGGCATGGATGTTGCGGCCCTTGAATGCCGCGATCGTGTCCTCGACAAACCCGGACTCGTTCAGCGTATCGCTGTGGATCGCGACGGCGATGTCGAGCTGTTCGGCGACCGACAGGCAGCAATCGATCGCCGCCGGCGTGGTTCCCCAATCCTCGTGCAGCTTGAGGCCGCAGGCGCCGGCCTCGACCATCTCGACGAGCGCCTGCGGCTCCGACGCGTTGCCCTTGCCGAAAAACCCGAGATTGACCGGGATCCCCTCGGCCGCCTGCAGCATCCGCGCGAGGTGCCACGGGCCCGGCGTACAGGTCGTCGCGGCGGTCCCGGCGGCCGGCCCGGTGCCGCCGCCGAGCATCGTCGTGACGCCGCTGTAGAGCGCCTCCTCTGCCAGTTGCGGGCAGATGAAATGAATGTGGCTGTCGATGCCGCCCGCGGTGACGATGCGGCCTTCGCCGGCGATGATCTCGGTGCCCGGGCCGATGACGATGTCGACCCTCGGCTGGATGTCGGGGTTGCCGGCCTTGCCGATGCCGCTGATGCGGCCGCCGCGCAGCCCGACATCGGCCTTGACGATGCCCCAATGGTCGAGGATGACCGCGTTGGTGATGACCGTATCGACGGCGCCCTCGGCCCGGCTCCGCTGGCTCTGCCCCATGCCGTCGCGGATCACCTTGCCGCCGCCGAACTTGACCTCCTCGCCATAGACCGTGCGGTCGGCTTCGATCTCGATCACCAGCTCGGTATCGGCGAGGCGCAACCGGTCGCCGGTGGTCGGTCCGAACATCGCGGCATAGGCGGCGCGCGACAATCGTGTTGCCATGGCCCTAATCCAGCGCGCCGTTGATCCGGCCGTTGAAGCCGGTGACGCGGCGCGCGCCGGCATAGGCCACCAGCCGCACCTCGCGGGTCTGGCCGGGCTCGAACCGGGTCGCGGTCCCGGCCGGGATGTCGAGGCGGCAGCCTCGCGCCTTGTCGCGGTCGAACTGCAAGGCCGGGTTGGTCTCGTAGAAATGATAGTGCGACCCGACCTGGATCGGGCGATCGCCGGTATTGGCGACGGTCAGGGTGACCGTCGCGCGGCCGGCATTCAGCTCGATCTCGCCCGCTTCCGGAAACAGCTCTCCGGGGATCATGGCCGGCGGGTCGCAATCACAATCGGTCGCGTGTCAGCGCCGCTCAGCGACTGGCACATAGTGGCGCAACGGCGGGCCGGTGAAGAGCTGGCGCGGCCGGCCGATTTTCATGTCCGGGTCCTCGATCATCTCGGTCCACTGCGCCACCCAGCCGACCGTGCGCGCGATCGCGAACAGCACCGTGAACATCGAGGTCGGGAAACCCATCGCCTTGAGGATGATGCCCGAATAGAAATCGACGTTCGGGTAGAGCTTGCGGCTGATGAAATAATCATCGTTGAGCGAGATCTTTTCCAGCTCCATCGCCAGATCGAGCAACGGCTCGTCCTTGATGCCGAGCTCGTCGAGCACTTCGTGGCAGCTGTCGCGCAGGACGCGGGCGCGGGGATCGTAATTCTTGTAGACGCGATGGCCAAAGCCGAACTGAATCTCGTGTTCGTTCTTGTTTTTGACGTGTTTGATGAATTCCGGGATTTTCGACTTGTCGCCGATGCGCGCCAGCATCTTGCGCCGATAGTAGGGATACGTGATCGGC
>CAYMRQ010000042.1:2340-12473 GCA_964392845.1 uncultured Rhizobium sp.
TCGTAGTTCTTGTAGATGCGGTGGCCGAAGCCCATCAGCCGGCGCTCGCGCTTCTTCACCCCTTCGAGGTACGCGGGGATGCGGTCCTGGGAGCCGATCTCGTCGAGCATCTTCAGCACCGCCTCGTTGGCGCCGCCATGCGCCGGTCCCCACAGCGAGGCAATACCGGCAGCGATGCAGGCAAACGGGTTGGCGCCGCTCGATCCGGCATTGCGCACCGTCGCGGTCGACGCATTCTGCTCGTGATCGGCGTGCAGGATGAAGATGCGGTCCATCGCCCGCGCCAAGGTCGGGCTGACCTTCATCTCTTCGCAGGGCACGGCAAAGGCCATATGGAGGAAATTCTCGGCATATCCCAACGAGTTCTTGGGATACATGAAGGGCTGGCCCTGAGAATATTTGAACGCCATGGCGGCGATCGTCGGCATCTTGGCGATCAGGCGATAGGACGCGACCATCCGCTGGTACGGGTCATGGATGTCGGTCGAGTCGTGATAAAAGGCCGACAACGCGCCAACCACCCCGCACATGATCGCCATCGGGTGCGCGTCGCGGCGGAAGCCGTGGAAGAAGCTGCTGATCTGCTCGTGCACCATCGTGTGATGGGTAATGTCGTAGACGAACTGTTCTCGTTGCTTGGGGGTCGGCAGCTCGCCATAGAGCAGCAGGTAGGAGACCTCCATGAAGTCGCTTTTGGCCGCCAGCTCCTCGATCGGATAGCCGCGATAGAGCAGCACGCCTTCGTCGCCGTCGATATAGGTGATGCTGGAGCGGCAGGCGGCCGTCGCCATGAAGCCCGGGTCATAAGTGAAATACCCGGTCTGCGCGTACAGCTTGCGGACGTCGATGACCTTCGGCCCGATCGAGCCTTCCAGCACCGGCAGTTCAACCGATTTGCCGGTGGCGTTGTCGGTCAACGTCATCGATCCGCTTACCGCGCCGACATTCGTGTTGTTGCCGTCCATGGATGCACCTCGATCGTGACGCCCGCAGGCGATTGGCCAACCTGTCGCTTAGAATAGCCGCTGAGGGCCAATTATCAAACGCCGTTCGGATTTTGCAATGCAATATCGCATCTGCGAGAAGATATGGTCCTCAGCCTGCCGCCTTCGCCGCGTCGGCAAGCCGGGCGAGGCACTCGTCGCGGCCCAACACCTCCATCACCTCGAAGATGCCGGGCGAGGCGAGCGAGCCGGTCAGCGCGGCGCGCAGCGGCTGCGCCACAGCCCCGAGCTTGAGGCCGTGTGCGCCGGCAAAATCGCGCAGCCTCGCTTCGAGAGCGGCGCTGCGCCACCCGGCATCGGCGAGCCCGCCAAGATCGACGGCGAGCGCGCCGAGCCGTTCGCGCGCCTCCGGCGTCAACATTTTTGCGGCATCGCCGCTCGGCCTGATCGGCCGGTTCATGACATAAAACCGGGCCTTTTCGACCAGCTCGACGATGGTCTTGGCGCGCGGCTTGAGGCCCGGCATCGCCTTTAGAAGGCGCGCGCGCTCGGTCGCGGCGAGCGGTCTCTCGAACGCGGCATCGAGCCGTTCAGCGACCAGCCTGACGAGGCGCGCATCGTCGGCGATGCGGATGTAGTGGGCATTGACGCTGTCCAGTTTTGCCTGGTCGAAGCGCGCCGGCGCCCGCCCAACATCGGCGATGTCGAACCACTTTACCGCCTCCTCGGTCGAGATGATCTCATCGTCGCCATGGCTCCAGCCGAGGCGCAGCAGGTAGTTGCACAACGCCTCCGGCAGATAGCCAAGCTCGCGATAGGCCTCGACCCCGATCGCGCCATGGCGCTTCGACAGCTTCGCGCCGTCCGGCCCGTGGATCAGCGGGAGGTGGGCGAATTCGGGCACCTTCCAGTCGAGCGCGCGGTAGATCTCGGTCTGGCGAAAGGCGTTGTTGAGGTGGTCGTCGCCGCGGATCACCTGGGTGATGCCCATGTCGTGATCGTCGACCACGACCGACAGATTGTAGGTCGGCGTGCCGTCGGCGCGCAGCAGGATCAAATCGTCGAGTTCCGAATTCGCCACCGTGACCTCGCCCTGCACCAGGTCGCGGATCGTCGTCGCGCCCTCTTGCGGCGCCCTGAGGCGGATCACCGGGGCGACCCCCGCCGGCGCCTCGGCCGGATCGCGGTCGCGCCAGGTGCCGTCGTAGCGCACCGAACGCTTTTCGGCGCGCGCCCGTTCGCGCATCGCTTCGAGTTCCGCTGGGGTGCAATAACAGTAATACGCCCGTCCGGCGGCGAGCAGTTCGCGGGCCGCCTCGGCGTGGCGCGCCGCGTGTGCGGCCTGGTGCACGATTTCGCCATCCCAGGTGAGGCCCAGCCAGTCGAGCCCGTCGATGATCGCGGCGACCGCCTCGGGGGTCGAGCGCTGGCGGTCGGTGTCCTCGATGCGCAGCCGGAAGGTCCCGCCGTCGCCATGGCGCTGGTGGTGGCGCGCGAACAGCCAGTTGAAGAGGGCCGTGCGGGCGCCGCCGATATGGAGGAAGCCGGTCGGCGAGGGGGCAAAGCGGACGATGACGCTCATTGTCGGTATGTAAGCGCGGTGCGGCGCTCTCGCCATCGCGGACGATGCTGTCCGAAGCGTCTGTGGCCCATTGGGCGGCGCAACCCCCTGCCCGGGCTTGGCCCGGGCATCCACGTCTTCAGCAAAAGATAACGGCCGACAAAGACGTGGGTGGCCGGGCCAAGCCCGGCCACGGGGGTCTTCTCTTGAAAGCGCGGCCTCGAAAGCGGACGCGCAACGCCGCTTTACGTCGGCATCGTACCCATGAAGTCGCCCTTACCGAGCACAATCCCGAGACTGCGCAGGATGTTGTACGCGGTTGTCGTGTGGAAATAGAAATTCGGCATCGCCAGGTGATAGAGGTAGGCCTGCGCCCGGAGCTTGCGCTCCTGGCCACCCTGGACGAGCGTAACCTCGGAGTCTTCCTTGCCGTCGAGCTGATTGGGCCGCAGCCCCTTCACGAAATCGAGGGTCTTGTCGATCCGGGCCTGCATCTCGGCGAAGCTGTTGTCCTGGGCGGGGAGCGTCGGCAACGTAACACCGGCGACCCTCCCGGCGCCGAGCGCGTGCGTGCACGCCTGCCGAACCTGGCGCTCCAGCGTGAACATATCGGGATAAAGCCGCAAAGTGAGGATGTAGGCGGGATCCCATTTCTGCGCGGTGACGTGCTCCTCGGCCTTTTGCAGCACGCCCTTGAGACCGCCCAGCAGCTGGACGAACGTGGGAACTGCAGCGGAATACATCGAGATGGCCATGAAAGCTTCTCCTTGTGACTGATGGCGTCTCTGCCGAGGCGATCTTAACGGCTGCCGCGGAGGCCGGGAAGGGAAGGCTTAAGCGAGCGCGATCAGCGCCGACGGCACCGCGCCGCGCAGCAGGGCCTTCCGGGCCTGCCACTGGGTCGCCGGGTCCAGTTCATCGAGGAACTGCACCTCGCCGCCGGCGAACAGCGCGACCGGCAGGCCGTCGCGGTACAATACCCGGTTGCCGGTCAGCGCGGCGAGCTTGGGGCCGGGGGTGAGGATGCCGACCAGGTTGAGCGGGTCGGCGCCGGACAGCGACACCCATTCGCCCGAACCCGGCTTGCGGCGGATCTCGCGCAACAGGCCGATCGCCTCGGGAAGCGCGAATTGCTCGCCGGAAAACCCCGCGACAAAGCGGCCGCCGCGGATCTCGCCGCGCGCTTCGAGCCGGCGATAGACCCGCAACAGATCGCGCCACGGCGGCAGCCAGGCGGCTTCGCGCTCGAGCATGCGCCAGAACACGATTCCGTACCGGCGCAACAGGGTGCGCGCCAGATGCTCGACCGCTTCGCCGGCATCCTTGGCTCCGCCCGACCGCGCTTCATCCTGGGCCGGCCTGGCGCGGCGCGCCAATGCCCAGCGGCCGGAATCCTCCATGCCGAACAGCGCGCGGCGCCCGCGCGCCCTCCTGCCGTCGCCGCGGCGCCGGTCGGCCGGCATCAAGAGCGCGCGCAACCCGGCGAAGCTGTCGGAATTTATCAGGCCCAGCGCCACCAGCTCGGCGAGCGCCTCCTCGACCTGCGGCCGCAACAGCCTGGTGCCTTCGGCCAGCTCGTCAAAGAACGAGGCGCCATTGTCGCCGATAAAGGCGGCGACCGCCTGGGCCCGCGGACTCGCCTGGGCGAGGTCGGGGATCGGCGACAGCGACGCCCAGAGCGGGCCATGGCGGCGCGCCAGCAAGGTGATCGGGGTCGTCCGCACCGGCCCGGAGGCGCTGGTTGGGCCGCGCTCGCTCGAATCCGGTCGCGCGTTGCGCGGCCGCAGCCGGGTCCAGGCGATGCGCCCGGCCAGGCAATGGTCGTCGAGCCAGCCGGGGTCGTATTCGGCGACCCGGGCCGGCAGGATCTCGGTCTCCCAGGCGCCGGCCGCCGCCTCGAAGCCTTCGAGCTGGCCGAGTACCGCGGCGAGCGCGTCGGGGCCTTCCATGCGGGTCGTGTCGGTCACCCGCTGCCAGTCGAACAGGAAGCGCAGAAAGTCGCGCGCTGCGACCGGCTCGATCTCGGCGCGCAGCCGTTTCAGCGTATAGCGGTGGATGCGGGCCAAGAGCCGGCGCTCGCACCATTCCTCCGCATCCGCCTCGGGCGTGAAGCGGCCGCGCAGGGCGAAGCCTTCGGCCTGCAATGCCATCAGCGCGCCGGCGATGTCGTCAGGCGCCAATCCGAGCGGCGCGGCCAGCCCTGCCTCGCTCACCGGACCCAGACCTTCGAGCCGGCCGCGCAGGATCTCGACGAGCGCTTCCTCGCCCGCCCAGTCGCGCTCGGCATGGCCGGGCGGGGCGGCAATCGGCGGATCGAGCCGGGCATCCGGCCACAGCGCGACAAACTGCGACAGCCGCTCGGCCGCGACCCACAATCCTCCGTCATCCCGGCGCAGGCCGGGATCCACTTCGGCCGTCGCAGGAGCGGTGGATGAGTGGGTCCCGGCCTGCGCCGGGAATGCGGAATGTGGGATCTCCAGCCGCGTCACGCGCTTCTCGCGCGCCAGCTCGCCGAGAAATTCGCTCCAGCCCGGTCCGGACCACGCTTCCTCCGGGGTCATGAAACCGAGCCAGACCAAAGCGTCGTGCAACTCGTCGCGGTTGGCCGCCTCCGGCCAGGCTTCGCCGCGCACCCGCCCGATCGCCTGCGGGTCGAGGCGGCCAAGCTCAGCGGCGTCTTCCGGCGCCAGCCAGCGCCGACCCATCACCGCCTGGGTGCGGCGCTCCTCCAAAGGTGCGTCGTCGAGATAGGCATAGGGTCGTGCCGACAAGACTTCGAGCGCCAACGGCGAGGGCTCGGTCAGATCGCGCGCGACGACCTGGATCTCGCCGGATTGGAGCCGCGCCAGGAGGCGCTCCAGCCCGTCGACGTCCATGACCTCGTTGAGGCAATCGGCGATCGTCTGGCGCACCAGCGGATGATCTGGGATCTCGCGCGCGCCGGTCAGATTCTCGGCGCAGGCGAGCTGGTCGGGAAAGATCGCGGTGATCAGATCCTCGGCATCCATCCGGGCAAGCGGCGCCGGGACCTTCTTGCCGCCGCGAAAGCGCGGCAGGGCGAGGGCGACCCCGGCGACCCAACGCCAGCGCGTCATGAACATCGGCGCGTCGAGCAATGCCTGGACCAGCAAATCGCGGACCGTGGCCGGGTGCAGGTAATGCTGCACCTCGGCGAGATCGAAGCTGTGCGCCGTGGTCAGCGATAACACGATGTTGTCTTCGGTCGCCGCCGCCTGCAGCTCGAAATTGAACTTGCGGCAAAAGCGCTTGCGCAATGCCAGGCCCCAGGCGCGGTTGAGGCGGCTGCCGTAGGGCGAATGGATGACCAGCTGCATCCCGCCGACCGCATCGAAGAAGCGTTCGAAGACGATCGTCTCCAGGGTCGGCAGCACCCCAAGCGCGGCATGCCCCGCGGCAAGATAATCGACGAGCTGGCGGGCAGCTGCTTCGCCGATGCCGATGTCCTCGATCAGCCAGCGCAGTGCGCGCTCGCCGCCCCCACCCCAACCCTCCCCCGCTTGCGGGGGAGGGAGTCCGGTCGCGCCGCCCACAACGTCCGTTCCCTCCCCCGCAAGCGGGGGAGGGTTGTCGGGCAGCCCCTGCTGACTCCCTCCCCCGCAAGCGGGGGAGGGTTGGGGTGGGGGCTGGCCGGGTAGCGGATCGAGGCGGGCTTCGAACTCGGCCCGCAGACGCGAGACCGACTGCGACAGCTCGGCGGTGCAGCCCGGCGCCTCGCCGAGCCAGAACGGGATGTTGGGCGGCTGGCCCTGCGCGTCCTCGACCCTCAGCGTGCCACGCTCGACGCGGCGGATGCGATAGGCGGTGTTGCCGAGCTGAAAAACGTCGCCGGCCAGGCTCTCGACCGCAAAATCCTCGTTGACCGTGCCGATGACCTGGTTTTCCGGCTCCAGCACGACCTGGTAATCGGCGGTGTCGGGGATCGTGCCGCCCGAGGTCAGCGCGGTCAGCCGCGCGCCGCGCCGGCCGCGCAACATGCGGTTGACGGCGTCGTGATGAATAAGTGCGCCACGCCGGCCGCGCCTCGTGCTGAAGCCGTCGGCCAGCATGTGCACGATTCCCGCGAACGCCTCGCGCGGCAACGCGCGGTACGGAAAGGCCCGGCGCAGCAGCGCATAAAGCTGGTCCTCGCCCCACTCCTGCGCCGCGACTTCCGCGACGATCTGCTGCGCCAGCACGTCGAGCGGCTGCTCCGGAATCGCGACGCGGTCGAGTTCGCCCCGCGCGACGCTGTCGAGCAGCGCGGCGCATTCGACAAGTTCGTCGCGCGACAGCGGGAAGAGGCGGCCCTTGGGCGTGCCGTCGACCGCGTGCCCGGAGCGCCCGACCCGTTGCAGGAACGTGGCGATCGACCGCGGCGAGCCGAGCTGGCAAACCAGGTCGATCTCGCCGATGTCGATGCCGAGTTCGAGCGAGGCGGTCGCCACCAGCGCCTTCAGCGCCCCGCCCTTCAGCCGCTGCTCGGCGTCGAGGCGGCGCTCCTTGGCGAGGCTGCCGTGATGGGCCGCGACCTGGTCCGCGCCGAGCCGGGTCGACAGCTCGCGCGTCGCGCGCTCGGCCATGCGGCGGGTGTTGACAAAGATCAGGGTCGTGCGATGCGCCAGAGTCAACTCGGCGAGCCGGTCGTAAACCTCCCGCCAGACCTCGCCCGACATCACCGCCTCCAGCGGCGAAGACGGCAGTTCGAGCGCGAGGTCGCGCTGCCGGCGGTGGCCGGTGTCGATGATCCGGCAGGCTGGGTCAGGCTGGCCGTCGGGGCCGGCGCCGACCAGAAAGCGCGCGACCGCCTCGATCGGCTTCTGGGTGGCCGACAGGCCAATGCGCAGCAACGGCTCGCCGCACAGCGCGTCGAGCCGCTCGAGCGACACGGCGAGATGCGAGCCGCGCTTGTTCGACGCCACCGCGTGGATCTCGTCGACGATGATTGTGCGAGCCGTCGCCAGCATCCGTCGGCCGGATTCCGAGCCGAGCAGGATGTACAGCGATTCGGGCGTGGTGACGAGGATGTGCGGCGGGCAGCGGCGCATCCGGTCGCGCTCGCCCGCCGGGGTGTCGCCGGTGCGCACCCAGGTGCGGATCTCGACATCCGGCAGGCCCTGCCTTTGCAATTCCTCGCGGATGCCGGAAAGCGGGCGTTCGAGATTGCGCTGGATGTCGTTCGACAGCGCCTTCAACGGCGAGACGTAGACCACCTGCGTCTCGTCGGCGAGCGGCCCCGCGATCCCGCCCTCGATCCCCTGCCGCACCAGCCCGTCGATCGCCGCGAGAAAGGCCGCCAGCGTCTTTCCCGATCCGGTCGGTGCCGCGATCAGGACATGCCGGCCCTCCTTGATCGCCGGCCACGCCTCGGCCTGCGCCTCGGTCGGCGCGGGGAAGCTGCGCTCGAACCAGGCGGCGACGGCCGGGTGAAAGAGGGAAGCGAGGGGCATCGAATGGCGGATAGAGGTACCGTCGAGAGTTAGGGTCCGTCCGGAAATACCTGCACCGTCTGGACCGCGGGCCTCCGGCCCGCATGCGGCCGGGACGGCCGCGTTCCCAAGATCGGCGTGTGCCTGAGGCGGTTCGATGATTTTCACACGGACCACCCCTACTCCGCCAGGCCGCGCTGGGCCAGGAGCGGTGCGATGGCCGGCTCGCGGCCGCGGAAGGCGCGGTAGAGCGCCATCGGATCGGCGGTGTCGCCGGCGCTGTAGATCGCCTTGAGCCGGGCGGCGAGCGCGGGGTCGAACGGGTCACCCGCCTCGGTAAAGGCGGCGAACCCGTCGGCATCGAGCACCTCGGCCCACAGATAGGCATAATAGCCGGCGGCATAGCCGCTCCCGGCAAAGAGGTGCTGGAAATGCGCCGGGCGGTGGCGCAGCCCGATCTCCGGCGGCATGCCGATGCGCGTGAGGAAATCCATTTCGAACGCGGCGATGTCGAGATCAGCCGGATCGGGGCGCGCATGCAGGTCGAGATCCATGAGCGCGCAGGCCGTGTATTCGACCGTGGCGAAGCCCTGGTTGAAATTGCGCGCGGCGAGCAGCCGCTGCAACAGCACCTCGGGCAATGCCTCGCCGGTACGATAGTGCCTTGCGTAGCGGCGCAGGGTTTCCGGCACCGCAAGCCACTGCTCGAAGACCTGCGAGGGGAACTCCACAAAGTCGCGGCGCACCGCGGTGCCCGATTGCGAGGGATAGCGCACCCGGGAGAGCAGCTCGTGCAACCCGTGGCCGAATTCGTGGAACAGGGTCCGGGCATCGTCGAAGCTCAACAGGGTCGGATCGCCTTTCGAAAAATTGTTGTTGTTGACGATGATCGGCACGATTTCGCCGTCGAGGCTCTCCTGCTCGCGATAGCTGCTGCTCCACGCGCCGGAACGCTTGCCGGCCCGGGCGAAATTGTCGTGCAGGAAGAGGCCAATCGGCCGGCCGGTGTCGTCGCGCACCTCCCAGGCGCGCACGTCCGGGTGATAGGTCGCGCAGTCGGGGCGCGCGACAAAGCCGAGGCCGAAGAGGCGCCCGGCCGTGTCGAAGGCGGCCTCAACCATGTTGTCGAGCACGAAATACGGTTTCACCGTGGCTTCATCGAGCGCGTATTTCTGCTGCCGGACCTTTTCGGCGTAATAGCGCCAGTCCCACGGCGCGATCGGCTGGTTGAGCCCGTCGGCGAGCGCCGCGGCGGCGAGGTCGGCACGTTCCTCGCCGGCCTTGCGCTTCGCCGGCTCCCACACCTGGCGCAGCAGCATGTCGGCCGCTTCCGGGGTTTTCGCCATCGTGTCGTCGAGCCGATAGGCGGCATAGCTCGCGTAGCCGAGCAGCCGCGCCTGCTCGGCGCGCAAACTCATGATCTCGCCGATCAGCGGGGCGTTGTCGTGCGCTCCCGCATGCGTGCCGCGCGCGGTCCACGCCTCATAGGCGGCTTGGCGCAGCTCGCGGCGCGCCGAAAACGCGAGGAACGGTTCGATCGAGGCGCGCGCCAGGGTAATCACATAGCGCCCGTCGAGGCCGCGCTCGCTGGCGGCGGTCGCGGCGGCGCCGCGGGCGAAATCGGGCAGCCCGTCGAGCTCGCCCTCATCGAGCACCAGATGCCATTCGTCCTCGTCATGCAGCAAATTCTGGCCGAACAGCGTGTGCAAACTCGCCAACCGCTCGGAGATCGCCGCCATGCGCGCCTTCTGCTCTGGGTCGAGCCGGGCGCCGCTGCGCACAAGGCGCAGGTGATGGCGCTCCAGGAGCCGCCGCTGGTCGGGCAGCAGGCCGACCCCGCCCTGCTCGCGGTAGAGCGCGTCGATGCGGGCGAACAGGCCGGGATCGAGCGCGATGCGCATCTGGTGGGCGGCGAGGCGAGGCGCGTAGTCGCGGTCGATTGCCTGAAGCGCGTCATTCGTGGCGCTCGAATCGAGATTGTGGAAGACCCGGCTGACCCGGCGCAGCAGCCTGCCGCCGCGTTCCAGGGCTTCGATCGTGTTGGCGAAATCAGGCGCCGCGCCGGAGCCGGCGATCGCCGCGATCTCGGCCTCGTGCTCCGCCATGCCGCGATCGAAGGCCGGCGGGAAATGCTCCGGCCGGATCCGCTCGAACGGCGGCAGCTCGAACGGCGTATTCCAGGCTTCGAAGAACGGGTTGTCG
>CAYMRQ010000042.1:12483-26148 GCA_964392845.1 uncultured Rhizobium sp.
GATGAAGATCCGACCGGTGCCGGGCTGCACCGCGAAGCTGAACGGGTTGCGGAGCCCCAGCGCCCAGATCGCCCGGTTGACCCCGGTGGCGGTGTCGAAGAACGGGTTGTCGGTCATCTGCAAAAGCAACCAGAGCCATCCGCGGGAAGAGTAGATTAAAGCCCCTTATCCCAAATATCGTCCCGGCGTAAGCCGGGACCCACTTTCCGACAGTCTCGGACGCGGATCAGTGGGTCCCGGCTTTCGCCAGGCTTTCGCCGGGACGACAATCAGGTTTACGCGACAATCCCGTCGATGTGCGAGCGTGCCGGCGATGCTGGGAAAGCGTGATCCCTGTCGCGACTTTGGACGACATACTTGGCGTCCGTGGCGACGCGTTTCGACTTACGCTTGATCATAACACCGAAACTCGGATCGCGGTGCGAATCGAGTCCGGCGAGATTGGCAGGGACCTCGCCGGTCGGGTTGCAGCAGCGATGTCGCGCTTTGCCATTACCCCCGAAAACTGCGCGGTCATGCTCGACTTTGCCGACGCTGACCTCGCGGATGTTGAGGCGGTCGCGTCGATTGCGCAAGCCGCCCTCGAAGATGTGCAAG
The DNA here is from genome assembly GCA_964392845.1 of uncultured Rhizobium sp. Taxonomy (GTDB): domain Bacteria; phylum Pseudomonadota; class Alphaproteobacteria; order ATCC43930; family CGMCC-115725; genus DATARH01. The sequence goes on from CAYMRQ010000042.1 coordinate 13,081, forward strand.
CGATCGGTGTTTGGGCGAGTGTAATCTTCCAAGGAACCAATTACCCAGAGCGGAACCCCGCTGACGAGAACTCAACTGCGACCGTCGCTCGAAATGAATGGTTGGCGTGGAAAGCGGCAGGTCAGGCCGATGCTAACACGTCTGAGCATCCGGTGTTTGGCGATTATTGTGCTGACAATGCAAAATTCGAGTTTCGGTCAGGGGGCAGTGCGCCGCATAAGCATTATCGGTATTGTATCGCTGAAAGCTGGCCAGTCGCGCGCGGCAAGACGAACTTGACCTATGAAGAGTCTATGCGTGGGGTGTGTCAGTCTATCCTCAACAGCGGAAAGTTCGCTGGTCGCGATTTCTCATCATCTGATGAATACATATATCGTACTGCAAAAGGCTATGACGGTCCGGGGAACCCGACAACCTGGCGCGAGATTAACACAACGCACCACATCACTCAGGTTATATCGGATATTGGGAGATTAGTATGATTCAGTGTGGCGCGGCGTGCTGTTGCGGATCCTCCGGAGCAGCTTAGGCTTCCGAGCTGACGATAGCTTTGGTCGTGCCCCGTGTGGCCCGATCAAGGCAGCGAGCGTAGGGCGGAAAAGCGCAGCGCATTCCGCCAACCATCGCCGCAACCGGCGCAAAGGCCGGGCGATCGGCCGCCCTTGCCGTTGCATCGCGCCGATCTTCGAGGCGCCGCTGGCGCGCCGGCCGGCCACCACGGAAATCGGCGGAATGCGCTGCGCTTTCCGCCCTACGGCCGGGTCATTTGGGCGCAGCGGGGCTTGACATTGCGTTACCCTGTTTACACATTACCGCATACATTATTAATGACATAATTGCTGCTAAATCCATGCGTTCAACGAATTCCCTGCTCGCTGCAAAAAATTCCCTGCGCCGGCACAAAAATTCCCTGCGCCTGCGCAAAAAATTCCCTGCCCCGCAATGCCGGGCGGGAGTGTGGACCCGCGGAAACCAAGGCGTTTGTCGGGGTTTTGCTGTCGTCGAGAGAAAAAATTCCCTGCTCGCAGGGAATTTTCGCCCCGCGATCCGTCAGTTCTCCGGCAACGCCCGGCCGCGTTGCAATGCAGCCTCGCCGTGACGGCGGCGGATGTCGTCGACGACTCGCTCGAGGTGCCGGGCACGGCCGTCGGTGCGGTCGAAGAGGGTCGGCAAATCGGCGGCGGCGCTGTCGACGAGGCCATCCGCGCCGACCCCGATCAGGCGAAACCTTGTGGTGCCGTCGGCTTCGCCCGCCAGGAGATGGCGCGCGGTGCGGTAGAGCGTATCGGCGAGCTGGGTCGGGTCGGCGAGGCGGCGCGAGCGGGTGCGCAGGCGGAAATCGGCGGTCTTAAGCTTCAAGGTTACGGTGCCGGCGGCGAGCGCGCTCTGCTTGAGCCGGGCGGCGACCTTTTCGCACAGCGGCCACAGCACCCGCGCCAGCGCTTGCGCCTCGGCCTCGTCGCGGGCGAAGGTGGTCTCGGCCGAGATCGAGCGCGCCCGTCCCTCGGGGTCGACCCGGCGATCGTCCTCGCCCCGCGCCAGCTGCGCCAGGCGCACGCCGAGCCGGCCGTAGCGCGTTGCCAGCTCGCGCGGATCGAGCGCCTTCAGCTGGCCGATCCGCATGATGCCGTCGGCGGCGAGGCGGCGCTGCATCGCACCGCCGACCCCCCACAGCCAGCCGACCGGTTTGTCGGCGAGAAAACCCGTTGCCTCGGCCCGGCCGATCACTGCGAAGCCGCGCGGCTTGTCGAGGTCGGACGCGAGCTTGGCGAGAAACTTGTTGTAGCTGAGCCCGATCGAGACGGTGATGCCGAGCGAATTTTCGATGCGCAGGGCGAGCGCGGCGAGGAGCTGCGCCGGAGCGGCGCCGTGCAGCCCCTCGGTGCCGGCGAGGTCGAGAAATGCCTCGTCGATCGACAGCGGCTCGACGAGCGGGCTGAGGGCCTGCATCTGCGTCCGGACCGCGCGGCCGACCGTGCGGTATTTCGCCATGTCCGGGCGGATCACCACCGCGTCGGGGCAAAGGGCGAGCGCCTTGAACATCGGCATCGCCGAGCGCACGCCATAAAGCCGCGCGACATAGCAGCAGGCCAGCACGACGCCGCGCGCGCCCCCACCGACGATGACCGGAAGCTCGGCCAGCTCCGGCCGGTCGCGCTTCTCGACCGTGGCATAAAAGGCGTCGCAATCGAGATGGGCAATGGCGAGCTCGGTGAGTTCCGGATGCGCGAATAGGCGCGGCGAGCCGCAGTTCGGGCAGCGCTCCGGCGCAGCGGCGGCCGCCGCCAGGGCCGCGCAATCGCGGCACAGGACCCTGGTCATTCTCTCTCGTGCGGCGGCGGCCACAACCAGGCGGCGCCGCGCACCCCGCTCGAATCGCCGTGGCGGGGCGGCAACAGGCGGGTCACCACCTTGTCGGAGAAGATGTGCGGCCCCCACCGGCGCGGCACCTCGTCATAGAGCATCGAGAAGGCGGAGAGACCGCCGCCGAGGACGATCGCGCCGGGATCGATCAGGTTGATGACGCTGGCCAGGGCGCGGGCGAGCCGGCCGGCGTAACGATCGAGGCTCGCCTGGCAGTCCGGGTCGCCCGCTTCCGCGCCGGCGGCGATCTGCGGTCCGGCGAGATCATGCCCAGCATGGCGGCGATGGTCGCCGGCAAGCCCGGGCCCCGACAGGAACGTCTCGATGCACCCGGAACGGCCGCAATAGCAGGGTGGCCCTGGCAATTCGTCCGGTTGCGGAGCGGGCAGCGGGTTGTGCCCCCATTCGCCGGCGATCGCGTTGGCGCCGACCAGAAGCCGCCCGCCGATCACGATGCCGCCACCGACCCCGGTGCCGAGAATGACCCCGAACACGGTGGCGCAGCCGGAAGCCGCGCCGTCAATCGCTTCCGACAAGGCAAAGCAATTGGCGTCGTTGGCAAAGCGGACGGGGCGGCCGAGTGCGGCCTCGACATCGCGGCTGAGCGGCCGGTGGTTGAGCCAGAGCGAATTGGCGTTCTTGACCAGCCCGGTGTCGGCGACAATCGTGCCGGGTATGCCGATCCCCACCGAAGCGCAGGCGCCGACCTCGCTCTCGATCGCGGCAACCAGGCCCGCAAGCGCCGCGATGGTGCCGTGATAGTCGCCGGCAGGCGTGCCGATTCGTCGGCGCACCTGGATTCTGCCCGCCGGGTCAATGGCTGTCGCCTCGATCTTGGTGCCGCCGAGATCGATACCGATGCGAAAGGTCACACCCATGGTTGCGCACCCGCAGGTTGTGTTAATTCGCCGAGCCGGGCCGCCGCTCGCAACAACCAAAGAGTTTTCTCGGTCCTGGCGGGGCTCTTCTTGCCTGCGCCGGCTGCCGCGTTTGCCGGTATCGTGCCCGATAGTTACCAATTGTTAAACCACGCTCCGTAAAACGACGAGTGTGCGATTGCGAAGAGCCGGCCGGCTGTCGAGCCCAGGGCACTGCGGCGCAACCGTGATCTGCGGCATTTGGGGGCCAGGCGAGAATGACGCTCGAAATGATGAAGCCGGACGGCGATATTGACCGGCGAGTGGCGAAGAAGGTGTTGATCGTCGAGGATAACGATCTCAACATGAAGCTCTTCAACGACCTTCTGGAAGCGCATGGCTATTTCACGCTGCAGACGAAGGATGGGGTGGAGGCGCTGCGGATGGCGCGGCAACACCGGCCGGATTTGATTTTGATGGACATTCAGCTGCCCGAAGTATCCGGGCTCGAAGTTACCAAATGGCTCAAGGAAGACGATGATCTGCGGACCATCCCGGTCATCGCGGTCACCGCGTTTGCGATGAAGGGCGATGAGGAAAAAATTCGGAACGGCGGCTGTGAAGCCTATATTGCCAAGCCGATTTCGGTGGCCGGCTTCATGCGCACCATCGAGCGTTTTCTGCCCTGATCAAGGGGCTGTTTTGCCATGACCGCTCGCGTTCTGGTCGTCGACGACGTCGAGCTCAATGTCAGGCTGCTCACAGCCAAGCTTGCCAGCGAGTATTTCGAGGTCGTAACCGCCGAAAACGGCCCGCGCGCGCTTGAAATTGCCGAGAGCGAGCCGCCCGACCTCATCCTGCTCGACGTGATGATGCCGCGGATGGACGGCTTTGAGGTGTGCCGCCGGCTGAAGGCGAACCCGCGCACGGCCGATATCCCGGTCGTGATGGTGACCGCGCTGTCCGATGTCGCCGACCGCGTGCGCGGCTTGGAAGTAGGCGCCGACGATTTCCTGACCAAGCCGGTCAACGATATCGCCCTGTTCGCGCGCGTACGCTCCTTTGTGCGCCTGAAGCGGATGATGGACGAGCTGCGCTTGCGCGAGGTGGTTTGCCGCCAGTTCGGCACCGCCGATACCAGCGAGGAGCCGACCGCGGATGTCAATACCGCACGGATCCTGCTCGTCGTAGAACCGGGAATCACAGCATCGCGGCTTATCGACACGCTGGGGCCGGTCGCCGCCTCGGTGTTGCGCGCCTCCTCCTGTGCCGAGGCACAGGGCCTACTAGATGATTCGGTCGAGTTGGTCATCGCCAGCCTGTCGCTGCCGGATGGTGACCCGCTGCGTCTGGTCTCGCAGTGGCGGGCCAACGAGATCTGGCGCCGGCTGCCGATCTTGCTGATCGCCGATGACAGCGAGCTGCCGCGGCTCGCCAAGGGCCTCGATCTCGGCGCCAACGATTATCTGGTCCGTCCGATCGATCGCAACGAGCTCTTGGCACGGGTGCGTACCCAGATCCGCCGCAAACGTCTGGAGGAGAGGCTGCACGAAAATTACCAACACAGCCTGTCGCTGGCGCTGACCGACGAACTGACCGGGCTCCACAATCGCCGCTACGTCTTCGCGCATCTGAACGAGCTGCTCGGGCGAATGAGCGAGGGCGGGGGCGACACCGCGCTGATCCTCTTCGACATCGATCATTTCAAGCAGGTCAATGACCGTCATGGCCACCCGGCCGGCGATGGGGTCCTGCGCGAACTCGCCGGCCGCGCGCTGCGCCAGGTGCGCAATGTCGACCTGGTCGGTCGCCTGGGCGGCGAGGAGTTTGTCGTGGTCATGCCCGAGACCAGCCTCGGCGGGGCGATTGTCGTCGCCGAGCGGCTGCGCGTCGCCGTCGCCGACGAGCCCTTCATCCTGCAGGGAAAGAGCGACAAGCTGCCGATCACGATCAGCGTCGGCATTGCGATGACCGGCGAGGGGACGGATACGCAGGATACCTTGCTGAAGCGCGCCGACGAGGCGCTCTACGCCGCCAAGAATGCCGGCCGCAATCGCACGATCACGTCTCCTGCCCAGCAGGCGCTGGCGCAGCCGATGCCGGTCGCCGTTACCTCCTGATCCCCGACATCACGCGCGAGCTTTGCGCCGGCTGCGCAAGGCAGTGTTGCGTGCGGCCGGTACCTCGAACTCAAGACGCACCACACAAGCGCGGTGGCCGGGCGGGCTACTTGATCTTGGCTTCCTTGAAGATGACGTGCTTGCGCGCGACGGGATCGAACTTCTTCAGCTCGAGCTTGGTGGTCTTCGTCCGCGGGTTCTTTTTGGTGACGTAGAAAAACCCCGTATCGGCGCTGCTGACGAGCTTGATGAGGACAGTGCTGGTCTTTGCCATCGGCGGCCTCGCGGGGTTCGAATTTAGTGCGACGGGGAAGATAACGCACGGTTGGCGTCTGTCAAGGCAGGCTCTGCCCGCCGGCCGGCGGGTGCGCGCTCGGCAAGGTGGGTTGCCACCGGCAACGCATTGAGCGCCTCCCTGTAGAGCTTGGGGTCGGCGAGCACGCGCTCAGCCAGCTTAAGGTCGATGCCCGGGCTGGTGCGGCGCGCCGGGCATAAACCGCGCAGCTCGGACCAGGCGGGCTCGTCGAGAGCGGCGCGCGGGCGCGCCGGCGGCCCGGCCACCGATGCGGCGGAGACCCGCTGCAACCCGATGACGAGCGCGCGCTCGTCATCGCCCAGATCGGTGGTGCACAGCGTTGGCACCACCCCGTGCGTCTGCAGGAAATAGCCTGACGGCGTAACCAGCCGTGCCCAGGTCAGGCTCAGCTCGCCACCGTTCGGCAGGCGCAGCACGGTTTGCACGGTGCCCTTGCCGTAGGACGAGCTGCCGACCACGACGGCGCGTCCGACATCCTGCAGCGCGGCGGCCACGATCTCGGCAGCCGAGGCGGAGCCGCCGTTGATCAGCACCGCGAGCGGCGTCCGCGGGGCGATGCCGGCGCCCGAGGCGACGAAATATTGGCGGCTCGCCGGGTGGCGCCCGACGGTTGAGACGATCGGGCCGTCATGGATGAACAGATCGGCGAGGCTGACCGCCTGGTCGAGCAGCCCGCCGGGGCTGCCGCGCAGGTCGAGGACGATGCCGGCGAGGTGCCCGCCGGTCTGCTGTTGGACTTGCGCCAGGCCCTCGGCAATGCGCCGGGTGGTGCTGCGGTTAAAGGTGGCGATATGGAACACGGCGATGTCGCCATCCCGCGACATCGTCACGGTCGGGACGACGACCAGTTCCCGGTGCAGCCGAAGATCGCGGGGCTGCACCGCGCCGCGACGCAAAACGCTCACCGCGACCGCGCTGCCGATGGGTCCGCGCAGCTGGTGAACCACCTCCTCGTGCGAACGGCCCGCGGTGGCGACCCCGTCGACCGCGACGATCTGGTCGTCGGGGCCGATGCCGGCGCGATCGGCCGGGCCATGCGGGGTGGCCGCGGTGACGCGGAACATGTCGCTGGTGGTGTCGAGCGTGACCCCGATCCCGCCGAAGCCGTCGCGCGCCGCGCGCTGATCGCGCGCCACCTTGGGAGCGGAATAGTGCGAGAAGCGATCGAGCGAGGCGGTCATGCCGTCGAGCACCACCTTCTCGATGGTTTCCTGCGACTGCGCGGCGAGGCGGGGCGAGGCTTGCCGGGCGGCTGCAATCAGGTTGGCGACCAGCTCGCCCCATTGGCGGCTGTTCGTATCGGCCGGCATCGCATGGCGGGCGATGTCGCGGCCGCCATAGCTGAGCGCGAGCGCATCGGCGTCGCCGGTTGCAGCGCTGTCGCTGACGCCAAGCTCGCCGTCAAGCCGGGACAGCCGTGCCATTCCGGATAAGGCAAGCCGGCGGCTCGATACCGGCTCGATGTAAAGCTCGGCGATCTCGTCGAGCCCGCGGGCGAAGAGCTGCCCCTCGGCATTGGCCGGCAGCGGCCCCTGTGCCGCGCAGCCGGCGACGGTCAGAATGAGGCCCGCCAGCGCTGCAGCAGCGGCCGGCCGCAGATACAGCAGCGCGCGGATCGACAACCCCCTGGCTCCCCGGTTCGACAATTGGCGTGCCCTTCACGGGCGCACGTCCGGGTATGTCGCGGGATGGAGCCTCGCCCGGATGGCGCCCTAGGGACCCTGTGCAGAGTAGAATGCCGCGCGGTCGCGATCAACACGCCCAAGGGCGGGCGCTTTGCAAGCGCTTTGGGATGAGCCGGTCAGCGCCGGCGACGGTACAAACCCTGGCGCGGCCGCAATGCGGTGGATTTCGGCCGGGCAAAGGTCTCGCCCTCGAGCCGGAAGACCAGCCGGCCGCCGATCGCATCCACTTCGACCAGGGTGACCGTCGCCGCGTCGCCGAGCGCGAAAACGCGCCCGAAGCGGCGGCCGACGAGCCGGTGGCGCGCGGCCTCGTGGTCGTAATAATCCGACGGCAGGCTCGATATCGGTATCAGCCCATCGGCGCCGCTCTCCGGCAGGGTGACGAAAAGCCCGAACGGGGCGACCCCGGTGATGCGCCCCTGAAACACGGTGCCGATCGCGCCGCCGAGCAGGGTCGCGCGATAGCGGTCGAGTGCGGCGCGTTCCGCCGCCGCGGCGCGCCGCTCGGTGGCCGAGATGTGCTCGGCGATGGCGCCCAGAGCCTCGCCGGCGTCGCGCGCCGGCGTTGTTCCAGCCAACAGCGCGCGATGGACGATGAGGTCGGCATAGCGCCGGATCGGCGAGGTGAAGTGGGCATAGCGCGGCAAGGCGAGGCCAAAATGGCCGAGATTGTTCGGGCTGTAGACGGCCTGGGCCTGCGCGCGGAGCACCAGCTCGTTGATCATGCCGGCTTCCGGCATCGTCGCGGCGCGCTTGAGGACGCGGTTAAACAGCTCGGGCCGGACGACCTGGCCCTGGGCCAGGGCAAGGCCGGGAATGCCCATCTCGCCGAGGAAATCGCGCAAGGCGGCCAGCTTTTCCGGGTCGGGCTGGTCATGCACGCGGTACATGCAGGCCTGGTGGCGCGCTTCCAGCTCCTCGGCCGCGGCAATGTTGGCGAGGATCATGAATTCCTCGATCAGCCGGTGGCTGTCGAGCCGGGTCCGCGGGATGACCGCGATCGGGCGCCTGTCGCCATCGAGCACGACACGGTGCTCGGTGAGCTCAAGCATTAGCGCGCCGCGCGCGAGGCGCGCCCGGTCGAGCGCGGCAAACGCGCCGTAAAGCGCCGCGAGCCGTTCCGGCGCCGGCGAAAAGGGCTCGTCGAGGCGCTCCTCACGCGCCGCCTGAACCGAATCATAGGTCAGTCGCGCCGCCGAGCGCATCAGTGCCCGCTCGAAGCGGTGTCGCCGCTTGCGCCCGGTCGCGTCGATCCATAAATGCGCTGCGAGGCAGGGCCGGTCGGCGTCCGGCACCAGCGAACACAGATCGTTGGACAGCGCTTCCGGCAGCATCGGCACGACGCGGTCGGGGAAATACACCGAGTTGCCGCGGCGTGCCGCCTCGCGGTCGAGCGCGCTGCCGGGAACGACATAAGCGCTCACATCGGCGATCGCGACGACGATGTGCCACCCCCCGGGATTGGTCGGCTCTCCGTCGGGCTCGGCCCAGACCGCATCGTCGAAATCGCGCGCGTCGCTGTCGTCGATCGTGACCAGCGCCAGCCCGCGCAGATCCGTGCGCCCGGTCGGATCGGCTGACCGCGCTACGGCCGCCTCGGCGAGCGCGGCCGGCGGAAACTCCGTCGGAATGTCGAAGGCGGCGATGCTCATCCGGCTGATCGCGCCGGGTGCATTCGCCGGGCCGAGGCGTTCGACGATGCGGGCGCGCTTGCCGAAGCGGCGCGACGGCAGCTCCTCGGCGACGACCAGCTCGTCATCGCCGAGCCCGGCCGAATCATGGCCGAGCACCCGGTACTCGCCCTTGTCGCGGCGGTCGATCGGGATCACCTCGCCGCCGTCGCGGGCCCAGCGGAAGATTCCGACGATGCGGCTTGCCGCGGTCTCGGCGTCGAGGCGGCGGATGATTTCGGCCTCGATCTCGCCCGAATCGCGGCGGATCAGCCGTGCCAGCGCGCGCTCGCCGGGTGCGAGCTCCTCGCCGGCCGTGCCGACCAGGCGAATGCTCGGCGCGTCGCCGCCCGCCGGCCAAGCCAGCGGCCGGGCTAGTGGAAAGCCGTCGGCATCGCTGCCGACGCGCTCGACCGGCATGATTTCGGGGAGCGCCGGCCCGGCGACGAATTTGCGGTTGCCGGCTCGCACCAGCTCGCCCGAACGCCCGACCCTGCGCAGCATGTCGCGCAACGCCGGCTGTTCGGCCGGTCCCAACCCGAAGGCGCGGCCAATCTCGCGGGTGCCGAGCGCGCCCGGATTGTCGCGCAGGAACTGGATCAGCGCCTCGGGCGACGGCAGACCGGGGCGCGGGTTGCGGACCGGCGAATTGCTAGGCCGACGGCTCAATTTCAGCTCGCTTGGCCCGGCTGGCCAGCAATGGGAGTGCCGAATAATCGCCGCGGATTAGCGCCTCTTTCTTCTCGCGCCGCCAGCCCTTGATCTGCCGCTCGGCGGCTATGGCATCCTCAATGCTCTCGAAACGCTGTTGGAATACGAGGCTGATCGGGCGTCGATGTGCCGTGTAGCCATCGAAGGTGCCCGTCTCGTGTTCGGCCACGCGCTTTTCCAAGCTGCCGCTCGTGCTTCCGACGTAATACGAGCCGTCGCGACTGAGCAGGATATAAACAAAGCCACCCATGGTCAGGGTTGCGGAAGCGCTCGTGCGTCCTTCGAGACGGCGCTTCGCGCCTCCTCAGGATGACGTGAGTCTATAGTGGCATTAAGAAAGAACGTCATCCTGAGGAACCCGCGCAGCGGGCGTCTCGAAGGACGCATGGCGTTATCCAGCGCCTTGCCTACGCGGGCCGGGGCCGTGCCGGCTTTGGCGTGGCCTTTGATGCCGGCTTCGACTTGGGCTTGGCGCGTTTCGCGGCGGTACGGCGCGCTGGCTTTGTTGCGCCGTTGCCCGAACTGGTTCGCGCGGCGGCGGCCGGCGTGGCTTTGCCGCCCCTCACCTTGCCGGCCGTGGCTTTGCCGGCCGTGCGCCGGGGCTTGCCCTTGGCGCGCTGCGTCGCGAGCAGTTCGACCGCCGCATCGAGCGCGAAACTGTCGGGGTCGGCGCCTTTCGGCAACGAGGCGATAACGCCGTCATGGCTGACATAGGGGCCATACCGCCCGCGATATAAGGGGACCGCGCCGCCCGCGGGATGGGGGCCAAGCTCGCGCAGCAATTCCGGTCCGCGCCGGGCGCCGTTCTTGGCTTCGGCCAACAGTGTCACCGCCCGGTTGAGGCCGATGGTCAAGACGTCGTCATCGGCGGCGAGCGAGGTAAACGAGGCGCCGTGCTTGATATAGGCGCCAAACCGGCCGATCCCGGCGGTGATCGGCTCGCCGGTCTCGGGGTGGCGGCCGATCTCGCGCGGCAGCGCCAGCAGGCGCAGCGCGGTGTTGAGATCAACATCGGCGGGCTTCTGCCCGCGCGGCAGCGCGACCCGCCGCGGCTTATTGCCGTTTTCGCCCTCGCCGAGCTGGAGGTAATGGCCGTAGGGGCCCTTTTTCAGAGTGACGCTGTGGCCGTTTGCCGGGTCGCTGCCGAGCACCGTGTCGGTGCCGCCGGTCTCGCCCTCGGCCTCGACCCCGAAGGCGCGGGTGTAGCGGCAGTCGGGATAATTGGAGCAGCCGATAAAGGCGCCGAAGCGGCCGAGCTTGAGCGAGAGGCGGCCGGCACCGCAGCCCGGGCACAGGCGCGGGTCGCGCCCGGTCGCGTTTTCCGGGCCGTCATCGGGAAAGAAATGGCGGCCGAGCTCGGCGTCGAGCGCTTCCAGCACCGCCTTGATCGTCAGATCCTTGGTGCCGGCGACTGCGGACGAAAAATCGCGCCAGAAGTCGCGCAGCAGCTGCTTCCAGTCGACCCGGCCGCCGGAGACCTCGTCGAGCTGGTTTTCCAGGTCGGCGGTGAAATTGTATTCGACATAGCGCTCGAAAAAGCTGGTCAGGAACGCGGTGACGAGGCGCCCGCGGTCCTCCGGCACGAAGCGGCGCTTGGCGAGCCGCACATACTCGCGGTCCTGTAACACCTGGATGATCGAGGCATAGGTCGAGGGGCGGCCGATGCCGAGTTCCTCGAGCTTCTTCACGAGGCTCGCCTCGCTATAGCGCGGCGGCGGCTGGGTGAAATGCTGTGCCGGGTTGACCGCGCCGCGCGCCAGGTGCTCGTGCTCGCGCATATTCGGCAGGCGCCGGCCTTCTTCCTCGTCGGCTGCGTCGTCGCGGTCTTCCTGGTACAGCTTGAGAAAGCCGTCGAACACGACGACAGAGCCGGTCGCATGCAGGCGGGTGCGGCCGCTCGCATCGGCAATGTCGATGCTGACCTGGTCGAGCAAGGCCGAGGCCATCTGGCTCGCCACGGTGCGTTTCCAGATCAGCTCGTAAAGCCGGCGCTGGTCGTTGTCGAGATGGCGCGCGACATCGCCGGGCCGGCGGGCGAGATCGGTCGGGCGGATCGCCTCGTGCGCTTCCTGGGCGTTCTTGGCCGGGCTCCTATAGACCCGCGGCTCGCCCGGCACGTAGCGGGCGCCGAATTCGCTGCCGATCAGCGCGCGTGCGGCGGCGATCGCCTCGGCGGCGATCGCGACGCCGTCGGTGCGCATATAGGTAATGAGGCCGACGGTATCGCCGTCGAGATCGATGCCCTCGTAAAGCCGCTGGGCGACCCGCATCGTCCGGCTCGCGCCGAAGCCGAGCTTGCGCGAGGCCTCCTGCTGCAAGGTCGAGGTGGTGAACGGCGGAAACGGGTTGCGGCGCAGCTCGCGGTGCTCGACCGCGGCGACCGTGAAGGCGCCGGCGGCGATGATCGCATCGGCGGCGGCGCGGGCCTTCGCCTCGCTGTCGAGATCGAAGCGGTCGAGCTTCTTGCCGTCGAGATGCGACAGGCGCGCGGTGAAACGGTCGCCCGCCTCGGTCTGCAACTCGACCTCGATCGTCCAGTATTCGCGCGGTCGGAACGCCTCGATCTCGGCTTCGCGCTCGCACACGAGGCGCAGCGCGACCGATTGCACGCGGCCGGCCGAGCGGCTGCCCGGCAGTTTGCGCCACAGCACCGGCGACAGCGTGAAGCCGACGAGGTAATCGAGCGCGCGGCGGGCGAGATAGGCCTCGACCAGCTCGCCGTCGATCTCGCGCGGGTGGCGGAAGGCCTCCAGGACGGCGCTGCGCGTCACCTGATTGAACACGACGCGCTTGACCTCGACATCCTTCAACACGCGGCGCGCCTTCAGCACCTCGCGGACATGCCAGGAGATCGCCTCGCCCTCGCGGTCGGGGTCGGTGGCGAGGAACAGCCGGTCGGCGCCGCGCACCGCTTCGGCGATCTCCCTGATGTGCTTCTCGGACTTGCTGTCGACCTCCCACGACATGGCGAAATCCTCGTCGGGGAGGACCGAGCCGTCCTTGGCCGGTAGGTCGCGGACATGGCCGTAGCTGGCGATGACCTTGTAGTCGCGCCCAAGATAGTTGTTGATGGTTTTCGCCTTGGCCGGCGACTCGACGACAACGATATTCATGCAGACATTCAAAAAAACCCGCGCTATGGGTGCGTTAGCGGAGCGAAACCAGATTGCCGGGATGACGCTCGACGCGGCCGGCCAGTTCCAGCTCGAGCAGCAGGGTGGCGACCGCCGCGGCTGACAATTGGCATTGGCGCACCAGTTCGTCAACCGCGACCGGGGTCGGGCTGAGGTTTTCGATGATCAGGTCGAGCGCGGCATCCTCGCTGACCGGGGCGCCCAGGGCTGA
>CAYMRQ010000043.1:0-26128 GCA_964392845.1 uncultured Rhizobium sp.
TGCCGGCGACCTTGAAGTCCATGTCGCCGAGGTGGTCCTCGTCACCGAGGATGTCCGAGATCACGGCGAAATCCTTGTCCTCCTTGATCAGCCCCATGGCGATGCCGGCGACCGGACGCACCAGCGGCACTCCGGCATCCATCAGCGCGAGCGAGGCGCCGCACACCGAGGCCATCGACGACGAGCCGTTCGACTCGGTGATCTCGGAGACGACGCGGATCGTATAGGGGAAGCTCTCCTTGGACGGCAACAGCGGGCGCACCGCGCGCCAGGCGAGCTTGCCATGACCGATCTCGCGCCGCCCGGGCGACCCCATGCGCCCGGCTTCCCCGGTCGCGTAGGGCGGGAAATTGTAATGCAGCATGAAGTTTTCGCGGTATTCGCCGGCGAGCGCGTCGATGATCTGTTCATCCTGGCCGGTGCCGAGCGTGGCGACGACGATTGCCTGCGTCTCGCCGCGGGTGAACAAGGCCGAGCCATGCGCCCGCGGCAGGAGCCCGACTTGGCATTCGATCGGCCGCACCGTTTTCGTGTCGCGGCCGTCGATCCGCTGCCCATCGCGCAGGATGGCGCCGCGCACGATGTCCTTTTCGATGTCCTTGAACAGCTTGAGCGCGAGCGTCTGGCGCGCGTCATCACCGGCAAACCGCGCCGCTGTCGCCGCCTTCGCCGCGTCCAATAGAGTGCTGCGATCCTGTTTGCCGCGCACCCGATAGGCCGCCTCGATCTGTGGCCCGATCAGCTCCTTCAGCTCGGCGGCAACCGCCGCCTTGTCGGCCAGCGCCGGGGCTACCGCCCAGGGCTCCTTGGCGCAGGTCTCGGCCAGCTCGATAATCGCCTCGATCACCGGCTGGAAGCCCTTGTGCCCGAAGGTCACCGCACCGAGCATGATCTCTTCGGACAGCTCCCTGGCTTCCGATTCGACCATCAGCACGCCCTCGCTGGTTCCGGCGACGATCAGGTCGAGCTGCGAATTTGGCAGCCGGTCGAGCGTCGGGTTCAGCACGTACTCGCCGTCGACATAGCCGACCCGGCAGCCGCCGATCGGCCCGAGAAACGGGATCCCCGACAAGGTCAGCGCCGCCGAGCTGCCGACCAGCGCCACGATATCCGGGTCGTTCTCCAGATCGTGGCTCAACACCGTGCAGACGACCTGCGTTTCATTGAGGAACCCGGGGAAGAACAGCGGCCGGATCGGCCGGTCGATCAGCCGCGAGGTCAGCGTCTCCTTTTCCGAAGGCCGGCCTTCGCGCTTGAAAAAGCCGCCGGGAATCTTGCCGGCGGCGAATGTCTTTTCCTGGTAATTGACGGTGAGCGGAAAGAAATCCTGCCCCGCCCTGGCCGATTTCGCTGCCACCGCGGTGCACAACACGGTCGTCTCGCCATAGGTGGCGAGCACCGCGCCGTCCGCCTGGCGGGCAACCCTGCCGGTCTCCAGCACGAGGCGGCGTCCGCCCCACATCAACTCCTTACGGTAAACCTGAAACATTCGTCATCATCCTTCCGAACAGACCAATAGCGCCGCCGGAGGCCATCCCCCGGCGCGCTGTGTGCGCGACGAGCCGCGCCGCGACTGTCGCGTCAACGCCATGTCCCCCCGCATATGGCAATTCTCGCGCCGGCCGCAATCCGGCCGGCGATTTCGCCGAAATTGCCGCCGAAATTGCCGCCGAATTTGCCAACGGGAGGAACGCCGCCGCGATCAATGAGAAGTTCAGCGCCGCAGGCCGAGACGACCGATCAAGGTCGTGTACCGGTCGGCATCCACTCGCTTGAGGTAATCGAGCAGCCGGCGACGCAGTCCAACCATGACCAGGAGCCCGCGCCGCGAATGGAAGTCCTTGCGGTGGGTGGAAAGGTGGTCGGTCAGGTTGCGGATGCGTTCCGACAGGATCGCGGCCTGTACCTCGGGCGAGCCGGTATCGCCTGTTTTGACGGCATATTCGCCGATGAGCGCCTGCTTGCGCTCGGGAGTGATCGACATCGGGTTCCCTTCAACGATTGATGATGCGCACCGGCCGAAGAGCGCCATCCTCGATCCGCGCCACGGCGACAAGAAGCTGATCGTGCCGCACGCCGACGATCGTGCCGTCGGCGATCTCATCGAGGCGCGCCTGTTCGCGCGCATCGTGCGGCCTCACACGCTGGCCGTGACGCAATCGAGCCGCTTCGGCTGCCGTCAAGGCGAGGACCGGGATGTCGTCCAGCGCCGTCTCGATCGGCAACAGATGCTCGGAAGCGGCCAGACTATGCCCAAGGGAAACGGCGGAATCCAGCGAAATCGCTTGATTTTCGCCAAAGTGGCCGACCGCGAGCCGGCGCAGTTCGACAATGTGGCCGAGGGTTCCAAGCGCCTCCGCCAGATCGCGGGCGAGGGCGCGGATATAGGTGCCGCCGCCGACCACCGCCGCGAAATCGGCGTGATCCGGGTCGGCCGCCGATATGAGGCGCAACTCGGTGATCTCGACCGGGCGGGCGGCCAGATCGGGCGGCTTGCCGGCGCGAGCCAGCGCATAGGCGCGCCTTCCGCCAATCTTGATCGCCGAATAGGCGGGCGGGCGCTGCAGGATCGTGCCGGTGAACGCGCCCAGCGCCGCCGTGATCGCGGCCGCGTCCGGCCGGGCGCAGGTTTCGCCGATGACCGCGCCCTCCCGGTCGTCGGTGTCGCGGGCCTCGCCCCAGCGGATCCGAAAGCGGTAGCGCTTCTTACCGGCGGCGGCGAATTGGACGGTCTTGGTCGCTTCGCCCAAGGCCAGCGGCAAGACCCCGGTCGCGAGCGGATCGAGGGTGCCGGCATGCCCGACCTTCGCGCCGCTGCTGCGCCGCACCAACGCGACCGCCCGCGCCGAGCTGATGCCATAGGGTTTGTCGATGATGAGCCAGCCATGCACCCCGCCGGCCCCCACCCTTCTCTCCCCCGCGATCCCCGGGTCAAGCCCGGGGAGGGGAGGGTTAGGGAGGGGGCTATGCGCCGTCGCCATCAGCGTCCACCGGCGGGTGGAGATCGCGCTCGATCTCGGGGCGGGCGAGCAGCGTCGAGATGCGTGCGGCAGTGTCGAAGGCGCTGTCGAAGGCGAAGACGATATTTGGGACCTGGCGAAGCTCGACCATGTGCGCCACCCGCCCCTTCAGGAAAACCGCGCTGCGTTTGAGCCCGGCCATGATCTCGTCCGCTTTGGCTCCGGCGAGCGGCATGACGAAGGCGGTGGCGTTGCGCAGATCGGGGCTGACCCGAACCTCGGTCACGGTGACGCTGGCCTCGCGCAGCGCCGGGTCGCGCAGTGTGCCGGGCCGCAACAGCTGGGCCAGCGCATGGCGCAGCTCTTCCCCGACACGCAACTGCCGCTGGCCGGCCGGCCGCGAGCCGCTGGCGTGGTCGTTGCTGTGTCGCCTGGGCATTTTCAGCGCCGCATTCAGCGAGGAACCGCATTCAACAAAGAACCGCATTCCCGGCGAAAGCCGGGACCCATTTTTCAGCCAACTCGCGGGCGGATGGGTGGATCCCGGCTTGCGCCGGGAATGCGGTTGAAGGAGAGGGGCAGCTACAACGTGCGGGCGACTTCCTCCACCTCGAAGCACTCGATCACGTCGCCCTGCTGGATGTTCTCGTAATTTTCGAAGGCCATGCCGCATTCGTAGCCTTCGCGCACCTCGCGGACCTCGTCCTTGAACCGCTTCAGCGTCTTCAAGGCGCCGTCGTGAATGACGACGTTGTCGCGCAACAGGCGCACCCGGGCGCCGCGCCGGACCACCCCATCGGTGACCATGCAGCCGGCCACCTTGCCGACCCGGGTAATGTTGAAGACCTCGCGGATCGCCGCGTTGCCGAGGAATTGCTCGCGCAGGCTCGGCGCCAGCATGCCCGACAGCGCATTGCGCATGTCGTCGATGACGTCATAGATGATCGCATAATAACGGATCTCGACGCCGTCGCGCTGCGCCAGATCGCGCGCCTGCGGGTTGGCTCGGACATTGAATCCGATAATGACGGCATTGGTCGCCTTGGCGAGGATGACGTCGCTTTCATTGATCCCGCCGACCGCCGAATGCAGCACCCGGACCGCGACTTCATCGGTCGACAGCTTTTCCATTGAGCCGACGATCGCTTCGAGGGAGCCCTGGACATCGGCTTTGACCACGGCCGGCAGCTCTTTGGCGACACCCGAGGCGATCTGCGAGAACATCTGCTCGAGGGTTCCGCGCCCGCCGGCCGCGGCCGCGGCGTCGCGACGCCGGCGCTGACGGAAATCGGTAACCTCGCGGGCCCGGCTCTCGCTCTCGATCACGACGAAATCATCGCCGGCAAGCGGCATGCCGTTGAGGCCCAAGACCTCGATCGGAGTCGAGGGACCGGCGTCGTGCTGGGCCTGGCCGCGCTCGTCGACAAGCGCACGCACCCGGCCCCATTCGCCGCCGGCAACGAAGACGTCCCCGACGCGCAACGTCCCGCGCTGGACCAGAACGGTGGCAACCGGACCGCGGCCGCGTTCGAGCTTGGCTTCGAGCACGACGCCCTCGGCGGACCGGTTCGGATTGCCTTTGAGGTCGAGCAGCTCGGCCTGCAGCAGGATCGCTTCCTCGAGCTTGTCGAGATTGGTCTTCTTGAGGGCCGACACTTCGACGTCGAGTACCTCGCCGCCGAGCTCTTCGACGACGAGCTCATGCTGCAACAGCTCCTGGCGCACCCGTTCCGGCCTGGCGTCGGGCCGATCCATCTTGTTGATCGCGACGATGACCGGCACGTTGGCGGCCCGCGCATGACGGATCGCCTCGACCGTCTGCTCCATGATGCCGTCATCGGCGGCAACGACCAGGACGACGATGTCGGTGACATTGGCGCCGCGGGCGCGCATCGCGGTAAACGCCTGATGGCCCGGCGTGTCGATGAAGGTGATCTGCTTGCCGCCTTTGAGGGTGACCCGATAGGCGCCGATATGCTGGGTGATGCCGCCCGCCTCGCCGGCGGCGACATCGGTTTCGCGCAGCGCGTCGAGCAATGAGGTCTTGCCGTGGTCGACATGCCCCATGACGGTGACGACCGGGGGGCGCGGCTCGATCATCCCGGGATCGTCGGCGTCGCCGCGCAGCCCGATCTCGACATCGGATTCGGCGACCCGGCGCAGCCGGTGACCGAACTCCGTCACGATGAGCTCGGCGGTGTCGGCATCGATGACCTGGTTGATCGTCGCCATCACGCCCATGCGCATCAGCGACTTGATGACATCGGCGGCGCGCTCGGCCATGCGGTTGGCCAGCTCCTGGATCGTGATCGTCTCGGGAATGACGACCTCGCGCACGATCTTGACCTGTTCCTGGCGCAGCATCCGTTGGCGCTCGCGCTCGCGGGCGCGGCGGACCGAAGCCAGGCTGCGCATGCGCTCGCCGGCATCGTCGTCGAGCGCGCGGGTCACCGTCAGCTTGCCGGTTCGGCGGCGGTGCTCGTCGCGGCGGGCCGGGGCTGCGGGGCGCTTGATCTCGGGCCGCCGGCCGGGGCGCAGCGCGCCGGCCGGCTCCTCCTCCTCTTCGGCCGGCAGCGCCATCTTGCCGGCGGCGGCGAGTGCGGCAACCTTTGCCGCGGCCGCCTTGCCGGCGCGCTCGGCGACCTCGCGCCGCGATTCATCCTCGCGGCGGCGGGCCTCCTCATCCTCGGCGCGCTTGAGCGCTTCCTCGGCGGCCCGTTTGCGGGCATCTTCCTCTTCGGTGCGCCTGAGGGTCTCTTCCTCGGCGCGCTTGCGGGCGTCTTCGGCAGTGCGTTCCTCTTCCTGGCGACGCCGGTCGGCCTCCTCCAGGGCAGCACGCGAGCGTGAGTCGTGGTCGGCCTTGCGGGCGTCCTGAAGGGCGCGCACCCGGCCCGCCCGCTCCTCGGCGGTGAGCGCGCGCGGCACGGTTACCGGACGGCGGATCGGCTCGGCCGCGGGAGCCGGCGCGGTCGGCTGGGCGCGCGCGACAACGCTCGCCCCGGCCAGCGCGGCCGGTTCGGCGCGGCCGGGTTCGGGCGCGCCGCCCGGCGCCAGCGTCCGCTTCTTGCGCACCTCGACGGTGACGGTCTTCGAGCGCCCATGCGAGAAGCTCTGGCGGACCTGCCCGGTCTCGACGGGGCGGCGCAGTTCGAGCCTGGTACCGCTGCGGCCCAGCGTCAAAGGCCGCTTCTGCTCTAGCTCGTTGGCTTCTTGCTCGTTGGCTTCAGTCATGCGCTTGGGTACCACCATCCTGTGGCGCCGGCCCCGCCGGCGCGAAATCCATCCCAGGGTCCACCGCCGCCCCGGCGCGCAGACCGACCAGCCGCGCCAGATCGACCAGCAACCGCCGGCACAGCGGACCGCCGGCGATCGCCACGTGGACGATCCGCTCGCGGCCAAACGCGCCGCCGAGCTCGGCTGCCGTCAGCACCCGGGCCGACGGCAGATCGCGCTCCGACGCGGCGAGCTTGCGCCGCCCGCCTTCCGCGCCGTCGAGCGCGAACAGCAAAAGCCCGGCCCGGTTCCGACGCGCCGCCTCGCTCGCCCGTTCGAACCCGGCCACGGCCAGACCGGCCCGGCGGGCCAGACCGAGCGCGTCGCAACACCGGCGCGCCAGCAGGCTCTCGATGCGGTCGGCAAGCCCTAGCGGCGCAGCGACCGGCCGTCGCGCCGCCCGCGCGAAAATCCGCTTTGCCACGGCCTGTTCCACTATATCCCGGCGCGGTGTTAACCACAAACCCCGTCCGGGAAGCCGCGCCTCGATATCGGGCACGATCGCGCCGTCGGGACCCACGACAAAACGCAACAGCGTGCCGCGGTCGCGGACCTCGCCGGTTACGATGCAGCGGCGCTGGGGGCGCTGGGGCGGCGGTGCGGTTCCTGCGACCCCGCCCAATTCTGGCGCTCGGCGCTTGGCGGTAGCCGTCGCGGTTACTCCTGCGGTGCCGTGCCGGTGTCGGCGGGCTCGAACCAATGGGCGCGGGCCGCCATGATCAGCGCGTTTGAGTCGTCGAGCTCGAGCTTTACGCCGCCCTTGTCGGAGGCGGCGAGCATCTCCACCAGTTCGTCGCCGGCAAGCCCGGCGAAATCATCGAGGGTCTTGATGCCGTTCTCGGCAAGCGTGACCAGCATGCCGGGGGTCAAGCCGTCAAGCGCGGCCAGGTCCTCGGCAACACCCAGCTCGCGGAAGCGGCTCTCGTACTCGCGGTCGCGGCGCTCCAGCGCAGTGCGCGCCCGTTCCTGAAGCTCGGTGGCGACCTCGACATCAAATCCCTCGATCTCGGCCAGATCGTCGACCGGCACGAAAGCGACTTCCTCGAGCGAGCCGAACCCCTCGGTGACCAGCAGATGGGCAATCACCTCATCGATGTCGAGCGCATCGATGAACAGCTGGCTGCGGGTGCGGAATTCCTCGGTGCGCCGCTCCGATTCCTCGGCCTCGGTCAGGATGTCGATGTCCCACCCGGTCAGCTGCGAGGCGAGGCGCACATTCTGGCCGCGCCGGCCGATTGCCAGGCTCAGCTGATCGTCGGGCACGACGACCTCGATCCGCCGCTGTTCCTCGTCCATCACCACCTTGGTCACTTCGGCGGGGGCGAGCGCGTTGACGACAAAAGTGGCGGGGTCCGACGACCATGGGATGATGTCGATCTTCTCGCCCTGCAATTCGCCGACCACCGCCTGCCCCCGGCTGCCGCGCATGCCGACGCAGGCGCCTACGGGATCGATGCCGCTGTCGCGCGAGATCACCGCGATCTTGGCCCGGCTGCCGGGGTCGCGCGCGACCGCCTTGATTTCGATGATGCCGTCGTAAATTTCCGGCACCTCCTGGGCGAACAGTTTGGCCATGTATTGCGGATGGGTGCGCGACAGAAAAATCTGCGGGCCGCGGGCTTCCTGCCGGACATCGTAAATATAGGCGCGCACTCGCTCGCCCTGCCGGAAACTCTCCCGCGGCAACAGCTCGTCGCGGCGCAGCATCGCCTCGGCGCGGCCGAGGTCGACGACGACGTTGCCGAATTCGACCCGCTTGACCAGGCCGTTGACGATCTCGCCGATGCGGTCCTTGAACTCCTTGTATTGGCGCTGGCGCTCGGCATCGCGCACCTTCTGCACGATCACCTGCTTGGCGGTCTGCGCCGCGATCCGGCCAAAATCAATGGGCGGCAGCGGGTCGGTGATGAAATCGCCGATCTCGGCTTCGGTGTTGAGCCGCTGCGCCGCGTCGAGCGCGATCTGGGTCGCCTCGTTCTCGATCGTCTCGCGCACCTCGCGGAAGCGCAGCAGGCGGATCTCGCCGCTGCGCCGGTCGATCTCGGCCCGAATGTCGTATTCCAGGCCGTATTTCGAGCGCCCGGCCTTCTGGACGGCCTGCTCCATCGCGTCCAGCACCTCATCGCGGTCGATGCCTTTGTCGCGGGCGACGGTGTCGGCAACCTGCAACAGCTCGGGGCGGGCGAAGGTGGTCGTGGTCTCCATGGCGTTCCCGTGTGTCAGTGGGCCCGTGGGTCAATGGGTCGGGGTCAATGGGTCGGCGCGGCGCGGCCGGGCGGCGATGCGAGAAGATCGTCGGTCAACTCGAGCTTGGCCCGGACGATCGCGGCGAGCGGCAGGCGAACCTCGCCCGTCTCGCCCGCCAGGCGGACATGGTCCTCGACGCGCCCGAGCAGCCGCCCGCGAAAGCGCTTGCGGCCGTCCTGCGGCGCACTCAGCTCGATCCTTGCCGCGAACCCGGCGAAGCGGTCGTAATCTTCCGGGCGCACCAGCGGGCGATCGATCCCCGGCGAGCTGACTTCGAGCGTATAGGCCCCGGCGATCGGGTCCGCCACGTCGAGCAGCGCCGACACTGAACGGCTGATCTCGGCGCAGTCCTCGACGGTCATCGGCACCGCGTCGCGCCGCTCGGCCATCACCTGAAGCGTGGCCCGCCGCGCGCCGGTCAGCGCCACCCGCACCAGACGATATCCCATCGCCTCCAGCGAAGGCTCGATGATGCGGACAATCTCGTTCGTGTCGATCGGCAACCGATTCCTATCCCGGCAGAAAAAAGAGGCCGCAAACGAAAAGCGGGCCGTCGGGCCCACTCCAACAACCGGCCCGGCCAGGGCGTTATTACCCAAGCCGACCCTATGGGACTTTTGCCGGCATATATAGGCAAACCGGCGCGCCTGGCAAGGCGGATGGGCGGCGAATTGGAGCCGAAGCCCGAAAGACGGCTTCGCCGCCGCCGCTGCATTTGGCGTATCCAGCACCGCACGCGCACATATAAGGTGGACCGTCCCGGTTTTCTCGGCGGCGACCGGGTGGTTCGGCTCGTGGATGATCGGCCGCCGGGGAGATCGGCATGAGACGCACCTTATCCGTGCTGGCCATGCTTGCATTTGCTCTCGTCACCACAACCGCGCCGCAGGACGCTGCCGGCCAGCAGAGCACGCGAATTGCTCGGATCGGATTTCTCAGCGGCGACGCGCCCCAGACCGCCGCCGATTGGAAGCAACGTTCGCCGTTCTACCAAGGGCTGGCCGCGCTCGGGTGGCAGGAGGGCGGGAACCTGAGCGTCGAATGGCGGTGGGCTGATGGGCAGCTCGACCGACTGCCCGGACTGATCTCCGAGCTGATCCAGCTCAAGCCGGATCTCATTGTCGCCGGGGCGTTCAAGCCCGGTCAGGTTGCACGTGAAGCGACCGGCACCATCCCGATCGTGCTGGTCACCTGCGATCCCTATCAGTGGATCGTCAACAGCCTCGCGCGGCCGGGCGGCAACGTTACCGGGCAGACCTGCTTGTCATCCGAACTCAGCCCGAAAAAATTGGAATTTTTGAAGCAGGCCGCGCCCGGCATCAGCCGAGTCGCCTTTCTCTACAACCCCGACGATCCCGGACCCACGCTTGCGCTCAAGCTGTGCCAGGAAGCAGCCCCATTACTCGGGATAACGCTCGTGCCGGTCACGATGCAACGGCCGAGCGAGATCGACAGCGTGCTGCGGCAGATCGCCGAGGCCCATGTTGACGGCTGGCTCGTCTACCCGGATTCGGTTGTTGGTCGCGCACGAAGCCGGATCGTCGAGTTCGCCGCCAAGGAACGTCTGCCGACAGTTTACGGGTTCAAGCCCTGGGTAACCGCCGGCGGGCTGCTTTCCTACGGCGCCAGCCTGCCCGATATGGTCCGGCGCGCGACCGGCCAAGTGGACAAGATCCTCAAGGGCGCGAAACCGGCCGACCTCCCGGTCGAACAACCGACCAGGTTCGAGCTGATCGTCAATCTCAAGACCGCTGCGTCGCTTGGCCTGACGATCCCGCCATCGCTCCTCGCCCGAGCTGACGAGGTCATCGAATAAGTGGGTCGGCCGTCAGGGCCGCCGGATGAACCGCAAAAACACCGGCGTGCGGCCGGCGGCGCGGGCCTTTTGCTCATAGCGCGTTGCCGGCCAGTCGGGTGGGCGCTCGCGCCAATCGGCGGGGGTACGCGCCGTCCAGACGAAAGCCGGATGCGCGGTGACATGCTCCAGCATCCATATGAGATAGTCGCGGTCGTCGGTGGCGAGGCGCAGCTCCGCGCCCGGTTGCATGACGGTCGCGAGGCGGTCGAGCGTCGCCGGCGCGACCAGACGGCGCTTGTGATGGCGTTGCTTCGGCCAGGGATCGGGAAACAGGATGAACACCCGCCCGATCGAGGAGGGCCTCAGGCAGTCGAGCAACAGCCGAGCGTCGTCGGCAAAGATGCGGATGTTGGCGAGATCGCGGCGCGCGATGCCGGCGAGAAGCCGGGCGATGCCGTTCTCGAACACCTCGCAGCCGATAAAGCCGACCCTGGGGTGCTGTTCGGCCTGGGCGGCGAGATGCTCGCCGCCGCCGAAGCCGATCTCGAGCCAAACTGCTGGTGGTGGTGCCGGGAACACGGTTTGCGGATCGACCGCCCGACGCTCCGGCAGGGTTATCGCGATCCGCGGTAAGAGGCTCTCGGTCAGAAGGCGCCGGCCTTGCCGCAACGGGCGCCCGCGGCGGCGGCCATAAACCCGCCGGGCCGAATGCTGCGCCGCTTCAGTCAAAGAGCCTCGGCACAGCCGCCTTAGAAAGCGCGGCGCAACGCGTCGACAAGGTCGAGCCGCTCCCACGAAAAGCCGCCATCGGGCTCGGGCCGGCGGCCGAAATGGCCATAGGCGGAGGTGCGCGCATAGATCGGCTTGTTGAGCCCCAAATGGGTGCGGATGCCGCGCGGCGACAGATCCATCAGCTCCTGCAGCAGGAGGGCCAGCTTGTCCTCGTCGAGGTCGGACTGGGTGTCGACATAAAACGACAGCGGCTTCGCCACGCCGATCGCATAGGCAACCTGGATCGTGCAGCGCTCGGCAAGCCCGGCGGCGACGACATTCTTGGCCAGATAGCGGGCGGCATAGGCGCCCGAGCGGTCGACCTTGGTCGGGTCCTTGCCCGAGAAGGCGCCGCCGCCGTGCGGTGCCCAGCCGCCATAGGTGTCGACGATGATCTTGCGGCCGGTGACCCCGGCATCGCCGTCCGGGCCGCCGATCACAAAGCGGCCGGTCGGGTTGACGAGGAAATTGTCCTCGTCGCACATCCATCCCTCGGGCAGGGCGGCGAGGACGAAGGGGCGCACGATCGCGCGCACCTCCTTCTGCTCGATCTTGGCGGAATGCTGGACCGAGACGACGATTTTAGCGGCCCGCACCGGCTTGCCGGCGACATATTGCAGGGTCACCTGGCTCTTGGAATCGGGGCCCAGCAGCGGCGTCCTGCCGGCATGGCGTGCCTCGGACAGGGCGCGCAGGATCAGGTGCGCGTAATAGATCGGCGCCGGCATCAGTTCCGGCGTCTGGGTGCAGGCGTAGCCGAACATCATGCCCTGGTCGCCGGCGCCCTCGTCCTTGTTGCCGGCGGCGTCGACACCCTGGGCGATATCGGTCGACTGGTTATGGATGTAGCAATCGACATCGGCGCGCTGCCAATGAAAATTGTCCTGCTCGTAGCCGATCTCGCGGATCGCATTGCGCGCCACATCGATCAGGAGTTCCGGGGTGATCGAGGCCGGCCCGCGGGTTTCGCCGGCGAGGACGACGCGGTTGGTCGTGACCAGGGTCTCGACGCCGCAGCGCGCCTGCGGATCGGCGGTCAGATAGGTGTCGACAATCGCATCGGAGATGCGATCGCAAATCTTATCCGGGTGCCCTTCCGACACCGACTCGCTGGTAAAAACAAAATCCTGCTTCGGCAAGAGACAATCTCCCTCAATCGGCCTGAGCCAAAAGCCGGGCGCGGTCGGGTGGATCAATGATGAAAACCGATGCCCCGTCTCCGGCGGCACCTTGTCGAGTCTAGAGCCCCAAGCGTCAAGCAGGATCTTGTCGCCGGGCCCGTCTTGTCGACCGGGCAGGGGTTTTGCCGGTCGCCCGCTCGCCCTCTGCCGCGAGCGCCCTGGCAAGTTCCAGGAGGCGGCGACGCACGGCGGCATCCTCGATCGCGTAATAGGCCTCGACGAGCTCGACCGTTTCGCGTTTGCGCAGCGGATCGGATTCGAACGCCTCGGCCGGCGGCTCGGAGAAGCCGCTCGGGATCGCCGGCGCGCGCACCGGATCCATATCGTCGAAGAAGAACGAGACCGGCACATCCAAGACCCGGCTCAGTTCATGCAGCCGGCTCGCGCCGATGCGGTTGGCGCCCCGCTCGTATTTTTGCACCTGTTGAAAGGTAAGGCTGATCGCCTCGCCGAGCTTTTCCTGGCTCAGTCCGAGCATGTTGCGGCGCAACCGAACCCGGGAGCCGACTTGCACGTCGATCGGGTTCGGCTTCTCTGATTTGGGGCGGCTTGGCCGCCGTATCGGTTGCGATATCGCCATAAATCCGCACGCGTTTGAAGAGCGCGGTCGTGATAGCTCATACGATAGTATGCTGTCAACGACGCTCTACAACTTGCGATAGGCGAAATTCAGCCCCGGTCGGGGTGCTTGCCGGCCTCGGCTAGCGCCAGCGCCGCAATGCCGGAACCATGCCGAGCATCAGCATCGCCGCGAAAAGCCAATCGCCGGTCGTCGCATAAACGGTCGGCGATGCGGCAGCGGGCAGGGCCACATCGGCATGGCCGACGCTGTCGAGACCGGTGCGCGCCACCACCCGCCCGGCGGGATCGACAACCCCGCTGATGCCGTTATTGGCGACGCGAACCAGCGGCAGCCCTTCCTCGATGGCGCGGGTCCGGGCGATGGCGAAATGCTGGTATGGCCCGGAGCTGCGACCATACCACGCATCGTTGGTGAGGTTGAGGATCCAAAGGGGACGCGCCGTCGCGTCGACCACCGCGCCCGGGAAGATCGCCTCATAGCAGATGATCGGCGAAAAGGCGGGAAGCCCCGGCAGCGCGATCGTGCGCGGTCCCGGGCCGGCGCTCAGATCGATGCTGCCGGGGGTGATTTTCCTGACCGGCAGCAAATCGCCGAACGGGACGTATTCGCCGAACGGCACGAGATGCGCCTTGTCATACCCGGCACGGATCGCACCCGCGCTGTCGATCGCCTCGATGCTGTTCCAGATCCGGGTCGGCGGGCCGGGGGGCGGGTTGGCCCGCAGCGCGCCGGTGATCACATACCCCTCCCGGGGCGCGACCGCCGCGATGGCGGCACGATGCGGGCCATCGCGTTCGAGCAGGAAAGGCGCCGCCGCTTCGGGCCATACCACCGCCGCGAGCTTGTGCTCGGCCGGGCCGCCGCTCAGCTCGATCAGCCGATGAAAATTGGCCTCAGCTGCCGCCGCGTCCCATTTCATCGTCTCGGGGATCGAGGGCTGGACCAGGCGCAGCCATGTTCCGGTCGAGCCGAACGGCACCAGCTGGAGCCGCATCGCACCGGCCGCCGCCGGGGCCAGGATCAGGAGCGCGGCGCCGAGCGCGGGGGCGGCCCGCCGCGCCTGCGCCATCGGCCGCAGCGAGGGGATGCCGATGAGCGCCGGCAGCGCGGCGGCCAGCACCGTGACAAAGCTCAGCCCGTAGATGCCGACCCAGGCGACGCTTTGCAGCATCGCCAGCGAGCCCGGGAAGCCGCCCGACCAGGCATAGCCGACGAGGTTCCACGGCAGCCCGGTCAAAAAATGCCCGCGTGCCCATTCGGCCGCGCTCCACGCCACCGCGAACAGGCAGATCCGCGCGCCTGCCGGCAAGCGCAGCGACATCGTCGCGAGGCTGGTCACGCCCAGCGCCGCCGCCGGAAAGATCGCCAGGAACGCGGGCAATCCCAAGACGGCGAATGGCAAGGCCCACCAGAACCGGGCAATGTCGACCAACAGCGCCCCGGCGATCCAGTAGAGCCCGGCGACAAAAAAACCCAGGCCGAAGACATAGCCGAGCCGCGCCGACGCCCACGGCCCGGCGCTGCCCTCATCGAGCCACAAGAGGCCGGGAAAGGCGATGAAGATCAGCGGCGTGAGATCGAACGGCGGCAGCGCCCCCGCGAGCAGCGCCCCCAGCACAAACCCCAGCCCATAGCGCCGCCAGCCCGATAATCCGGCAAGCTCCTGCGCGAGCCGGCACAGCTTCGTCTCGGTCCGGGCGCCGGGTTGAACGCGGAGCACCGAGGTTTCAGGCACCCGCCGCCCCTTTGCTGCCGATCGCGGCCGGCAGGCCGCGCACGCGCAGCCGCTTCACGCGCCGCGGATCGGCATCGAGCACCTCGAATTCGATGCCGTCCGGATGGGTGATGATCTCGCCCCGCTTCGGCACCCGGCCGGCCAGCATGAAGACCAGGCCGCCCAGCGTGTCGACCGCCTCCTGATCGCCCTCGGGGCGCAGCCGGGTGCCATGCTGTTCTTCGAGTGCTTCGATCGGCAGGCGCGCGTCGGCGATGATGCTGCCGTCGGGCCGCTCGATCAGGCTCGGGGCCTCGGCGTCATCGTGCTCGTCCTCGATCTCGCCGACGATCTCCTCGATCAGATCCTCGATCGTCACCAGCCCGTCGATGCCGCCGAACTCGTCGACGACCATGGCGATGTGGGTGCGCGCCTGACGCATCTGGACAAGGAGATCGAGGATCGGCACCGAGGGTGCGACAAACAGCACCTTACGCAACAGGCGTGACAGCTTGCCCGGGCGGCGGTCGGCGACCGGCGCCAGCACGTCCTTGACGTGCACGAAACCGATCACGTCATCGAGCGATTCGCGATAGACCGGTACACGAGAGTGGCCTTGCTCGACCATGCATTTGACGATTTCGCCAAAAGGCTGCTCGACATCGAGCGCAACGATATCGACGCGCGGCACCATGACATCGGCGGCGTTGCGGTCGTGAACCTTGAGGATGTTGCCGATCAGGAACCGCTCCTGCGGCGTGATCGGGGTAACGCGATCGAGCGCGGCGGCGGCGATCAGCGCATCCATCATCTCGCGCGAGCCGCGCGGCCCCCGCGGCCGGCGCAACAGGCGCAACAGGGTGCGCAGACGCGCCAGCGATCCTCTCCCGTTCTTGGGCTGGGTGTGCTCGGGCTGGCCGTCGCTGGCGGGCGGCTCGGTGTCGCTCATCGGTGCAGGCGGTCCGGGTTCGCCTGTTCACATAATGTCGCGATAGGGATCTGGCACCCCCAGGCTCTCTAATATCTCGACCTCGCGCGCCTCCATGATCGCGGCCTCGGCCTCGCCCTGATGGTCGAAACCGAGCAGATGAAGCACACCGTGAACGACGAGGTGAGCCAGATGGTGAGCAAGCGGCTTCTCCTGCTCGGCCGCTTCGCGCTCGACCGTTGCGAAGGCAAGGACGACATCCCCGAGCAGCACCGGCGCGTCCGCCGGCGCTTGCCCCCACCCTATCCTCCCCCGCTCTGCCCCCTCCCTAACCCTCCCCCGCTCTGCCTCCTCCCTAACCCTCCCCCGCTTGCGGGGGAGGGTAGGGTGGGGGCCGGCCGATGCCGGATCGGCGGCCAGATCAGCAAGCGCAAAGGACAGCACATTGGTCGGCGCGTCGATGCCGCGATAGGTGCGGTTCAGCCGCCGCTGCTCGGCATCGTCGGTCAGGATCAATCCCAGCATCAGATACCCGGCCGGCGCTCCCGCTGGCGGCCCGGCGGCACGAGCCAGGGTCGCCCGCGCCGCCGTCGCGGCAAGCGCCTCGGCATCGGGGCATGCGGCAATCCAGGCATCGCAAGGGACCGAAATCTCGACGGACAAGGCCTCCGCCGGTAGCTCGCTCATCGCGGCGTCTCAGCCCGGTTTTCGATCCGGTGCCCCGTCGGTGCCGGCCCCTCACCCCAACCCTCTCCCCGCGGCCCCAGTCTTGATGCCATTGGGGAGAGGGAGGGACCCGCGCGAAGCGTGGGAGGGTGAGGGGCAGGCACGGCGTGAGCCGACGTGACCGGAATTTGCGCTACCCCGGCGGGTCGTCGCCGCGCGCCGCGCGATCGCGCGCTTCGTAGGCGCCGACGATCCGCGCCACCAGCTTGTGGCGCACCACATCCTTTTCGGTGAAGCGCACGATCGCGACATCCTCGACGCCGCGCAGCGCTTCGAGCGCGTCGGAGAGGCCCGACCGGCTTGCGGGCGGCAGATCGACCTGGGTCGGGTCGCCGGTGACGACCATGCGCGAGGCTTCGCCAAGCCGGGTCAGGAACATCTTCATCTGTACCGGCGAGGTGTTCTGCGCCTCGTCGAGGATGACAAAAGCGTGGGCCAGCGTGCGCCCGCGCATGAAGGCGAGCGGCGCCACCTCGATCTCGCCGTTGCCGAGCCGCTTCTGCAGCTGGTCGGCCGGCAGCATGTCGTTCAGCGCATCGAAAATCGGACGCAGATAGGGATCGACCTTGTCGCGCAAATCGCCCGGCAGAAAGCCGAGCCGCTCGCCGGCCTCGACCGCCGGCCGCGACAGGATGATCCGCTCGACCTTGCCGGCCATCAACAGGTCGATCGCGGCGGCAACCGCGAGATAGGTCTTGCCGGTGCCGGCGGGACCCAGACCGAACACCAACTCGTGCTCGCGCATCGCCTTGACGTAGCCGGCCTGCGCGGCGCTGCGCGGCGCGATCCGGCGCTTGCGGGTGCGAAACCCGGTCTCGTCGCGCCACAGGCTGAGGCTCTTGTCGTCGATTTCGGCCTGCGCCAGCCGCAGCGCCGCCTCGACAGCGGCAGTGTCGATCTCATTACCGCCTTTCAGCCGGTCATAGAGGCGGGACAGCGCCAGCCGGGCGATCTCGGTCGCCGAGGCGGGCCCGGCGATCGACAGCCGGTTGCCGCGCGGCATCAGCGACACCCCGAGCTGCCGCTCGATGCGGTCGAGATGCTGGTCGCGCTCGCCGTAAAGTGCCGACAACAGCAGATTGTCGTCGAATTCGAGCTGGCTGCGCCCCGCAGCCGCAACCTCGGCGGCGATTTCCGGCGGCAGCGCGCTCATGCCCGGTGCTCCGCTAGCGGAGCACCGCCCGACAGGTGCGCGTCTGCGCGCACCGAAAGGGGCGCCTCTACCGCGGCCGGGGATCCTACCGGCACCTCGGGCACGATCATGCCGGCCAGGCTGTTGGGCTGTGCGGCGCGGATCGTCACCGGAACGACCTCGCCGATGCGGTCGGCGCCGGCTTCGGCATGGACGCTTTGCAGATAGGGGCTGCGGCCGACGAGCTGTCCCTCATGCCGTCCCGGTTTTTCAAAGAGGACCGGCAGGATGCGGCCGATCGAGGATTGGTTGAACGCGCGCTGCTGCTCGTGCAACAGCGCCTGCAAGGCGGTCAGCCGCTCGGCCTTGACCGGCTCCGGTACCTGGTCGGCGGCGCTCGCGGCGGGGGTGCCGGGCCGCGGTGAATATTTGAACGAGAAGGCCTGGGCGAAGCCGATCTCGCGGACAAGATCCAACGTGGCGCGGAAATCGGCTTCGCTCTCGCCCGGAAAGCCGACGATGAAATCCGACGACAAAGCCAGATCCGGGCGGGCGCGGCGCAGCCGCTCGACGGTACGGCGATACTGGTCGGCGGTGTGCCGCCGGTTCATCGCGGCGAGCACGCGGTCGGAGCCGCTCTGCACCGGCAGGTGAAGAAACGGCATCAATTGCGGCACGTCGCGATGCGCGGCGATCAGCCCGTCATCGACATCGCCCGGATGCGAGGTCGTATAGCGCAGGCGGGCAATGCCCGGGACGCCGGCGAGGGCCTGGATCAGCTCGCCCAGCCCCCAATTCCCGCCGCCCGTCGATCGATTTGGCGGCGCGGCGCCGTGATAGGCATTGACGTTCTGACCCAGGAGCGTGATCTCGTGCGCACCGAGGGCGGCAAGCCGGCCCGCCTCGGCGATGATCTCGGCCGCCGGACGGGAGTATTCCGCGCCCCTCGTATAAGGCACGACGCAGAACGTGCAGAACTTGTCGCAGCCCTCCTGGACCGTGAGGAAAGCGCTGACCCCCGGCGTCGCGGATGTCTCGGGCAGGTAATCGAATTTGGGCTCGGCCGGGAAGCTCGTGTCGAGGATGCCCGTGTGACGATCGCCGCCGGCCGCGCGCCCGGCCCGCGCCACCATCTCGGGCAGGCGATGATAGGCCTGGGGTCCGAAGACGATATCGACGAACGGGGCGCGTTCCAGGATCTCGGCCCCTTCCGCCTGCGCGACGCAGCCCGCGACCGCGACGATCATCCGGCCGCCCTGGCGTTCCCGGGCCCGCTTGAGCCGGCGGATCGTGCCCAGCTCGGAGAAGATTTTTTCCGCCGCCTTCTCGCGGATATGGCAGGTATTGAGGATGACCAGATCGGCGCTTTCGGGGCTCGCCGCCGGGGCGTAGCCGAAGGGCGCCATCAATTCGGCCATGCGCGCCGAATCGTAGACGTTCATCTGGCAGCCATAGGTCTTGATGAAGAGCCGTTTTTTCATGAGCACCTGTGGTGGCGGCGAGGCAGCTTGGTCATCCCGGCACCGGGGCTGCGGTATCGGCGGAGGCGGGGCGGGGTTCCGTCACGCGCGGCGCTTCGGGCGGTAGGGCACGCCGGCCGCTCAAGGCGTTGGCTAGGCCGCCGGCGACACGCTCCTGACAGTAGCGGGCCAGCGCCTTGCGCGAGCCGCAATCGGCCAGCGTCGTCGGCCGATGGAATTCGACGACGATCTCGACCGTGCCGAGGCCCAGCACCCGCCACAAATGCGGTGCCAGCGTCATCGCCCCGTACCACGCGAAAAGCGGCCGCAACCGGCGCCCGATCGGCATGCCGTCGAGTCGGGTGTAGGCGATCGACACGGGCTGTACCGTCACCGGACCGGCTGCCGCGAGGTCGGCGACGCTGAATAACGCGCTCTTGAACGGAAGCACGCGGTTGCCGTCGCCGCTGGTGCCCTCCGGGAACAGAATGAGTGCTTCCCTGGCGGCGAGCCGGCCGGCGATGATGTCGCGCTGCCGTGCGGTGCTGCGCACCTGTCGGTCGATAAACACCGAGCGCTGCAGCAGCGCGAGCCAGCCGAACAGCGGCCAGCTTGCGACCTCGGTTTTGGCGATGAATGAGCCGGCGATCAGCGCCCCCAGCACGGTGATGTCGAGATAGGAGATATGGTTGGCGGCAAACAGCACCGGGCGGGCTTTTGTCGGGTGCCCGATCCGGCGGAGCCGCAAACCGAGAATGCGGCAGCACCGGCGGTGATAAAAGCACGGGAAGGTCGTCGTCCAAGGCCGCCGCAATGCCAGGCCGAACGCTTGTACCGGCATCAGGAGGAGGGTCCAGGCAAGGTAAATCGCCAGCCGCCAAGCCCTCAGCGCCGGCGAGCCCATGCGTTCTACGCCGCCCATGTTTCTTTCGATTGTCGCTCGTAATGCCGCGAATACTTTTCGGCGACAAGCTCGGTCTTGACCACGATGCAGACATCGGTGGTGTTGAATTGTCCGTCGATGACCGCGCCGTCGCCGACGAACCCGCCCAGGCGCAAATACCCCTTGATCAGCGGCGGCAGCGCCGCCAGCGTGCGGGCCGGATCGAGCGCTGCGGGATCCAGCCGGCGCATATCGACAAAGCGCTCCGGCAACGCCCGCGCCCGCAATGCCGGCGGCGCCAGGTGGTGGTAGTAGAGGTAGGAGAGTGGCGCCGCCAGCGCGTCCGGGTCGGTGCCGGGCAGGCTCGCGCAGCCGAACATCAACGCGATGTCGTAGTGCGAGACATAAGCCGAGATGCCGCCCCACAACAGCTGCATGACCGGCCGCGCGCGGTATCCGGCATCGACGCAGGAGCGGCCCAGTTCGAGAATCTCGCCGGGATAGGCGATCAACGGCGCGATGTCGTATTCGGCGGCCGAATAGAACGCGCCGAACCGCGCCGCCGCATCGCGCCGGATCAGGCGGTAGGTTCCGACGACGGCCTCCGCGCCGCTGCCCCGGCTGTGGTCGAATACCAGCAGATGATCGCAGATCTCGTCGTAGCCGTCGCAGTCGCGACGCTGCTGTTCCATGCCCGGCAGCGGCCGGGCGCCCATGATTTCATAGAAAATCCGGTAGCGCAGAGCCTGCGCCGCGTCGATATCGGCGGCACTTTCCGCCAGGCGCACCTGGAGCGTGCCGGACACGATATCGACGATCCGCGCGGCGCGCGCGGCGGTCGGCAGGCTTGCCGCCGTCTCGCCCGGCAGGCTCGACTGAGCCGTGGCGCCGGTGATCACGCGAGAGGGTCCCGCGGATAGGACGGATCGGTTTGATCGCGCTGCAACGCGGCCGCAACCGGGACGGCGCGATGCCATATCGGGCGAGCCTGCGGCATCAGCCCTGATCCGCCTTTGCCTTGCCACGCCGCGGCAAGGCATAAAGTTCGAGGCGGTGCCCGACCAGCTCGTAGCCGAGTTCGTCGGCGATGATCTTCTGCAGCTTCTCGATCTCCTCGTTGCGGAATTCGACGACCCGGCCGCTTTGCAGATCGATCAGGTGATCGTGATGGGCGCTCGGCATTTCCTCATAGCGGGAGCGGCCATCTCCGAAATCGTGGCGGGCGAGGATGTTGGCCTCTTCAAACAGCCGCACGGTACGATAGACCGTGGCGATGCTGATCCGCGAATCGATCGCGGTGGCGCGGCGGTAGACCTTCTCGACATCGGGATGGTCGGCCGAATCCGACAGCACCTGCGCGATGACGCGGCGCTGCTCGGTCATCTTTAACCCTTTGTCGAGACATAGCTGCTCGAGGCGGGAGGTCATCCGATCGCGATCCGGTGCGGAGCGTACCGGCGGCAGTATAGCCGAACCCTCCCGGCCAGCCTATGGCTCCGAGCGACGGTCAAACAAACCGCGGCGGGCGCTCAAGCCCGGGCGCGCCGCGCCCGCGTGCCCAGGCCGATCTCCTTCGCCAGCCGGCTGCGCTGCTGCGCGTAATTCGGCGCGACCATCGGGTAATCCGGCGACAGATTCCAGCGCTCGCGATACGCCTCGGGCGACATGTTGTAGGCCGTCTTCAGGTGCCGCTTCAGCATCTTGAGCTTCTTGCCGTCCTCGAGGCAGACGATGTAATCGGGCTGGACGGATTTCTTTACGCTGACCGCGGGTTGCGGACGCGCTGCCGGCGCCGCCGGGGCGGTGCCGATATTGGCGAGCGAGTTGTAGACTTGATTGATCAGCTGGGGCAGATCGCCGAGCGCCACCGTGTTGTTGGACACGTGCGCGGCGACGATTTCCGTTGCCAAGTTCAACAAATCGTTCGATTGCTCAGTGTTATCCATAACGCCCTTCCTGACCGCCGACTGATGATAAAATATAAGTAATGATTGATGGCAATGCAATACGGACTTTGCTCGTCTTCTCCCCGATCGGGGTGAGGCGCGGCAAGTTGCCGGAGTACGGAACCGCAACAACGCCGCCGGGATAGAGTAAAGCCGCTCAGGCCACTCACCCGGCCGAGGGTTCGCCGGTAATGCCGCGCCGCAGGATCAAGGCATCTGCCTGGCCGCCGGTGTGGCGGTAGTAGCGCGGCCGCCGGCCGACCTGGACAAAACCGACAGCAGCATAGAGCCGGCGCGCCGCCTCGTTCCCGGTTGCCACCTCAAGCACGATCGTGCCGATGTGGCGGCGGTCCGCCTCCGCCATGACCGAATCGACGAGCGCGCGTCCGATGCCGCCCCGGCGCCACGCCGGCACCACCCCAAGCGACAGAATCTCGACCTCGCCGCCGAGATCGCGCGCCAGGATAAAGCCGGCAGGGGTGTCCCCCTGCCACGCCAGATAGCCGAACCCGCCGGACATCGCGAGGATCCGCTCGAGCGCCGCC
Source organism: uncultured Rhizobium sp. (assembly GCA_964392845.1). Taxonomy (GTDB): domain Bacteria; phylum Pseudomonadota; class Alphaproteobacteria; order ATCC43930; family CGMCC-115725; genus DATARH01. The sequence continues at coordinate 22,148 of CAYMRQ010000043.1, forward strand.
GCGTCCCACGGATCGTCGGGGAAGCAGGCGCGGTGCATCGCCGACAGCGGCAAGGCCGCGCTGGTCGGGATCGGGGTGATGTGCCGGCTCACCGCAACGCGGCCGGCATCGGCCTCGGCGGCTTTGCCAGGGCGCTTTGGCAAGGGGCGCTTTGGCAGGGTCACGTCGGGGGAGCGCAGATAGAGCGGCCGCACCGCCCCGGCCGTCGCATCGGAGCGCAGTTCCACCAGCGCGGCGGCGACAACGCCCTGCGCGTCGGGTGCCGAATCGCCCGCGATCGAGCAGCGCACGCGCCCGCCGAGCGCGGCTGAAGCGGGCTCGGCGGCGTCGCCGGCAATCAGCAGCCGCGCGCCGCCACGGAGGCCCCCGGTGAGGCTTGCGACATAGTCGCCGAGGCCGTCGGCGAGCAGCGCTTGCGGCGCGGCAAGCGGAGATGCCGTTTCACGCGCGAACAGCTGCACGTAGAGCTCGGCCCGCCGGCTGTCGAGTGCGACCAGCAGCGTCTCGCAAGACGGGTTGCCGATGGCTGCGACGCGGGCGGCGACCGCGGCAAAGCTGCTGATTCCGACGAGCCGCGCCCCGACCGCGAGCGCTATGCCATGCGCGGCGGCGAGGCCAACCCTGATCCCGGAACCCGCCCGGCCCGATCGCGGCGGCGACAGCGTCGAGTTGCGACGGCGCCAACCCGGCCTGCTCCATCACCCGCTCGATCATCGGGAAGAGCGCCTCGGCATGGCCGTGGCGCAGCGCCCGGGTCTCGGCCGCCAGCACCGCGCCGTCGCGCGCGACCGCCGCCGAGCAGGCCGATCCGGCGGTTTCGATCGCGAGAAGAACTGGCTCGATCGCCAGGAGGGTAGGCGCGCTGGCGCTCAGACGGCGCGCACCTCGATGACCTCGGGGATGTAATGCCGCAGCATGTTCTCGATGCCCGCCTTGAGCGTGGCGGTCGAGCTCGGGCATCCCGAACACGAGCCCTGCATGTGCAGGTAGACGATGCCGTCCGCGAAATCCTCGAAGGTGATGTCGCCGCCATCCATCGCCACCGCCGGGCGCACCCGGGTCTCCAAGAGCTCCTTGATCTGCGAGACGATCTCGTCGTCCTCTTCGTTGGCATCCCCGGCCGCCTCGATCGCCTCGCCGATGATGACCGGCCGCCCCGCCGTAAAATGCTCCATGATCGCGGCGAGCACCGCCGGCTTCAGCCGATGCCACTCGCTGTCGCCGTGCTTCGTGACGGTGATGAAATCGGTGCCGAGAAAAATCCCGGCGACCTCGGGAAGCTGGAACAGGCGCTCGGCGAGCGGCGAGCGCGCGGTCGCGCCGCGTTCGGGAAAATTGGCGGTGCCGGTTTCCATCACGGTGCAGCCGGGCAGGAATTTCAGGGTGGCCGGGTTCGGCGTCTGCTCGGTCTGGATGAACATCGGGCGGCTCCGCGCGAATGACAGAGGAAACAGGGCACCTTAAGCATGGGGCGTTGCCGCGCCGAATCAACCCTGCGCCGGGCCGGCTCTCGGTTTGAAATCCGGATGGATATGGTGCGTCCTTCCGCGGCGCACGTCGCACGCGCGCGGGCGGATCATTTTTCTTCATGGCATCAACGGTATGCCCGCGTTCCAAGGAGCCTGCGCCCGGCGAGATGCCGGCTTGCGGCACCCTCACATCGGACGCGAATTCATCGGTTGCATGTTGGAACAAACCGTGTACAATCGAGTTCTGCCGCGCGTTGCGCGGGCCGGCCCGGTGTGGAATAAGGAAGGGAGCGGGATCATGCAGACCGCGTTGCGCCTGTTGGACAAGGACGTGATGGACAAGCAGCGGGCTTTGGATGCGGCGCTCTCGCAGATCGAGCGCGCCTTCGGCAAGGGCTCGGTCATGAAGCTCGGCTCGCGCGAGGCAGCCTCCGACATCGACGTGATCTCGACAGGATCGCTCGGGCTCGACATCGCGCTCGGCATCGGCGGGCTGCCGCGCGGCCGCGTCGTCGAGATCTACGGCCCGGAAAGCTCGGGCAAGACCACCCTCGCGCTGCACGTCATCGCCGAGGCGCAGAAGGGCGGCGGCACCTGTGCGTTCATCGACGCCGAGCATGCGCTCGACCCGCCCTATGCGAAGAAGCTCGGGGTCGATATCGACAATCTCCTGATCTCCCAGCCTGATGCCGGCGAGCAGGCACTGGAGATCGCCGACACGCTGGTGCGTTCCGGGGCGATCGATGTGCTGGTCATCGATTCGGTCGCCGCGCTGGTGCCGCGCGCCGAACTCGAAGGCGAGATGGGCGACAGCCACATGGGGCTGCATGCCCGGCTGATGAGCCAGGCCTTGCGCAAGCTGACCGGCTCGATCTCGCGCTCGCGCACGATGGTCATCTTCATCAACCAGATCCGCATGAAGATCGGCGTCATGTTCGGCAACCCGGAAACCACCACCGGCGGCAACGCGCTCAAGTTCTACGCCTCGGCCCGCCTCGACATCCGCCGCATCGGCGCGATCAAGAAGGGCGACGAGGTGATCGGCTCCGAGACGCGGGTGAAGATCGTCAAGAACAAGGTCGCGCCGCCCTTCCGCACCGCTGAGTTCGACATCCTCTACGGCGAGGGCATCTCGCGCGAGGGCGAGCTGCTCGAGCTGGGCGTGATCCACGGCGTGGTAGAGAAATCGGGTGCCTGGTACATCTACAACGGCGACCGGCTCGGCCAGGGCAAGGACAACTGCCGCGAGTTCCTGAAGGAAAACCAGGCGATGGCGCGCGAGATCGAGCAGAAGATCCGCGAGAAGGCGGGCGTGCTCAAGCCGGTAGCGGTGGTCGAAGCGGCCGTCGAGGAAAACAAGGTCGAGCAGCTGCCGACGCGCAAGCGGGGTTGAGATTCGGTGGGTGAAAGACGAGCCTGATTCCGCGGTAGAGCTCCGGGCGCGGGCGTTACGGCTGCTCGCGCGCCGGGAGCACTCCCGGTCGGAACTTGCGCGCAAGCTCACGCGGCACGCGCAGTCTCCCGAAGCACTTGCTGTTCTTTTGCTTGACCTGGAAAAAAGAAAACAGCTGTCGGACGAACGCTTTGCTTCCGAGCGCGCGCACTGGCTGTCGCGCAAGTACGGCGCCGCGCGCATCCGCCAGGACCTGAAATCCAAGGGCGTCGATCCGGAACTCGTCGGCCGCGTTTCCACGGCAGACGACCTGGAACGCGCGCGCGCCATCCTCGAGCGCAAATACCGCTTGCCGGCGCTGACCCGCGCAGAGCGCGCGAAGCGCATGCGCTTTCTCCAGGGCCGCGGCTTTTCTTTCGATGTAATTCGTTCCCTCCTGTCATCCCGGGACCCGGATTGATCGTTCATCCCTGAGCTGCGCGTGCGGCGGAGGGGAGGTGAATCGAATGAACCAATCTGAAGCATTAAGCGTGGTCCGGTCGCTGGCCAACGGCGTCGATCCGGAGTCCGGCGAAGTGTTTCCCGGCGACAGCGTCTACCAGCGCGCGCAGACCGTGCGCGCGCTGTACGCCGCGGCCGAGGCGCTGGAGAAGGCCGAGCGTTTCGAGCGGCGCAAGCAGCAGCTGCCGGCGAAAGTCGGCGAGCCGTGGTCGGAGGACGAGGATCGCAAACTTCTTGCCGGTTTCGACGCCGGCAGGGGATTGCCGGATTTGGCGGCCGCGCACCAGCGGACGCAGACGGGCGTTCGCGCACGGCTCGTGAAGTACGGCCGGCTCGCGGCCTGAGCACGAAAGGAGGCGCGCGGCGTACGGGGAGAAGGGTGCAGGGCGCCCCGCGCCGCGCGGCCATCCTGCTTTCATCCCGTAAAATGGCGGTTCCATGACATCCGCCGAGATCCGCTCGAGCTTCCTCGAGTACTTCAAGTCCAAGGGCCACGCCATTGTCGCCTCCAGCTCGCTGGTACCGGCGAACGACCCGACGCTGCTGTTCGTCAACTCCGGCATGGTTCAGTTCAAGGACGTGTTCCTCGGCAAGGAAAAGCGCACCACCACGCGCGCC
>CAYMRQ010000044.1:0-239 GCA_964392845.1 uncultured Rhizobium sp.
GACTCGATACGGCTGAGCGCGGCAAGTCCGAGCCGCGCACCGAGGCGGTCGAGGAGCGGGGCGATGCCACTCGCCGTCGCCTCGGAACCGTTGCTGAAGCCGATCTGCTCGGCCGGCAGCTTCTCGACCGCGAAGACCGCGAGGATCATGTCCTCGATCCCGAGCCCGGGATCGATCGTCTCGAGCCGCGCCGCGAAGAGGCCGGCCGGATAACAGAAGGCCGATACCCCACGCCCGAG
>CAYMRQ010000044.1:249-25515 GCA_964392845.1 uncultured Rhizobium sp.
CTTGGGATCGCGGCTCGGCCGGGCGGTGCCGAGGCGGATATGCTCGACCCTTCCGTCGATCCGGTGAAAGGCGAGGTCGAGCCGGCGCACGCCCATTCCCTCGCGCGCGAGGCGCGCCACCAGGTCAGCGGTCAGCCGCTCGGCCGCGCGGATGAGATCGGCGGGGTCGGTGATCGGCTCGGCAAAGCTGAGGCGTACCCGCCGAACCGGCGCCTCGCCCAACGGCGACAGCGGCTCCGGCAGATCCCCGAGCGCCTGATCGAGGCGGCGCGCCACCTGTTCGCCGAAACGGCGGGCCAGCGCATAGCGCGGCATCGGGTAGAGCTCGCCGATCCGCTTGAGCCCGACCCGGCGCAACCCGGAAGCGGTGACCGGATCGAGCCGCAGCGCTTCGACCGGCAGCGGTGCCAGCGCCGCCCGCTCCTCGCCCGGCCCCGGCAGCGCCGGCTCGATCAGCTCCTTGGCCGGCTCCCTGGCGCCCGCCGCGAAACGCGCCAGGGCCCAGGCGGCGCCCACACTGCCGGCAATGGCGATGCGGTGGCCGATATTCTGGCGCGCCAGGCGCCGCGCAAGATCGGCGGCAAGCGCCGCTTCGCCGCCCCAGAGGTGCGCGCAGCCGGTGATCTCGAGCTTGACGCCGCCAGCGTCCCCTGGGACGCCGTCAGGGGCGGTCCACGGGCTGTAGCGCGTACACCATTCGGCGAGCCGGGTCAGCGCCGCCGCATCGGCTTCCGGCTCGGCCGCCGATGTGGCGAGGGTGGGCAGGAAGGACAGCGCGTCGGCCAAGGGCATGCCCGGGGCAAGCCCGGAAGCGGCAGCGGCGGGATTGACCGCGGCGAGCAGACGCCGCCCGCCCGCCGCGATGACCGTGGCGAACGGCGGCTCGTCAGCCGGCGCGCCGGACAGGCTCGGCACGGAGCCGAGCCGGCGCAGCCGGTCGATCGGCCAGCTCGGCAGAAAGAGATACATGACCCGACGCATCCGCCACCTCCACATCCCAGACTCCCGGCGCCCCGCCGCGAACGCGCAGCAGCGCGACCCGCCAGCGCGGCCGGCCGATGCCGGGCTCCTTCGCGATGTCGGCCGAAGGCAATGCCGCGACCCGCCAGCGGGTCACCGCCGCGCTCGGCCGGTCGCGCTCGGCTGCCGCCTCGTCGGCATTGTGCCAGCGCCGCAGGATCAGGGCGGTGACGCCGGAGCGCTCGGCGGCGAGCTGCAGGCGGCGGCCCGCGACCATCGGCAGATGGCCGATCTCGCCGACCACCGCGGCAAGCCCCGCGGCCGGACCGGCGCGCAGCCCTTCTTCGAGCGCCCACAGGATCGCATCATCACGTGATGCTCTGACCAGCACGAGGCGGGCGGGGTCGAGCCCATAGGCCAACAGGCCGAGGCCATAAAGGTCCGGCTGCCTGAGGCACCACAGCACCGGGCCCGAGCCCAACGCTCTGGCATCCCCCACCTCCCCCCGGAACGCCCGCTCTGGCGGGCGGCCGTCCGGGGGCCAACCCTTTCCGCCCCCAGCCCCCTCCCTAACCCTCCCCCGCAAGCGGGGGAGGGAAGGGTGGGGGCCCTCTCCGCTCCCCAATGGACCATGGCGGGCGGAGAGGGAGTTGCCGCGGTGCCGCGGTTTTCCCTCTCCGCCCTTCAGGGGGGAGAGGGAGGGGTCCACGCCGCAGGCGTGGGAGGGTGAGGTGGGAAGGGGGCCGGCTCCGAGCCGGGCGAGAATGGCGGCGGCAAAACCCGCCGCGGCGGCGCCGTCTTCCTCGTCGCCGCCGGCGCCCAATATTTCGTGCACGGCGCCGAGCGCGAGACCACCGCCCGGCAAGGCGCAATCGAGCGCGGCGACGCCGAATGGCAAGACGCCATGCCGGACCGGCTCTTCGATACGCCGGATGCGATCGCGAAGCGCGAAGAGGCTGCTGCTAGCCGGGCGGGACATGCCCTCGGAACACCGTTGATTGTCCAATGTTGCCGTTTTGTTCTTATCTTCGTCGATTGTCAATCCGCTTCGCTTTTCCGCTAGGATGCGCCCCATGCCCAGCACCCTCCCCAACGCCCCGCACCCCGCCCGCTCCGCCAATGCGGCGGAGATCACCGCCCGCATCCTCCTCGAAACCGAATCGGTGCTGTTTCGGCCCGAGGAGCCGTTCACCTTCACCTCCGGCCTGCGCTCGCCCGTCTATATCGATTGCCGCCGGCTGATCTCGTTCCCGCGCGCCCGGAAGAAGCTGATGGATCTCGCCGCTGAGCTGATCGAGCGCCATTGCGGGTTCGAGTCGCTCGACGCCATCGCCGGCGGCGAGACCGCCGGCATCCCGTTTGCCGCCTGGATCGCCGACCGGCTGTCGCTACCGATGCTCTACGTCAGAAAGCAGCCCAAGGGTTTTGGCCGCAACGCCCAGATCGAGGGCGTGATGCAGGAGGGGGCGCGCGTGCTGCTGGTCGAGGATCTCGCCAGCGAAGGGACCTCAAAGCTCAACTTCGTGCGTGCGATCCGCCAGGCCGGCGGCAGGATCGAGGATGCCTTCGTGATCTTCAATTACGGGATTTTCCCGCAGATCGACACCAGCCTCGCCGCCGAAGGCATCACCCTCCTGGCGCTCGCCACCTGGTGGGATGTGGCGGCAACCGCCGAGCGCCTCGGCCGCTTCGCCCCCGGCCAGTACGAGGCGGTCGAGAGTTTTTTGAAAGACCCCGAAGCCTGGTCAAAATCCCGGCGCTGATCGGGCGCCCCGATCTACAGCGCGCTGCCCATGCGGGTTTCGTCGACGAATTGCTCGGTCGCGGCGTCGATCGCGCGCCCGGCGCGGCCGCGCGGGGCGTGGACATAAAGCGCGCGGCCGACCGCCGCCGCCGTGGAATGCGCCGGCAGCGGGATCTCGTAATCGACCGGCCGGGCATGATCGCCGAGCAGATATTCGGGGCGGAACACGCGGTCGAGCATGAACAGGCTCTTGACAAAGTTGGTCTGGCCCCGCGCCAGCTGCCCGGCGATGGTCCCGGCCGTGTTCATCACCCGGCGGACGCCGAGATGCCTGCGGTAGAAGGCGCGCTGCGTCGTCACCAGTTCGTCGTAGAATTCGGCGAGCGGCAATCGGGTCGGCAATACCGCATGCTGGATGTCGTAGAGCCGGTAGTCGCGGCTGGCGACCTTGCAGCCCTCGGTCAGCCAGCTCTCGGTGCCCGGATAGGGGGTGTTGACGCTGAGATTGACGACCTCCGGCTGCTCGACGCCCCATTCGCGGACGATGCGGAAGCGCTCGTGGTCCCAGTCGGGGTCGGCGATCAGGTTGATCGCGATCATGATGCCGAGCGAGCGGGCAAATTCGAGCGCCTCGAAATTGCGGCCGAGCGAGACCCGCTTGCGGTGCTTCCTCAGCCCCTCCTCGTCGATCGCTTCGAGGCCGATGAACATGTACTCGAGGCCGATTTTCTTCCAGAAGCGAAACACCTCCTTGTTGCGCAGCAGCACATCGCCGCGGGTTTCGAGGTAGTAGTGCTTGCGGATGCCGGCCCGGGCGATCGCCTCGCCGATCTCCATGCCGTGCCGCTGCTGGACGAAGGCGACATCGTCGACAATGAAGCAGCCGGGTTCGCGGATCGAGCGAAGATCCTCAATGACCTGATGCGGGCTGACCAACCGATAGCTGCGGCCGTAGAAGGTCCAGGCGCTGCAGAACGTGCAATCCCACGGGCAGCCGCGCGAGAATTCGATCGAGGCGCAGGGGTCGAGCGTGCCGAGAAAGTATTTGCGGCGGTGGCGCAACAAGTCGCGCGCCGGCATCAGCTCGTCGAGCGAATGGACAAAGCCGGGTGGCGGCCCCTCCCCGTCCGCGGTCACGATGCCGGGGACCGCGCCGATATCGCCGCCGGCCTCGATCGCCGCGAGCAGCAGTGGGATCCCCGCCTCGCCCTCGCCCTTGAGGACGCAGTCGATCGCGCCGTCGCCATGCGCCAGCATCGCCTGCGCGGTGAACGAGGCGCTGTGTCCGCCGACGCAGACGAAGGCGTGCGGCAGCCGCGCCTTCGCGGCCTTGGCGAGGTCGACGACCTCGGGAACATGGGCCAGATAGTTGCACGAGAAGGCAATGACATCCGGCCGCCATGCCGCGACCAGGCGGAAAAAGGCGGCGTGGTCCTCGACCTGGAGGTCGATCAGCCGGACCTCGTGGCCGGCCGTTCGGGCCGCCGCGGCGACGAGCTCGAGCCCCAGGGGCTCAAGCCGCAGGAAGATGCGGGAATAGAGCAGCGGGCTGGGATGGACGCCGAGGATCTTCATCTCTATTGCCCCGGTTAAGGCCGTTGATCGGAAAAATGCTCCGCTATCAATTCGTTGACATGCCCCGGCGATTCCACCTCTGGCAGGTGGCCGCAGCCGGCCAGCATCACGATTTTGCTTCCCGGCACCGCCGCGGCAAGCCGCTCGGCGTTCGCCCCGGCTGGCGTCACCCGATCCTCCTCGCCCTGGATCATCAGCAGCGGCATCGTCAACCCGGCGCCGGGCGGCGGCATGTCGGCGCTCGCGACGAACCGCGCAGCCTGCATGAACCCTGCCGGATTGGTCGCGCGCAAGGTCTGCTGGACCATGGCGAGGGTCGCCGCCGAGGCCATCGAACCAAGCAGCGCCGCCGCGCGCTCGCCGAACCCGTAACCGCCCCGCTCGATCATGCGCTGCCGCGCTTCCAGGCCGCGGGTGCGTTCCTCGGGCGAGACGTCCTCGGCGATGCTGGTGCCGGTGAAGACCGCGCGTTCAATTCGATTTGGGTAGTAGTGGGCGAAGCACTGCGCCACCCTTGTGCCGAACGAATTGGCAATGAGGTCGAACCGGCCGATACCTACAGCCGCCGCGAAGTCATCCAGCGCGTCGCCATATTGCCTTGCGGTCGGGGTTTCGGCGCGCAGATTGTCGCTCAGCAAGTAGCCCGGTGCATTCCACGCGACCAGCCGAAACCGGTCGGCGAGGCCGGCGAACTGGTAGCGCCAGTGCAGCGAATTGGCGCCGATACCGTGCAGCAGCATCACCGGGCGGCGGCCGGGCTGCCCGGCCTCCATATAGCTGAAGCGGTCGCCGTCATAGCGGTGCCGCGATGCCGCAGGAATCTCGGCAAAGCGCAGTTCGGGCAGTGGCGGGATGTCGTGCACTGGCAACCTCACATCTTCAAGAGGCGCTTCACATTGCCGTTTAACAGCTTCGCCTTGTCTTCGGCGCACAGCGGCAGGGTTTCCAGCCATTTCGTGCCCGCCGGGTTCTCGACGAACGGGTAATCGACCGAGAACAGGATGCGGTCGATGCCCATCTCCATGACGCAGCACAACAGCGCCGGGTCGGAGAAGAAGCCACTCGTCGTGATCCAGAAATGCTCGCAGAACGTGTCGCGGAACCAGGTCGGCCCGGCGCCGTCGCGCACCAGCCCCATATTGATGCGCCACAGATAGAACGGCAGGCCCTCGCCGAGATGGCCAAGGATGATCTTGAGCCGCGGATGGGCGTCGAAGACGCCGCCGAGGATCAGCCGGATGGCCTGGGTCGCGGTCTCGACCGTGAAGCCCCAGGCGGCGCGCAGGAGGTTCGGGTATTTCTGGTAATATTCCTTGTAGTAGGTCTCGATGATGGCCGGCTGGGGGATGCCGGGATGGACGTAGAGCGGCACGTCAAGCGCCTGCGCCCGTTCATAGATCGGCCAAAACCTGATGTCGTCGTGGAAGACCCCGTTGGTCAGGCCGTGGATCATCGCCCCCTTGAAGCCGAGCCGGGTGACCGCGCGCTCCAGCTCGTCGGCCGCCGCCTTGGGGTCGGCGGTCGGCAGCGCGGCAAAGGCGGCGAAGCGGTCGGGGTGGCGTTGGACCGCGTCGTAAAGCCGGTCGTTGACGCGGCGGGCCAAGGGCACGGCGGTTGCCGCGTCGAGCTTTTGCAGCGAGGGATTGGCGTGGCTCAGCACCTGGATATCGATGCCGGCCTCGTCCATCTCCTTCAGCCGCAGCGCGCCGAGATCGTCGAGGCGCTCGACGATCCGCGGGGCGGTCGTCGCATCCAGCCCGCTGACATGCTTTCTCACCTCGGGATCGAAATAATGCTCCTCGAGGGCAATCACCTGCGGCTTTGTCGCCATCATTTCCTCCCCTTGTCGGCGTTCCTTTGGTTTTATCAGGCGCGGGCGCCGCTGTCATCGGGATGAGGCTGGGGGAGATGAGCTGGGGTGCGAGCCGGCGGCCCGGGAGGTCACCCCGACCCGTCCACCGCGACCGCAGGCTGGGCCCGGTGGCGGGATATGTCGGCGCCGAGCCGCTTGCGCGCCTCTTCGCGGATGATTCGCGCCAGCTCCGGCTGGCGGGCGAGCAATTCGTGAAAATCGACGATGTCGAGCGCCAGCAGCGTGCAGGGACGCGCGGCGGCGACGGTGGCGTTGCGCGGGTCGCCGGTCAACAAGGCCAGCTCGCCGAAGAACTGATCGGCGCCGAGATAGAGCGGGCCGGACTGCAGCCGGATCTCGACCTCGCCCTCGACGACGAAATACATGCAGTCGCCGGGCTCGCCGCGGCGCATGATGATGGCGCCTTCCGGGAAGTCGCGCGGCCGCAGCAGCCGCGCGACCTCGGCGATCAGCGATGCCCCGATATTGTGAAAAAACGGCACCTTGGCGACGAGTTCCCAGGTCCGCAGAAACTCGCGCCGGCGCAGCTCCTCGGCATAGCCGTTGACCAGGATGCCGGTCCACAGCGCAAAGACCAGGATGCCGCCGACCATGACGATGCCGGAAAGCGCCCGGCCGGCGGCCGTGTACGGCACGATATCGCCATAGCCGGTCGTCGTCATCGTCACGATCCCCCACCACAGCGCCGCCGGGATCGAGGCGAAGGCCTCCGGATGATCGGGATGCGCGTGGCGTTCGAGCAGGTAGGCGATGCTGGCCGCGGTGAGCAGCACGATGGCGAAGCCGAGCAGCACCGATAACAGCGCCTGGCGGGCGTTGCTGATGACCCGGCCGAGGCCCGCCAAGCCCGGCGAATAACGGATGTATTTGAACGCCCAGACAAAGCCGAACAGGCTGGCCCTGGGCCCCTGCGCCAGCGCGATGATTCCAGGCAGTGCGCTGACCAGATCGAAGACGCCGCCGAGCGAGGTCGCCCAGGCGAGCCGGGCGCCGAGCGGTCCGCGATGTTCGCCGCCGGGGGCTTCCGGCGCGGCGATCAGGCGAGCGGCGTACTCGCCCAGAAAGAACGCCGCGACGACATAAAACCCGATGGCGAGCCCCGGACCGTACGCGTTCTCCATCTCGGCCACCGTCGTGGTCAGCATGATCGCAATGCCGGCGGCAACCATCAGGTGGTGCACGACGCGAAAGATCCGCGCCGCGTGATCGGGGCTTTCGGGCTGCAACAGAAGGTACAGGCGCCGACGATACATCGCGCTATTGTAAGAGCATGCTCGGCCGGCCGGAATAGAAACCGCGATTTCCCGGCCGGTTCCATTTTTGCTATAGAACGCCCTCCTTGGGCAAACCGCCAGGCAGCATTCGCCGCGTGTCGATCCTCCCGCAATCCCGCCGCGCTGTTTTCGCCTTTCTGCACGATGTTGCGATGGCCGGGCTGTCGTTCGCGCTGGCGCTCTATCTGCGGCTCGGCGGCGACATCCTGGCGCACGAGCCGCGGCTGACCATCCTCTATGGCGTCTCGTTCACCGCGATCGCTGCGGTGGTTTTCCTGGTGACCGGTCTCTACCGCGGCATCTGGCGCTATGCCTCGTTGCCTGATCTGTTCAATATCGCGCGCGCCGCGACCCTGACCGAGCTGGTTTTTCTGCCGGTCATGTTTCTTTTTACCCGGCTCGACACGTTGCCGCGGTCGTTCCTGCTGATCGACTGGCTTGTGCTGATCGCGCTCCTCGGCGGGCCGCGGCTCGGCTACCGCCTGTTCAAGGATCGCGGCCTCGATCACCTGCTTGAGCGCGTCCGGGCGACAAGCGTGCCGATATTGCTGATCAGCACCAAGGAAGGCGCCGACACCTTCATCCGCGAAACCGTCCGCGACCCTAACGCGGTCTACCGCGTCATCGGCATGCTGTCCGACACGCCGTCGCGGGTCGGAAGGCAGATCTATGGCGTACCTGTGCTCGGCACGATCGCTTCGCTCGAGAGCGTCGTCGCTGCCCTCGACCGCAACGGCCGACGCCCGCAAAAGCTGGTGATTACCGCGCAGGGGCTGACCGGCGCCGAGGTGCGCCATCTGCTCGACCGCGCCGACGCGCTGGCGATCCCGCTGGCGCGCCTGCCGCGCCTGACCGAGTTTCACGAGACCCGTGCGGATTCCCGCGGCGCGCCGATTGATCTCGCCCAACCGATCGCGCTCGAGGATCTGCTCGGGCGGCCGCAGGCGGTACTCGACCGTGAGGCGATGGCCCGGCTGATCCGCGGCCGCCGCATCCTCGTCACCGGGGCCGGCGGCACTATCGGCTCCGAGCTGGCCCGGCAGATCGCCGCGCTGGCGCCGGCGCGGCTGGTCCTGGTCGACAACAGCGAGTTCCTGCTCTACGCGATCGACGGCGAATTGCGCGAACGGTGGACCGAGCTTGCCATTCACTCGCTGCTCGCCGATGTGCGCGACCGGGGCCGGGTCGATGCGGTCGTCGCCCTGGAGCAGCCGCAGATCGTGTTCCATGCCGCCGCCTTGAAGCATGTGCCGATGGTCGAAGCCAACCCGATCGAGGGCGTCTTGACCAATGTCATCGGCAGCCGCAACGTCGCCGAGGCGGCGCGTACCTGCGGCGCCGCGCTCGCCGTGATGATCTCGACCGACAAGGCGGTCAACCCGGCGAACGTGATGGGCGCGACCAAGCGCCTCGCCGAGGCGATCTGCCAGGCCCTCGATCGCCATGAGGCGGGCCGCCCACGCGGGCCAGGCAGGCGGGCTTCGGCCGACGCGCCGGGCACAAGATTTGTCACGGTGCGCTTCGGCAATGTGCTCGGATCGACCGGGTCGGTGGTGCCGCTATTCGCGCGCCAGCTCGCCGCGGGCGGGCCGCTCACGGTGACCCATCCCGAGGTCAGCCGGTTTTTCATGACCGTGCGCGAGGCGGTCGAGCTGGTGCTCGAAGCTTCGGCAAGCGCGCCCCATGGCGATGGTGGGGCTGCTAACGGCGATTCGCGCGGCAAGATTTTCGTCCTCGACATGGGCGAGCCGGTCAAGATCGTCGACCTGGCGCGCCAGATGATCCGCCTCGCCGGGCTTACCCCCGAGCGCGACATCGCGATCAGCTATATCGGGCTGCGGCCCGGCGAGAAATTGCACGAGGCGCTGTTCCACGCGGCCGAATCGCCGGTCCCGACCCGCAATCCGGCGCTCCGCCTCGCCGCGCCGCGCACCGCCGATTACGCCGTGCTCGCCCGCTCGATCGACGAGCTCGAAGAGCATGCGCGCGCCGGCCGTGAGGCCCGGGTGCTCGATCTCTTGCACCTTCTGGTGCCGGAATATCGCACCGAAGTGCCGGCCGGGCGGGCGTCGCCGGCGCGCGCGGCGGGTTCATCCTGAGGCGGAAGAAACCGGCTTTGCGCAAATTGGCGACGCATTGCGTGGCCTCGCTCGGTTACCTCCCGCTCGTGGTCCAGCTGACCCACCGGTGCGAGCCTGCCGCACCCTGCCTTTGGTAGTCGCCGATTCGCGCATTCGGGCGATGAAGGCGGCCGAACGGGCCCCTCGGCAGCCGCGCGGCGGGTGCGCGCGGGGGTTTGCCCGCGCCGTGTCATCGCCATCGGCGGTACGATGCCGATCGCTGCGCCGCAGACCGGCGGCGATCGAGGGGAGCTTCTGGTGAGAGCGGTATTTTTCGTGTTGGCCGTTTCTATCCTGGCCGGCGGGTGTTCCGACGACAAGCCTGTCGCCGGCGCGAGCCAGGCCAGCTCCGAAGAAATCCTCAAAAAGAACTGCGCCGACGCGAAATGGCGCGAGCAGAATCTCGGCCTGTGGTACTCGGTGTGCCGCCAGCCGCTGCGCTGGTGATCAGACCGGATCGAGAACTGGCGATCACTCCGCCGGCAGCGGCGCCGCAACCGGCTCGCGCCCGTGCCGTCCGGCGCCGATGAAGAGCACCATCAGGGCGGCGCCGATGCACAACAGCCCTGCGATCATGAAGGCTTCGAGGTAGCTGCCAAAACTGATCCGCAACACGCCGCCGAAATAGGCCGCCAAGGCGCCGCCGACCTGGTGAATGACGGTGATCCAGGCGATCATGATCCCGGTGCGCTCGTTACCGACGACGCCGCTCATCAGCCGCATTGTCGGCGGCCCGGTGGCGATCCAATCGAGGCCGTAAAACACCGCGAACAGCGACAGGCCGTAAAACGACATGTCGAACGCGAAGGGCAGGTACATCAGCGACAAGCCACGCAGCCCGTAATAGCCGAACAGCAGAAGACGGTTGTCCCAGCGGTCGCTGAGCCAGCCCGACGCGGTTCCGCCGATGAACGCGAACACGCCGGTCGTCGCGAGCAGGCTGGCGCCGGCAATTTCGGTCAGTCCGTAATCGATGCAGGCCGGGATCAGGTGGGTGCCAATCAGGCCGTTGGTCGAGGCGCCGCACACGAAATAGCTGCCGGCAAGGAGCCAAAAGTCGCGCGAACGCGCGCCCTCGCCAAGCGCGCGGAACGCCACCGCGACCGGATTGCCCGCCCGGATTGCCGGCGCGTTGCCGGGCGTACCGCCGTAAGGCGCAAGGCCGAGATCCTCCGGGCGGTCGCGCATCAACCAGACCAATATCGGCACGAACCCGATCACGACGGCGGCCAGAGTCAGTGACATCACGCGCCAGCCGGCCTCGGTTATCAGCCATGCCATGCTTGGCAGAAAAACCAGCTGGCCGGCGGCATTGGCGGCGGTCAGCACCCCCATCACGATACCCTGGCGCGCGTGGAACCAGCGGATCGCGACAAAGGCGGCGATATACCAGCCGAGAAAACCGGTCCCAAGACCGACGACAACACCCCAAAGGAAAAACAGCTGCCAGGACTCGGTCATCGCGGGAGTCAGGGCAACACCGATACCGATCGCAGCCAGAGCCAGGCCCATCGTGCGGCGTACGCCGAACCGGTCCATGATGGCGGCGGCGAACGGGCCGATCGCGCCATAGACCAGCAGGTTGATGCCGATGGCGAGGGAGATCGTCGTGCGCGACCAGTGGAATTCCTCTTCGAGCGGCACGATCAGGACGCCGGGCGCGGCCCGCACCCCGGCGGTCAGCACCACCACCACGAAGGTGACCGCGGCGATGATCCAGGCATAGTGCAGCCGGCTACTGGCGAATGGCTTTTGGTCGGGCCGGGTCGGGATCGCGGTCAAATCGGCTCCTCGGTGACATTGTGCTGGATCGATCGAGACCCGACCTCGCCTGTCGGCCTCGCGTGCCGATAGATCGTGCCATGGCCGCCGCAAGGTTTACAGTGACGAGGATGAGGATGAGCCATGCCGTCTCGCGCGAGGGTAGGATGATGTTCCGCGACCGCAAGGATGCCGGCGCGCGCCTCGCCGCGCAGCTCCTTCCTTTCAAGGACAAAGCGCCGGTCGTGCTCGCCTTGCCGCGCGGCGGGGTGGCGATCGGTTTCGAGATCGCCCGCCTGCTCGGCGCGCCGCTCGATGTTGTGCTGGTGCGCAAGATCGGCGTGCCGTGGCAGCCCGAGCTGGCGCTCGGCGCGCTGGCGGATTGCGGCGGCGGCACGCCGGAAATCTTCATCGACGAGCGCATGCAGAAGGCATTGGACATACCGCCGGATTACGTGCGCGACGAGACCGCGCGTCAGCTGGCCGAACTCGAACGCCGGCGCCAGATCTATTGCGCCGGCCGCCCGCCGGTCGAAATCGCCGGCCGCACCGCGATCGTCGTCGATGACGGGATCGCCACCGGCGCGACGATGCGGGTGGCCCTGCGCGCGGTGCGGCGGCGCGGACCGGCCTCTTTGGTTCTCGCCGCGCCGGTTGCCGCCGCCGATACGCTCGCCGCCCTCGCCAGCGAGGCCGACCAGACGGTCTGCGTCGAGGCGCCCAAGGGGCTCGGCGCGATCGGCTATTACTATGAGGATTTCCACCAGATGAGCGATGCCGAGGTCACCGACCTCTTGGCGCGCGCCCCGGCGGCGGGCGGTACGGCGTAGGGTGGGTTGAGCGCAGCGAAACCCACCGGCTTCGGCAAGCACGGATGATGGGTTTCGCGTTGCTCAACCCATCCTACGAGAATCCCAGCTATTTCGCCGCCACAGCGAGCCGGGGCTGGTCGGCGAAGGCCGGCATGATGTCGCGGGCAAAGCGGCGGATGTTCTCGCGCGAGCCGCCGAAATTGACGATGGCATACTCGACCCCGCCGGCGCGCAGCGCTTCCAGCTTGCGCGCGATCTGATCGGGGGTGCCGAAGATCGCCGTCTCGTCGCAGAGTTGGCGTATCTCCGCTTCGTTGTGGCGGGCAAAGCGCTCGCGCTCGTCGCCCGGCCGCTCGGCGAGCTTGTTGATCCGCAGGTGCCCCTGGAAGCGCCTGATATAGGCCGCCTCCAGCTCCTCGGCGGTGTCGGCGAAATGCACCGCGCGCGCGACCGCGACCTCGATTGGGTCGTAGAGCCGGCCGCGCGCCGTCACATCGGATTTGAACTGCGCGATGTGGCGGATCAAGTCCTCTGCGAGATCGTATTGTCCGAGTAGCATGTTGTAGCCGCGCTCGGCGACCTGGCGCACCGAGCGGTCGCTGCCGGCGCCCATCCAGAATGGCGGGTGCGGGCGTTGCGCGGTCGGCGGCTCGACGACGATGTTGTCATACTGCCAGTAGCGGCCGCGATGGCTGAACGGGGTGTCCGAGACGAACGCCTTGGTGATCACCTCCATCGCCTCATCGAACCGCGAATCGGCCTCTTCCATCGCCACGCAAAACCCGGCGAACTCGTTGTAGCGATAGCCCTTGCCGATGCCGAAATCGAGCCGGCCGCCGGACAACAGATCGAGCGTCGCCGCCTGCTCGGCGAGCAGCACCGGGTTGTGCCAGGGCAGCACCAGGACGGCGGTGCCGAGGCGCAGGGTCGAGGTGCGCGCGCCGAGCCAGGTCAACAGATTGAGGCTCGCCGACACTTGGCCGAACCCGGTGAAATGGTGCTCGACGACAAAGGTGCTGTGAAAGCCGAGCGCCTCGGCCTCGACATTGTTCTCGATAAACTCGCGAAAGCCCTGGCTGCTGTCGGTCAGCCCGGCGTTGGGGTCCGGGCGCCGCGCCTGCGCGCTGCCGAAAAGTCCAAACCGCATTGCTGTCTCCAAAAAAGAACGTCATCCCGGCGAAGGCCGGGACCCACTTTTCGGCGCCCGAAATGGTTGAAGAGTGGGCCCCGGCCTTCGCCGGGGTGACGGACTCGGCTTGGTCAGCCCCGCTGCACCAGCTCGATGCGGTAGCTGTCCGGGTCTTCGATAAACGCGATGACCGAGCCGCCATGCGCCATCGGGCCGGCCGGGCGCGGGATCTTGACCCCGGAAGCGGCAAGCCGCTCGCAGGCCTGGTAGACGTCGGGCACGCCGATCGCGAGATGGCCGAAGGCGCTGCCGAGCGCATAGGGCTCCGCCTGATCCCAGTTATGCGTCAGCTCGATCACCGTGGAATCGGTCTCCTCGCCATAGCCGACAAAGGCGAGGGTGAACTTGCCGGTCGGGTAATCGCGCTTGCGCAGCAGCTTCATGCCGAGCAGCCCGGTGTAGAAGGCGAGCGATTTGTCGAGGTCCCTGACCCGAAGCATCGTGTGCAGCAGCCGGGCCTTGCCCGGCTCCACGGCCGGCCGGGTTGCGGTATCGGTCATCGTCATGGCGGGGTCACTCCTTCGCGTTGCGGCACGATTATTCCCTGGGTGTTCCCTGAGGCGATCTCAGGGGGATCCCCGCTTCGCGCGGCGAGGATCGCCAGGATCCGGTCGGCGGCGGCGCGGCTCGGCGACATGCCATCGGCGCGCAGCCGCCGCACCGCCTCATCATATCCCTGGCGGTGCGCGCTGCGAACCCGTTCGTCGCTGATCAGGACGGCGAGGCTGCGGGCGAGCGGCTCGGGCGCGCAGGCGCCGCGCCAATGCTCGGCGACGAGCGGCCGGTCGAGCAGCAGGTTTACCAGGTTGAACTGCCGCACCTTGACGATGCGGTCGAGCAGCGCCTCGGTCAGCGGATTGAGGCGATAGGCGACCGCCATCGGCACCCCCGCCAGCGCCAGTTCGAGCGCCACCGTCCCCGAGGCGGCAAGCGCGGCGCGGCTGGCCGCGAAGGCATCATATTTGTCGGCGCTGCCGCGCAGCACGATCGGCCGGCCCGGCCAGACGCGCACCCCCTGAGTTACCGCCTCGGTGACGGTCTCGACGGTCGGCACGGCGACGCGAAACGGTCCGACCATTGCCTCCAGCCGATGCAGCGCCTCGCCGAAAATCGCCAAAAGCCGGCGCACCTCGCCGCCGCGGCTGCCCGGCAGCACGCTGATCACCAGTTCGTCGGCGGCGATCCCCTGCGCCGCGCGAAACCGCGCCGCGTCGCCCTCGCCGGCGCCGCTCTCCAGCACCGGATGGCCGACATAGCTGGCGGCGAGGCCGACGGCCTCGAAATACGGCGGCTCGAACGGCAGCAGGGTCAGCAGATGATCGTACCAGCGCGCCATCCGCCGGGCGCGGCCGCCGCGCCAGGCCCAGACCATCGGCGCGACGTAATGAATCAGCGGCAATTTCTCGCCATGCCGGCGCAGCCGCTGGGCGATGCGCCAGCTGAAGCCGGAGCTATCGATCGTGATGACGGCGTCCGGCCTTTGCGCGCGGATCGCGGCGACGGTTTCGCGCACCCGGCGCAGGATCAAGGGCGCCCGGGGCAGCACCTCGGCCACCCCGGCCACCGCAAGATCGGCGAGCGGCACGAGGCTTTGCAGTCCCTCTGCCGCCATCGCTTCGCCGCCGATCCCGGCGATGCGCAATCGGCCTGATGTGCGTTCGCGCAATGCCGCGATCAGCGCCGCGCCAAGCGCGTCGCCCGACGGCTCGCCGGCGATGATGAAGAGAAACGGCGCAGCCTCGTCTTGCATTTGCGCGGTGCGTCCTTCGAGACGCGCCCCTGCGGGGCGCTCCTCAGGATGCGGAAGATTTACCGGTGGCATCAACAACTCAACCTCATCCTGAGGAGGCCGCGAAGCGGCCGTCTCGAAGGACGCGCGCTGTTCGTCCGAGACTCTATCAGGGATCAGCCGGCTGCACGCCGACGACGAAGAGGCCGGTCGAATCGGCAAGGCGAATGACCTCGTCGCGGTCGAGGACGAGCGTCGCTCCGGCTTCGGCCGCGATGCCGCGGAGCCCGCTCTCGGCGGCGAGGACCACGGTTTGCGGGCCGATCACCGGCCGATCGGCGCGCTTTTCCTGCCCCGGCTTCTCGACCTTGACGAGCACCCCGCCCGGGCCGTCGCGGCGCAACAGGGCGCACCGGCGCAACAAACCGTCGGTGCCCTCGATCGCCTCGACCCCGAGGACGAGGCCCTGCTGAACCACCACCGCCTGGCCGATGTCGAGCGCGCCGATCGCCCGAGCGAGGCGCATGCCGTAGGCGATATCGGCAAGCGCGTCGGCATCGGGCCGGATCCGCCCGAGCGGCCCTTCGGGCAAACCCGCCTCGTCGAGCAGCTGATCGGCGCCGACGACGCGGAAGCCCTCGCGCTCCAGCTCCTTGACGACCGCGCTGAGCAGCCCGTTATCACCGAGCGCGCGGTAGCCGACCCGGGCGAAAAATTTGGCCGCCCGCCAATCCGGGCGCAGCGAAGCGAGCGAGGGGCGGCACACCCCGCCGGCGAGCACCAGCTCGCCGACCGCGTTGGCACGCAAGAGGTCAAGACCGGTTGCCGCGCCGCCGATGCGGCACCAGGCATGCGGCACGCCCTCGACCGTCGCCCGGTCGGCTTCCCCCTCGAGCGCGAGAACGAAGATTTCGCGCCCGGCGGCGCGGCAGCTTTCGATCAACCGGCGAGGCAACCCGCCGCTACCGGCAATTATGCCCAGGGGACCTTGGGGCGGACCTTGGGGCGGCCCCGGCCGAATGCCTGGCGCGATATCCTCGCTATCCGCCATTCGCCCCTTTCGGCTGGCAGATCGCGCGGCTCGAATCGGCGCGGATAAAGGCGATGATGTCATCGACCGGGCCAATCCCGCCGAAGCGCTCGGCCGCCTCGTTGACCCGGTCGTTGAACGTCCCGTCGGCCGAGAACAGGAACTGATACGCGCTGCGCAGCCCCTGGATGTCGTCCCGGCTGAAGCCGTGGCGCTGCATGCCGATGATGTTGAGGCCGTTGAGGCGTGCCCGGTTGCCCATGACCTGGCCGTAAGGAATGACGTCGCGCTCGACCCCGGACATCCCGCCGATCATCGCGTGCCGGCCGATCCGCACGAATTGATGGACCGCGCACAGGCCGCCGAGCCGGGCGTGTTCCTCGACCACGACATGGCCGGCCAGGGTCGCGTTGTTGGCCATGATCACGTGATCGCCGATCTGGCAGTCATGCGCGATGTGCACCCCGACCATGAACAGGCCATTATCGCCGACCCGGGTGACCATGCCGCCGCCGGCGGTGCCCGGGTTGATCGTCGCATATTCGCGGATCGTGTTGTTGCGGCCGATGAGGAGCGATGACTCTTCGCCCTGGTACTTTAAATCCTGTGGCTCCAGCCCGATCGAGGCGAACGGGAAGATCCGCGTTGCCTCGCCGATCGTGGTGCGCCCGTCGATCACGACATGCGCGGTGAGCCTCACCCCGGCACCGAGCACGACATGGTCGCCGATCACGCAATAAGGCCCGATCACCACGTCGGCGGCCAATGTCGCGCCGGGCATCACGATCGCGGTCGGGTGAATCTGCGGCATGCCGGGCCTAGTCGCTCATGATCATCGCGGCAAACACCGCTTCCGCCATCAACTGGCCGCGAACCTCGGCGCGGCCCTCGAACCGCCAGACATTGCCTCGATGGCGCTGCTTGGTGACGCGCACATGGAGACAATCGCCGGGAACCACGGGCCGACGAAAGCGCGCGTTGTCGACGCTCATGAAATAGACCAGCTTGCCTTCCGCCGCCGTGCCGAGGGTATGGACGACGAGCACCGCGGCGGTCTGCGCCATCGCCTCGATGATCAACACCCCCGGCATCACCGGACGGGTCGGGAAATGGCCCCGGAAATAGTACTCGTCGATCGAGACGTTCTTGATGCCGGTCGCCCGCTCGTTCGCCACCACATCGATGACCCTGTCGATCATCAGAAAGGGGTGGCGATGCGGGATCATCTCCATGATCCGCTGGATATCGAGCTGGGGCAACTGCTCGTCGGCGCAGGCCGGATCGATCATCCTCCGTCCCTTTTTTTCGCAAGGCGTTGCAGGATCGCCACCTGTTTCATGAACAAGCCTATCGGTACCGCCGGCATACCGCAAACCGTCTGGCCCGGCGCGACATCGCGCATCACCCCCGCCTTCGCCGCGATCCGCGCGAAGCTGCCGATCTCGAGATGGCCGGCAACACCGGACTGTCCTCCCGCCATCACAAAATCGCCGAACCTGGTGCTGCCGGAAATCCCGACCTGAGCAACCAGGATGCAGCCTCGGCCGAGAACCACATTGTGCCCGATCTGCACCAGATTATCGATCATCGTCCCCGGACCGATCACGGTGTCGTGTCCCGAGCCGCGGTCGATCGTCGTGTTGGCCCCGATATCGGCATCGTCGCCGACGATCACCCGGCCGAGTTGCGGGATCTTGATCGGGCCCTCCGGGTCCGGCGCGAACCCGAAGCCCGGCTGACCGATACGCACGCCGGGGTGCAGCACAACGCGCGCCCCGATCAGGCAATGGCTGAGCGTTACATTGGCGCCGACCCGGCAATCCTCGCCGAGTTCGACCCCGGCGGCGATCACCGTGTTGTGCCCGATCTGGCAACGCGCGCCGAGCCGAACCCCAGCCTCGATCACCACATGGTGGCCGATGGCGCAATCGGAGGGAACCGTCGCCGCGGGGTCGATGATCGCCGACGGCGCCCGCGTCGGCATGACCGGTTTTACCGGATAGAAGGCTTGCGCGGCGCGGGCAAACGCCTTGTACGGCTCGTGGGCGATCAACAGCGCCATTCCCGCCGGGGCTTTTGCGATCGCGCGCTCGGCGACGAACGCGGCCCCGGCGCGCGACCGGACGAACGCGTCGAGATACTTGCGGTTGTCGAGAAACGTCAAATCATCGGGACCGGCGGTCTCGAGCGGGGCGACATCGCCAAACAGGCGCCCGCCATCCTTGGGGTCCCGCAGCGTTGCCCCGCTCAACGCCGCAAGCGCGTCGAGCGAATACGGCCCGGCTCGATCGAAGAAGTGGGGGTCCGCCATCGCCGAACGCGCGGGCCGAGGCGGACGCCTCACCCCTATTTCTTCTTTTTCGGTGCCGGCTGCGCCGCCGCGGGCGTCGCCGGCGGGGCATTGCTGGCGACCGGGGCGATAAAGTTGACGGTCAGGGTCGGCAGTTGCTCGTCGAGCTTTCGCAGCACCTCATCGCTCACCTCGAAGTTCTGGTCGAACAGCACCAGCTCGCTGCGCAGGAACACCAGATTGGCTTTTCGCTCTTTGGCGATTTCGGAGATGATCTTAAGCATCGCTTCATTGATCTTCTCAAGTGCCTCGGCGTTGGCTTTTTCGAGGGTTTGCCGCTTGCTCTGCATGCCGCGGTCGAACTCGTTGAGCTTCGACTGGAACTCGCGCCCCTTCAGGTTGAACGCCTCGGCCGACAGCGAGGCCTGCTGACGCTGCAGCGTGTCGTGCTCCCGGCGCAGCGCGTCTTCCTGATGCGACATTTCCTTTTGGTATTCGGTGCGCTTCTGCTCGATCTGCTGGCGCACCATCTTCGCCGATTTGGAGTTCTGCAACAGCGATTGAACATCCACCACCAGGATGTTCAAGCTGGGCGGGGCGGCTGAAGCCGGCGCCGGCGGCGTCTGCTGCGCCTGGGCAGGGGCGAGCATCCCGCACAGCGCGACAAGGGCAATCAGCGAGACAAACCCCGCATTCGTGAACAACATCAGAACCTCGTACCGAAACTCACATGAAAGAACTGGGTCCTGTCGAATGACTCTCTTTTCAGCGGCAGCGCCAGATCGAGGCGGATCGGGCCGACCGGAGATTTCCACGCGATGCCAACCCCCGCGGTGGCCCGGATTGCGGTCGAATCGGTAATCTCCGGCAGGATCCCGCCGGTCGCCACGAGTTGCGCCGGCGTCAGGGCGATGTTCTTCTGGTCGTTCGACCAAAGGCTGCCGAAATCGGTGAAAACCCGGCCGGTGACACCGAGCTCCTTCGGCAGGCCGAGCGGCACGCCGAGCGATAGCGATCCGGCATAGTATCTGTTGCCGCCTAGCGCGTCGCCGGAAAGGCTGTCGCGCGGACCGATCCCGGCGGGCGCGAAGCCGCGCAGATTGTCGCCGCCGACAAAGAACCGATCCTGCAACAGCACCTGCTGCCCGCCCCAGCCGAAAATATCGCCGGCCTCGGCGGTCAGGCTGAGCACCCATTCCGGCGCTACTGAATAGAAATATCCCCCACTGACCTTGCTTCGAATATATTGCACGCCGAATCCGACACCTGCTAAGTCATTACCCATAGAAACATAATATCCTCCGGTTGGGTCTTGGCGATTATCGCGGCGGTCATAGAGCAGGATCTGACCGATCTCAGAGGTCACGTGGGTTCCCGACTGAAGCTGAATAAACAGCGAAGCCGTGTTCTGGACGTTGGTAATCTCGTCGGATCTCGCCGTGTATTTCCAAGTCTGCCGTAGATTCTCCGCGATCTGATAACCGGCGCGCAGCGATCCTCCGTAAGAAAACTGTACGTATGCCGGCGTAATTCCGCTGAAAAAATTAGATGTCGGGCTGGTCTTGACTTCGAACAAATCGACGCCGAGGGCGACATTTTTGTCGAGGAAGTACGGCTCGGTAAAGCTGATGTCGACCTGCTGCGATCGGAAGGAAAGCACCGTGCCAATCCGCAGATCCTGACCGCGGCCGAGGAAGTTTCGCTCGCGCACGCTGACATCGACGAGCGGGCCGTCGGTGGTCGAGAAGCCGACGCCAAGCGACAGCTCGCCGGTCGACTGTTCTTCGGCCTCGACGGTGATGACGGTTCGATCAGGCGCGGAGCCCGGGCTGTTGGCGGCCTCGACCTTCTTGAAAAAGCCGAGATTCTTGATGCGCTCCTTGGATCGCTGCATCTTGTTGGTGTTGAACGCATCGCCTTCGACGAGGCGGAACTCGCGGCGGATCACCTGGTCGAGCGTGCGCACGTTGCCGTTGATGTCGATCCGTTCGACATAGACCTGCGGGCCCTCCCGCACAGCGAAGACGACATCGAGAGAGCGCTCTTCCCGATTGCGGGTGATCTCGGGCTTGACCTCGACGAAGGCATAGCCGCGATTGCCGAGCGCGTCGGTCAGCACCGCGATCGAATGTTCGACCGCCTCGGCGTTGTACCAATCGCCGGGCTGGTTGGTCAGCAACGGCAATACGGCCTCGCGGGGCAGGTCCTTGAGCTTGATGTCGACATCGACCTTGCCGAAGCGATACCGCTCGCCCTCGTCGAGCGCGAAGGTGACGACGAAGCCGTCGCGGTCGGGGGTCAGCTCAGCCACCGCCGAAACCACGCGAAAATCGGCATAGCCCTCGGCGAGATAGAATTTTCGCAGCAGCTCGCGGTCGTAGGTCAACCGGTCGGGGTCGTAGGTGTCCGAGGTCGACAGAAAGCGATACCAGCGGCTTTCCTTCGTTTCGATGGCGCCGCGCAGGGTGCCGTCGCCGAACTGGCGATTGCCGACGAAATTGATGCTGCGCACCCCCGTCGAGGGCCCCTCGTTGATCTCAAAAACGAGATCGACCCGGTTCTCTGACAATTGGATGACCTTGGGCTCTACGGTCGCTGCGAAACGGCCGCGCCGACGATAGAGTTCGAGGATGCGCCGGACATCGTTTTGCACGCGCGTGCGCGTGTAGACGACACGCGGACGCAATTGGATCTCGCCGTTGAGGTCCTTGTCGGCAAGCTTGGCATTCCCCTCGAAGGCGATGCGGTTGATGATCGGGTTCTCGACCACCCTGACGACCAGAAAATTGCCCTCTCGGGTGAGCTTCACATCGGCAAACAGCCCGGTTACGAACAGCGCCTTCAACGAGCGATCGATGCGTTCGGGATCCCACGGATCGCCCGGCTGGAGCAGCAGGTAGGAGCGCACGGTCTCCGGCTCGATCCGCTGGATCCCCTCGATCCGGATATCGGCGATGGCGCCGGCCCCCGCCGCGGCCGTGGCCGGGTGCTTCTGGGCCACCGCCGAGGGCAGCCACGCAGTCGCCGCCACGAACGCGGCAACCAGCATGGCCAGCCAGCGGAAAATTACGCGCTTCGGACCCAAAACCCCCCACCCCAACGCTTGCGCCATCCTGACCGCGGATCGTGTCAGGTCACGAAGCGCTTCACAATATCAACGAACGAGGTCGTTCCAGGTAGCGAACACCATCAGGGTCAGCACCAGCCCCAATCCCAGGCGGAAGCCGTATTCCTGGGCGCGCTGGCCCAACGGTTTGCCGCGAATCGCCTCGGCCGCATAGAACAGCAGATGTCCGCCGTCAAGCACCGGCACCGGGAACAGATTGATCAGCCCGAGATTGACCGACAGCATCGCCATGAACCACAGCAGCGGCCCGATGCCGAGCTGGATGACTTCACCCGACAACTGGGCGATGCGCAGCGGCCCGCCCAGCTCATCGGCGCTGCGCTGCCCGGCCACCATCTGCCACAACGCCCCGAGCGTGGTGACCGACAGGTTCCACGTTTCGCCGACCGCGCGCGCGACCGCGCTCGCCGGATCGCGCTGGATGTATTTGGTGCTGCCGCCGCGGATGCCGAGCTGGCCAATTTGACGCCGACCCATGCGGTCGTTCTCCTCGACGCGGCTCGGGGTGACCTGCAGGGTAACGAGTTGCTCCTCGCGCCTGACGACCATCGTCATCGGCACGCTCGGATTGAGCCGCACCACCTGCTGGACGTCCTCGAAGCGTTCGATCGACCGTCCGTCGATGCTGACGATCGCGTCGCCTTGGCGGATCCCGCCGGTTTCAGCGGCGCTGCCCGGCATGACCTGGCCGACCTCGGCCGGGGTGAAAGGCTGGCCATAGGTCATGAACAAGAGTGCCAGCAGGATGATGGCGAAGAGGAAATTCGCGATCGGGCCGGCGGCGACAATGGCGGCACGCTGACCGAGCGGCTTGCAGTGGAACGAGACATCGCGCTCGGCCGCCGTGAGCTGGCCGAGCCGCGCCATCGGCAGCCCGGAACTCGCATCGCTGTCGCCGAACATCTTGACGTAACCGCCGAGCGGGACCGTGCTGAATTTCCAGCGGGTGCCGGCGCGGTCCCACCAGCCGAACAGTTCGGGGCCGAAGCCGATCGAGAACACCTCGACCTTCACCCCGTTACGCCGGGCAATCAAATAATGGCCAAGCTCGTGCACGAACACGAGCACGGTCAAAACCACGAGAAAGCCGAACGCGATCCACAGTATATGGGAAAGGCCGCCCTGAAATAATGTTGCTAAATGGCTCATCATCTGTCCGTCATTGGGCGACGCGCGAGTACTCGTGGGAAGCGACCAGGGTTGCCGCGGTCTCGCGGGCGGTTCTATCGAGATTGTAAACTTCTTCGAGCGAATCAAGGTCGCCGCCGGGCATCAGCTCAAGCGTGCGCTCGACGGTGGCGGCGATATCGAGAAATCCGATCTGGCCAGCGAGAAAGGCGTGGACCGCGGTCTCGTTCGCCGCGTTGAGCACGGTCGGACCGGCGCCACCACGCGCGAGCGCCTCGCGCGCGATGCGCAGCGCCGGGAAGCGCTCCGGATCGGGCGCTTCGAAGGTGAGCCGCCCGACATCGGCGAGGTCGAGCCGTTTGGTCGGGGCGGCGGCGCGCCCCGGCCAGCCGAGGGCATAGGCGATCGGGGTGCGCATGTCGGGCGAGCCGAGATGGGCGAGCACCGAGCCGTCGCAATAGGTCACCAGGCCATGCACGATCGATTGCGGATGGATGACGATGTCGATGCGCTCGGGCGCCATCTGAAACAGATAGTGCGCCTCGATCAGCTCGAGCCCCTTGTTCATCAAGGTTGCCGAGTCGACGGAAATCTTCGCGCCCATGCGCCAGGTCGGGTGCGCCACCGCCTGGGCCGGGGTCGCCTCGCGCATGGCGGCGAGGCTATGCTGGCGGAACGGGCCGCCGCTGCAGGTCAGGGTGATCGTCTCGATCCCCTCGACGCGGGTGAAATCGAAGCATTGCCAGATCGCGTTATGCTCGCTGTCGACCGGTAGGAGGGTCGCGCCGTGCGCTGCGACCTCGCGCATGAACAGGCTGCCGGCGCA
Source organism: uncultured Rhizobium sp. (assembly GCA_964392845.1). Taxonomy (GTDB): domain Bacteria; phylum Pseudomonadota; class Alphaproteobacteria; order ATCC43930; family CGMCC-115725; genus DATARH01. Next base: position 23,688 of record CAYMRQ010000044.1, read on the forward strand.
GACCAGCACCTCCTTGTTGGCGAAGGCGACGATGCGCCCCTGGCGGACCGCCGCCAGGGTCGGCTCGAGCCCGGCGGCGCCGACGATCCCGGCCATGACCCAATCGGCCGGCCGCTCGGCTGCCTCGACCACGGCTGCCCGGCCGCACGCCGTCTCGATTCCGGCGCCGGAAAGCGCCTCTTTCAGCGCCGGATAATCGGCGGGATCGGCAATTGCCGCAAAGCGCGCATCGAGCGCTTTTGCCTGCTCGGCGAGCAATGCCGCGTTGTGGTTGGCGGTCAACGCCTCGACGGTGAAGGCGTCGCGGTTGCGCAACAAGAGGTCGACCGTGCTCTGTCCGATCGACCCGGTCGAGCCGAGGATCGTGACCCGTCGCGGCCGCCCGGAGCTTTGACCAGGACCTTGACCGGGGCTGCCGGCGGTCCGCTCGTCAGTCTGGGTCGGCCTGGTCATCGCCATGTCAGCACGCTGCCGCCATCGATCAGGGTCAGCAGCGCTACCGCCGGGATGACGGCCAGAAAGCCATCGAGCCGGTCGAGCAGGCCGCCATGCCCAGGAATGAGGCCACTCGAGTCCTTCACACCGAACCTTCGCTTGGCCACGGACTCCGCAAGATCGCCGAACTGCCCGACAATCGCAAGTCCCGCGCTCACCAGCACCAGCGGCAGCACCGCCGAGATGCCGCTGGGATTTAGATACATGAGGACGCGCGCGGTGCCCCACCCGGCCAGCGCGGCGCAGCCAGCCCCGCCGATCAGCCCCGTCCAGGTCTTGCGCGGGCTCCAGCGCGGCGCGAGAAGCGGCCCGCCCAACCGGCGGCCGATCGCATAGGCGCCGATATCGGTGGACCAGACGACGGCGAAGATCCACAGCAGGGTGACCCGCCCGGCCCCATCCATCGGAGCCAGCCACAACAACAGCACGCAGGGCAGCGCGACCCACAGCGCACCGAGGGCGAGCCAGGGCGCCTCGCCAGCAGGCTCGCGGCGCGCGATCGCGAAGACGATCGCCGCGCCCGCGAGGCTCACCCCGATCGCCAGCCCGCGCCAAGGACGGCGCCGATCAGCACGACCCCGCTCGCCCCGAGCCGGCCGGCGCGGCACAGAAGGGCCCATTCCCAGGCCATCACCGCGCCGGCCATTGCGGTGAGGATCGGCAGCCAGGGCCAGCCGAACCACGCGACGGCAATCGCCATCGGCGCCAGGACCAGCGCCGAGAGAACGCGCAGCCTAAGTGAGCTCTGGGAGCCCTGCGAGCCCCGATCAGCGGGAGCCAACAGAGGCACCATAGCGGCGCTCGCGGCCGCAATAGTCGGCGATCGCCCGTTCGAGATCGCTGCGGCCAAAATCCGGCCACAGCGTCTTGGTGAAGACCAGCTCGGCGTAGGCGCACTGCCAAAGGAGGAAATTGCTGAGGCGCTGCTCGCCGCTGGTGCGGATCAGCAGATCGGGGTCGGGCAGGTCGGCGGTGAACAGGTGGCTCGCGATGAGGTTTTCGTCGACCGCCTCGACGGCCAGACTCCCCGCAGCGACCTTGGCGGCAATCGCCCGCGTCGCGGCGACGATCTCGGCGCGCCCGCCATAGGAGAGCGCAATCGTCAGATTGCTCCCGCGATTGTCGCGGGTCAGCGCCTCGGCGTTGGCGATCAGCGTGATCAGATCGGCGGACAGCCGGCCGATTTCGCCAATCACCCGCAGGCGCACGCCGTTGCGGTGCAATTCCGCGATCTCGCCGCGCAGGTAATGGCGCAACAGCCCCATCAGATCGTCCACTTCGTCGAGCGGGCGCGACACCTCGCGCTCGCGAAACGCGAACGCCACCAGCGCCA
>CAYMRQ010000045.1:0-25237 GCA_964392845.1 uncultured Rhizobium sp.
TGACGGCGCACCACCGGCTGCTCGTTCTCATCGACGCCGTGCACCTGAAAGACATCCTTGGCGGTATCCAGGCCAATCCTGATAATCGTCATTGCGCGGCTCCCTTTGCTGGATTGCATAATCACAGCCCGGCACTATCGATGCCATCGGGGGCCGTCCACCCCAACATCCTATGCGGCGCTTGGATCAGCCGAGTCCGTCGAGCAGCGCCTTTGCCTCTTTGAGATCGGGGGTGGCGAAGCCCTCGGTGAACCAGTCGTAGACCGGCGCGAGGAGGTCGCGGGCTTCGGCGTGGCGGCCCTGGTCGCGGCGGAGCCGGGCGAGGCTCGCGGTGGCGCGCAATTCCCAAAGCTTGGCGCCCTGCTCCCCGGCAATGCTCAGGGCCTTGCGATAAAGTTCCTCGGCGGCCTCGGTATGCCCCTGGCGCAGCAGCAGCTGGCCCTTGTTCCGGTTCAGCTCCGCTGCGAACCAGCGCTCCCCTGTCGTTTCGACGATCTGCAAAGCATTGTCCAGCAGGGTCAAACCCTCTGCAACTTCCCCTGCGATCTCACAACCCCCGGCGAGGAGGGCGATATAATGGGGCATCCATAACTCCGCCCCGGTGGCGCGGGAAGCGGTCGAACCGCCGCGTAGGAGAGATATCCCTTCGGCCATATCACCATTCTTGACCTTGACCCAGCCGCGAAAGATTGTTCCCTGGGCCCGCCAGTGGGGGAAACCCTGCTCGGTCGTCACCGCAACCAGCTGGTCGGCTCGCTCACCGAGGAGTGCGTTGTCTCCGATGAGCGAAAGCAGCCTGGTGCCGTATGACAAGCTCACAGCGAACGACGGCGGATGAGCCAGCTTCCGAGCCTCGGCGATTACTGCGCTGCTCTGTGCCAATGCCTGGTCGGGATAGCCGAGACAAAAAAGGACGATCCCCAAGACCCCCTGTGATGCCACCTGGGGGTGGTAAATGATCTGATGGACAAGCGAGCGGTGGGAGATTGGATCATAAAGCGCAAGCGCTTCTTCCAGATGCGATCGGGAGGACGGAAACCTGCCGGCAAGCATCAGGTTTCGACCGGAGGATAGGTGACCCAGAACGAGCCCGGCGGAATCGTTGCGCCGACGGCTCAGACGCAGCAGACCCTCGTCCAAGCGGAGCGCCAAATCCAATTCGCCGCGGAACACGTGATACACTGACTGCCCATGGGTAATCTGAAGGAACTCCGAGGGGGAACCGAGGTGCTCCCACAGCTCTCGGGCGCGGGCATAGGCATGGCCCATTTCCGGCGCGGCGACGCCTTTGACGGTCAGCAGCACCCCGCCCAAGACACTCCAAAATTCGAGCTCCTGTCTCTGACGTTCAGGGGTGTCCGGTAGCAGCGCCAGCTGGTCCAGCCCCTTTTGCAATTGCGCGGCCGCTTCCGCCATCGCCGAGCGGGCAGTGGACCTCCGACCGGCCTTGCCCCAGCAGGCGACGGATTTTTCAACGAGCCCGGCCTCGGCATAATGCTGCGCGAAAAGCTCGGGCTGGGTGTCCATCAGCCCGGGCGAAAGGGTTTCGAGCGCTTCGGCGATCTGCGCGTGCAATTGCTGGCGAGTGCCGCGCAGCAGGCTGCCATGCGCCGCGTCCTGCACCAGCGCATGCTTGAACCCATAGACCGCGTCGGGCGGCATGCCGCGCTGGAACACCAGCTCGGAGGCGACGAGGCGGCCGAGAGCGGCTTGCAGCTCGTCCTCGGGAAGACGGGAGACGGCGCGCAGCAGCGTGTAGGGAAACTCGCGTCCGATCGCCGCGCCGATCTGCGCTACCAGCCGCACCGACGCCAGGCGGTCGAGCCGCGCCATCAGCGAGTCGTGCAAACTCGTCGGGATCGCGAAGGGCGGCAGCGCGCCGTCGAGCACGTAGCGATCCGCCTCCTCGCGCAGCAGGCCGCTCTCCAACACACTCTTGGTTAATTCCTCGACAAACAGCGGCACGCCGTCGGTGCGATCGACGATCTGGGCGACGATCTCATCGGGTAATGCCTTGCCGCCGGCGATCTGCTCGATCAAAGCGGTCCGGTCACGCCGGTCCAGCCGATTGAGCGCCACCATGCTGACCTGTGCCTGACCGGTCCAGGGCGGTTGGAACTCCGGCCGGAACGTCACGACCAACAGCACCGGCAGGATGCGCACGCACTCGACGGCGAGGTCGAGCAGCTCGCGCGAGGTCGGGTCGATCCAATGCGCGTCCTCGAAAACCATCACCACCGGCTGCTGGTGCGCCAGACCTTCGAGCTGGCGGATCAACGCCTCCAGTGTCCGCTCCTTCTTGCGCTGTGGACTGAGGTTCGGCAGAGGGCGGTGCTCCGAGCCCGGCAATGACATGAGGTCGGCGAGGAATGCCACATCCTCGTCGCTCGGCGCGGCGCGAGCGAGCAGGGCTTCAAGCTTCTCCAGCTTGGTCGCCGGCAGATCGTCCCGCGCGAACCCCGATGCCCGGGCGAGTTGGTCGATGAACGGGAACAGCGCGCTATCCTGGTGATAGGGCGAGCAGAAATAGCGCAGGCGGAGATGCGGCTCGGCATGCAGCCTTTCCTCCAATGCCGCGGTGATGCGCGACTTGCCGAGGCCGGCTTCGCCCGAGACCAGCACGATCTGGCCGTCGCCCGCCTTGGCGCGCGCCCAGCGCCGCAGCAGCAGGTCAATCTCCTCGTCGCGGCCGACCAGCCGGCTCAGCGCCGCTCCGCGCAATGCCTCGAACCGGCTCGCGACGACACTCGGACGCAATACCTGCCAGGCCGGCACCGGCCCGGCGATCCCCTTGACCTCGACGGCGCCAAGATCGTGGACCTCGAAGAGATCGCCGACCAGCCGGCGCGTGCCCGCGGCGATGACGACCGCGTCCGGCTCGGCCAGGGCTTGCAGCCGAGCGGCGAGGTTGGGGGTTTCGCCGACCACCGATTGCTCCCGCGCCGAGCCTTCGCCGATCAGGTCGCCGACCACCACCAACCCGGTGGCGATCCCGACGCGGGCGTGCAGCTTGACCGATTTGACGTCGAGGCGAGCGACCGCGTCGATCAAACCCAGCCCCGCCCGGACCGCCCGTTCGGCATCATCCTCATGCGCTCGCGGGTAGCCGAAATAGACCAAGACACCGTCGCCCATGTACTTGGCGACAAACCCGTCGAACCCGGCGACGATCTCGGCGACGGCGCGGTGATAGGCGCCGATGACCTCGCGCAGATCCTCGGGATCGAGCTGGGCGGCGAGCGCGGTCGAGGCGACCAGATCGCAGAACATCACCGTCAGCTGCCGGCGTTCGGCATCGGCTTGTGCCGGGGCATCGCGGGCTGCCGGGGCTGGCAGGGGCGCGGCGCGGCGCTCCTCGATCGCCCGCAGCATCCGTTTGCGGTGCCCGAGCAGCACGCCGAGCTTTTCGAGATCGGGCTCGCTCAGCTCGAACAATATTTCGGCGTCGATCGCGTTGTCGCGAAAGACCGGCTCGTATTGCGCCAGCCCAAGGCTGCGCAGCCAGACGCCAATTTCCACAGGCGATCTCCCACACGCGCCCGCTTTCAGATTGTCATTGCGAGCGAAGCGAAGCAATCTGGTGCCGATTATGCGTCGCTTGCGCGAGATTGCTTCGTCGCTGCGCTCCTCGCAATGACAACGTGCTGTGGCTGCCCGAGCGCTTTGCGACGCACGGAAGGAAACAAACGGGAGCGGCGGCATGGCGCGCAAGGAACTCAATGTCGACAGCGTCGCCGAGGCGTATCTGGCGCTCCTCGCCGAGCGCGGCATCGAATACCTCTTCGCCAATGCCGGGACCGATTTTGCGCCGATCGTCGAGGCCTACGCCAAGGCGGCGCATAGCGGCCTGCCGGCGCCGAAGCCGCTGATTGCGACGCACGAAAATCTGGCGCTGTCGATGGCGCACGGCTATGCCGCGGCGTCGGGGCGGGTGCCGGCGGTCATGGTGCATGTCAGCGTCGGCACCGCCAACGCGCTGTGCGGACTCTTCAATGCAGCGCGCGCCAACGTGCCGATCCTCTTCACCGCCGGCCGCTCGCCGCTGACCGAGGAGGGGCTCCCAGGCGCGCGCGACACCTACATCCACTGGGCGCAGGAGATGTTCGACCAGGCCGGTATGCTGCGCGAGATCGTCAAATGGGATTACGAGCTGAGGAACGGCGTCCAGCTCGAAACCGTGATCGACCGCGCCCTGACGATCGCCACCAGCCCGCCGGAGGGTCCGGTCTATCTGGCATTGCCGCGCGAAGTCCTGGCCGCGCCATTGCCCGGCTTTGCCTATGATTCGCCGTCTCGGCATGTCGCCGCATCAGCACCGGCGCCGGACGAGGCGGCGCTCGCCATGGCGGCGCGCCTCCTCGCGGCGGCGCAACACCCTCTCATCATCACCGCCGATGCCGGCCGCGACCGCGCAGCGGTCCCGGCGCTCGCCGAATTCGCCGAGCGTTTCGCGATTCCCGTCGTCGAGCATCGCCAGCGCCACCTCAGCCTGCCGGCCGACCATCCCTGCCATCTCGGCTACAACCCCGGGGCATTGCTCGACGAGGCCGATGCGATCCTCGTCATCGATTGCGACGTGCCGTGGATCCCGAGCCGCCAGGCGCCGCTGCCCGACTGCAAGATCATCCACATCGGCGTCGACCCGCTGTTCAGCCGCTATCCGATCCGCGGCTTTACCTGCGATGTCGCGATCACCGGGGCGACAAGGCTCGTATTACCGCGACTCGGCGCGGCGCTGGCCCCGCTCGCATCCGAAGCCGCGAGACGATGCGGGCGGGCTGGGGCAAGCTGCGCGACGAGGTCCGGGCGATGCGCCCGATCAATCCGGTCTGGGTCAGCGCCTGTCTCGCCGAGGCGCGCGACCCGGGTTCGGCGATCGTCAACGAATACACGCTGCTGCCCGAGCATTGCCCGTCGACCCGGCCGGGCAGCTTTTTCGGGTCGAGCCCGGCGGCCGGGCTCGGCTGGGGCGCCGGCGCGGCGCTCGGCGTCAAGCTCGCCGAGCCGGACCGTCAGGTCATCGCGGTCCTGGGCGACGGCTCGTACCTGTTCGCCAACCCGGTCGCGGTGCACCACGCATCGACCTTGCACCGCCTCCCGGTGCTGTTCGTCGTCGTCAACAACGCGATGTGGGGCGCGGTGCGCCGCGCCACCCTCGGCATGTACCCAACCGGCGAAGCATCGCGCAGCAACCGCCCGCCGTTTATCGACCTCGACGAACTCCCCGCCTTCGAAGAGGTCTGCGCCGCTTCCGGCGGCTATGGCGAGCGGGTCGAGGACCCGGCCGAATTGCCGGCCGCCCTCGCCCGCGCGCTGCACGCCGTCGATGTCGAGAAGCGCCAGGCATTGCTCAACGTGATCTGCCAGGGCGGCGGCGGGGGGTGAGAATTGCGCCGCACCGGCACAGCAACGCTAAAATTGCTATAGCGGCGGCGCTATAGGATCTGCTCGGCGACCTCGATCTTGAGCAGCGAGCGGACATTCTCGATTTGATTGGCGATCATCGACGACGACGAACCGGCGAACAGCAGCCCGACGGCGACATTGTCGAGGCTCAGAACCAGCGATCCGGAATCGCCCCCCGCGGACATGTTGGTGGTGACGATCTGGTCCTTGAGACGCGCCACGTTGCCGCCGCCGTAATTGACATCGATCGTCGCGTTGACCGCCGTGACCCGCCCGGTGGTGAAATTCGTCGTTCGCCCGGTCTTCTTCACCAGGGTTCCGACCGTCACATTGGCCTTGCGACGCCAGCCGCGCACATCGCCGATCCAGTACACCGCGCGGCTGAGATCGTGGAACTGCCCCTCGGCGAGGGCGCAATCGACGAGATTGTTGTGCTGCGCCAGCGGAGTCGCCGGGCTCATCGTGATCGGCACGTAGCGGGAGAGGGTGGCAATCCGGTCCGCCGGGTCGGTGCCGCCATCGAACGGGCCGGGCTGCAGGATCGCGTCGCCGAGCGAGGCGGCGTTGGAGTTTGCCAGCACGTGGTTGTTGCTGAGGATGTAGTATTTCGCGGGAATCCCGACGCCATGCGTGGGCGGGTTGAGCGAGCCGCCCGGCAGAATGTCATAGACGCAGGTCGCGATCGTGCCGGCGGTGATGTTCTTGTGTCCGACGCTGTACCCACCTTGTGCCGGTCGGCTCCGTTTAGCCAGCGTCTGGATGCCGGCGCCAGAGGATATCGCGTCGCCGCCGGCGAACACATAGCCTACGTCCAGAACATCGGTCTGCATGCCACCCAGACTCGGTGGTGCGAGATCCTTCGCACTCAGCTCGTCCGGCGCGATCTTGTTGGTCACCAGCACGAGCAGTGCCGGTTCACCGGTCGGTGTGCCGTTCTTCCACTTGATGCCTTCGGCCAAGCCGACGACGTTGGCGGGACGGCGATCGAGAAACTCGTCAACCGCGGCGATGTGGGCCTTCCTGGTTTCCTCGCGAACCTTCACAGACAGCGCCATCTTAGCAACGTCTGGACGTGGCATTGGGCAGATCCTCCGTGCTGAGTTACCTCGGTTGGGCCATCACGATGCCGATCTCCTCGACATCGGTCGCGTAGCCTTCCAGCGTCCTGGGCACGATCTGGTCTTGGCTCAGCTCGGCTTCCGGCAGTTTGAGCGAGACGAACACCTTGATGACGGGCCGGCCCTCCTTCTCGCCGATGCCGATGCCGGTGACGTTCGTCAATCGCATGATGCGGTCTTCGTGCTCGCGCATCGCCGCTGTGATATCCACCCGATCACCTCCGTGCTTTCTGCCCGGCACGCGCCGACGTACACCCAAGACGACATTATGCCGACCATCCCCGATGAGCCAACTCAAGAATCCGATGAGCACGTGCTCGAGGTGGCTGCCGGCCAACGGCATATCTGGCATGGTTCGCCTATCATCTCACCCGTGACAGGCCGGTCATCGCATGGCAACCAAATCCTATGACTACGTGATCGTCGGGGCGGGTTCGGCGGGCTGCACGCTGGCCCATCGGCTGACCGAGGATCAAGGTGTCCGCGTGCTGTTGCTCGAAGCCGGCGGCTGGGACCGCGATCCGTGGATCAAGATCCCGCTCGGCTGGGGCCGTATCCTCGAAAAGCGACTGCACGACTGGCGGTATTTCACCGAGCCCGAGCCGCATGCCGAGGGCCGCCGCATCGAATGCGCCCGCGGCAAGGTGATCGGCGGCAGCTCGTCGATCAACGCGATGGCCTATGTCCGCGGCAATCGCGGCGATTACGACCGCTGGGCCGCCTCGGGGCTGACCGGCTGGTCCTATGCCGAGGTTTTGCCATACTTCCGCCGCCAGGAATCCTGGGAGGGCGATTCAGGCCCCTATCGCGGCGGCGACGGGCCGCTCACCGTCAGCACCGCGCGTTACGACGATCCGCTGATCGAGGCCTGCTTCGCCGCCGGGCGGTCGCTGCAACTCCCCGCCACCCCCGACTACAACGGCGCGCAGCAGGAAGGACTCGGGCGCCTGCAGCAGACGATCCGCCATGGCCGGCGGTGCAGCGCCGCCGAAGCGTATCTGCGCCCGGCGCTCGGCCGGCCCAACCTGATTGTCGAGACCGGCGCGCTGGCCTCGCGGATCGTCCTCGAAGGCGGCCGCGCCGCCGGCGTCGAATATGCCCGTCGCGGCGTCACAACGATCGCCCGGGTGGAGCGCGAAGTGATCCTCTCGGGCGGCGTCATCAACTCGCCGCAGCTGTTGTTGCTGTCGGGGATCGGCGACCCCGATGCGCTGAGGTCGCACGGCATTGCGGTCGCCGCCGATCTCCCCGGCGTCGGCAGGAATTTACAGGACCATCTGTCGGTGCTCGCCGACTATGCCAGGCGCGAGCTCGGCCCGTTCGTCGCGATGATGCGGCTCGACCGGGTCGCCCTCTCGCTCGCCCGCGCCTATTGCTTCGGCACCGGCCCGGCCAGCGAGACGCCGAGCGGCTGGACCGGCTTCGTCCGGAGCCGCCCCGATATCGAATTGCCCGACATCCAGTTCCTCTTCCGCGCCGCCCCCGCGGGCGCCGGCCCCTATCTGCCGCCGTTCAAGCGTGCCTTTGCCGACGGCTTTGCCCTTCGCGCGGTGATGCTGCGGCCTGAGAGCCGCGGCGAGATCACCCTCGCTTCGGCCGACCCGAAGACGCCCCCGCGCATCCGCCAGAATTTCCTCGCCACCGAAAGCGACCGGCGCACGATCCGCGACGGCCTCAAGCTGGTGCGCCGGATCGCCGGCGCTGCGCCGCTCAGCGCGTTCGCCGCCCGCGAGCTCGCGCCCGGCGCCGACAAGCAGAGCGACTCTGACCTCGACGCCTATATCCGCGCCACCGCGGCGACCGCGCACCACCCGCTCGGCACCTGCAGGATGGGCCCGGCGAGCGACAGGATGGCGGTGGTCGACCCGCAATTGCGGCTCTACGGGGTCGCCGGATTGCGCGTCGTCGACGCCTCGGTGATGCCCGACCTGGTCGGCGGCAACATCAACGCCCCGGTCATCATGATCGCCGAGAAGGCGGCCGATCTGATCCGCGGCCGCAACCCGCTGCCGGCGGCGGCGTAGCCGCTGCTCGCCGCCCGTAGTCGAGATGCGGCAAACGGTCCTTTGCGCCGGCAGCGGCGATAGCTGGCGGAATGCGCTGCGCTTTTCCGCCCTACGCTCGCTGCGGCCGGTAATGGGATGGCCAAACACCGCAGGGTGGGTGAGCGAAGCGAAACCCAGCACTCTTTGGCAACAACCCGCGATGGTGATGGGCTTCGCGATGCTCAGCCCATCCTACGCGCTGGTCGCCGATGCCGGGGTGTCCGAACTGCCGCTAGTGGTCGACGACGCCCTTGTTGCTGAGATGGATATGGGCGAACTGGCCATAGGTGTTTTCGAGCCCCGGGAGCGCGATCGCCGCGGTTGCCCGGGTGGTGGCGCTGCCGATCTCGGCGACCCGGTATTCGAAGCCGTGCGGCAGATCGATGCGGGCGCGGTGTTCGGCGCCGGTGACCGGGTTGCGGATCGGCTCGGCGCCCGTTTCGAGGATGCCGGGCACCAGGAAGCGGCCGCGCCGGGCCTCGACATTGACTTGGTATTCGATCGGCCGGAACAGCGGCTGCAATTTGTTCGGCGCCATCGCAGAGAACACCCACCACATGGTCGCCATATCGTCGGTTTCCTGGCCGGTCATGATCTTGACCAGCGCGTCCCGCTGGTCGGCGTCGGCGCGCTCGTCGATGACGAGCTGCATCGTGCCGTTGCCCTGATGGATTGGACCCGGCCAGCTTGCCATCAAAGCCATGCGCAGCCCATCGAGCCGCACCGCGCCAAAATGCCCCTCTTCGATCTCGTAGCCAGCCGCTGCCCGGCAATCGCCATGCGTCGGCAAGGCGTTGAACTGGCAGGGACAGCCATAGTCGCAATTGCAGTTGACCAATTCGGTTGCCTTGACGCGCCACTCGACCGTCATCGCTACCTCCCCGCTTTACGAAATTCTCGCGATTTATATGCCAAACTATGCGCGGATGCCGCGATTCGGCAAAGCGGTATTCGGCCGGCGCGGTGGCCCGGTTCTCAGCAGCCGGGCTTGGGCAATGCCTCGATGTCGTCGAGCTTGGCGCGGATCGCATAATCGCCGTAATCGATCACCATGTCGCGCGAGACGCCGTTATCGAGCAACACCATGCCGAGTTCATAACTGGGCTTTTCCGCTTTCGGATCGGCCGGGAAGAAGGCGAGCCGCACGCGCCAGCCCGGGCGGTTCAATAGCGGGCTTTGCTCGGCCGCCGCGGCATTGGGTTCGACCCTCGCGCCGATCACCGCCGAGACCAGCACCGCGCCCTCCACCGTCGCGCCGTCGAATATGTGTTTCGAGATGAAGTTCTCGCCGGCCTTGGCCTTGTCGAGCAGGAAGATCGTGTGCGCGCTCGGGAACAGCATGCCGGTCGGCAGCTTGAAGCTTTTTCGCTCCGGTTTCTCGAAATCGGCGGCGCCGCCTTTGCCGGGCCCGTCGAGCCTGGCTGTGCCGACGATCTCCTCATCCTCGGCGCCCTTGCGCGTCTCCTGCTGGTGAAAGCGGTAGCGCAGGCCGTCCTTGGCTTCCCAGGTCACGAAGTTCGACGCGATGTTGACATCCGCCGACTCGGCGTAGCCCATCTTGAGCCGATAGTGCTGCTCGATGGTCCAGCCGTCGCAGCTCTCGCCCCATTGATAGGCCATCGTGCCGCTCGCCTCGGTGACCCCGGCATCGCCATTGGCCCGGCTGAGGGTCATCGTGTAAAGCGCGCGATGCGGCATGATCTCGGCCGCGCCCGCCGAGCCGGCACAGAAGAAAGCCAGGGCAAATGCGGCCGGCCGGCCAATCGCAAACAAGCGGTCGATCATAAGGGGCAGACTCCCGGGCCGACGGTGCGGTCCATCTATGACGCCAAGCCGATGGCGCGGCAAGCTGCATGCCGGCTTCGGCCGGCACGCCCGATCGCCAGGAGAACAGGCAATTGTTCTATGCAGTTCCCGCCGGATCCGTTCCTCCGTCCGCTGCCGCGGGCGTGGCGCCTTGGGTCAGCCCGGTTCTATTTATCGAGCCAGACATCCTCCATGCGCCAGCCGTTGTAGATGCTGTTGCTCATGATCGTCAGCCCCTTGACATGCGGCTGCCGGCAGTTCCCGGCGGGGGCATAGAAGATGATCGCCCGGGCCCCGTCCTCGGCCAGCTTCCGCTCGATCTCCCACACCAGGGTTTTGCGCTTGTCCTGGTTGTCTTCCATCGATTGCCGGTCGACCATCTTGTCGAGCTCGGGATTGCAGTATTTGTTGTAGTTCCCTTCGGCGCCGCACACATAGTTTTCATAGAAATTCTGGTCCGGGTCGTCAACGCCGTTGCCGGTCAGGTTGAGCGCGACGGCATAATCTTTGCGACTGACTTTGGGATACCATTGGGTGGTGTCGATCGGCTCGAGTTCGGCGTCGATATAGATCTCTTTCAACTGGTCGAGCAGCAGCACCGCCGGGCTGCGGAACGGCGGGATGTCGCGGGTCGACACCTTGACCGCGAGGCGTTTGTCCGGCCCGTAGCCGAGCTTTTGCATGATTTCCCGGGCTTCCCGGCGGTTCTTGGTCACGTCGGGCCCGTAGCCCGGCAGGCTGTGCAGAATTTCGGGCGGCATGCCCCAGACCCCTTCGGGCGGCGGCAGCATGACGCCGCCGAGGTTCCCCTTGCCTTCGGTGAGGATATCGAGGAAGGCCTGGCGGTCGAGGCTCAGCGCCATGGCGCGCCGCATTTCGGGATTGGTGAAGGGCGCAGCATCGGGGTTGATGATCAGGTTGCGGCTGACATTCGTCGGGTTGAGTTCGCAAATCGCCTGCGGCATCTGGCTTACAATGTCCCTGGTGAGGGTCGGGGTCAGGCCCCCAAAGGTCGTGTCGAACTTGCCCGCAACAAAGGTCAGTACTGCCGTCGACAGGTTGCGGATCATCGTGTACTCGATGCCGTCAAGATACGGCCGCCCCTTTTTCCAGTAATCCGGATTCCGGGTCAGCTTGATCGATTCATTAGGCTTGAATTCGACGAATTTGAACGGCCCGGTGCCGATCGGATGCTGGCGCATATCCTTGGCGGGCACGTGGCACGGATAGACCGGCGAGAACCCGGAAGCGAGCAATGCGAGGAAGGCGGGCTGCGCCCGCTTCAATCGGAAAATCACCTCAAAGTCGCCGTTGGTGGTGACCTCCTCGAGGTTGCGGTACCAGGCCTTGCGCGGGTTGATCCGCAACTTGTCGCTCGCCTTGCCCTGCAGCAGGTCCCAGGTGCATTTAACGTCCTTGGCGGTGAACGGCTTGCCGTCATGCCACTTGACGCCGTCGCGCAATTTGAAGGTCAGCCGGCTGCCGTCCTCGTCCGAGGTCCAGCTGCTCGCCAGATCGGGCACGATCGACTGCAGGCTGTTCTGCTTTACCTGGTGGTCGTACATGACGAGGTTGTTGAAAACGCCCATCACCGGCCGCAGTGAGAAGACCGTGACCTCCTCGTGGATCGACATGCTGGCCGGGCTGTCGATCGAGTAGGATTTCAGGATGCCGCCCTGCTTCTGGGCGATCGCCGGGTGGGCCATCGCCAGCGCGACGAGCCATCCGCCAGCTGCCGCGAACCCACGGAATTTTCGCGTCATTTCCGCCTCCTGGGGGGAATGCGGTTCCCCGTCTTGCTCCCTCGTCCGGCAACCGGGCGCGGAAGCGGGTTTGCCCCGTTTTGTCTTCCACCGGCACCATAGCACGCCGCAGGCGAATTCCGAATCCGGCGAAACCGCTTGCGTCACCCCAGCGCGGTCGATAGCATCCCCTTATGGCAAATGTCAGGGTCGTTTGCGGCCCCCGCCACGTCGCGCGATTTTGGTACCGTCGGTTCATTATGGCGGCCTAGGATCGCGTTTCTGCGTTTTCCCGAAGCCGCCCCACCGAGGCGGCTTTCTTGTTTCTGGATATTCCCGATCCGAAATTCGCCAAAAGTGGAGCGGCCTCCAGCCCGGAGGTACGCTATGCCCAGATCGATCCTCAAGACCCGCACGGAAACGCGGAGAGGAATTGTGTGATGTCGCAAAAATGGACACCCCAGAGCTGGCGCGGCCTGCCGATCCGGCAGGTTCCCGGCTATGCCGATGAAGCCGCGCTCGCCCGCGTCGAGGAGACGCTGGTCCGCTTCCCGCCGCTGGTCTTCGCCGGCGAGGCGCGGCGCTTGAAGGACCGGCTCGCCGATGTCGCCGCCGGCAAGGCGTTTCTGCTTCAGGGCGGGGACTGCGCCGAAAGCTTTGCCGAGTTCCACCCCAACAACATCCGCGACACCTTCAAGGTGTTGTTGCAGATGGCGGTGGTGCTGACCTTTGGCGCCGCCTGCCCGGTCGTCAAGCTCGGGCGGCTGGCCGGCCAGTTTGCCAAGCCGCGCTCTTCCGACACCGAGACGCAGAACGGGGTGACGCTGCCCTCCTATCGCGGCGACATCATCAACGGCCTCGATTTCGACGCCGCCGCGCGCGAGCCCGACCCGCAGCGCCTGATCCAGGCCTACAATCAGTCGGCCGCCACCTTGAACCTGCTGCGCGCGTTCGCCCAGGGCGGCTATGCCGATCTGCACCGGGTGCATGCCTGGAACCAGGATTTCGTCGCCGACTCGCCGCAAGGCGAGCGCTACCAGGCGCTGGCCGACCGGCTGACCGAGACGCTCGATTTCATGGCGGCGTGCGGGCTCAACTCGGAGACGACGCCGCAGATTCGCGAAACCGAGTTCTACACCTCGCACGAATCGCTGTTCCTGGCCTATGAAGAGGCGATGACCCGGGTCGATTCGACGACCGGCGACTGGTACGATTGCTCAGCCCATCTGGTCTGGCTCGGCGACCGCACGCGGCAGGCCGACGGCGCCCATGCCGAGTTCCTGCGCGGCATCAAGAACCCGGTCGGCATGAAATGCGGGCCGACGCTCGACCCCGGCGATCTCTTACGCCTCATAGATCTGCTAAGCCCGCAAAACGAGCCGGGGCGCCTCACCCTGATTACCCGGATGGGGGCGGACAAGGTCGCCGCCAAATTGCCGCCACTGATCCGCGCCGTGCAGCGCGAAGGCCGGGCGGTGGTGTGGTGCATCGACCCGATGCACGGCAATACGATAACCTCGTCGACCGGCTACAAGACCCGAATCTTCGACCGCATCCTCGACGAGCTGCACGGCGCCTTCGCGATCCATCTCGCCGAGGGGAGCTATGCCGGCGGGGTGCATTTCGAGCTGACCGGCCAGAACGTCACCGAATGCGTCGGCGGCGCCCAGGAGGTCAGCGAGGCAAGCCTTGCCGACAACTACCTGACCCATTGCGACCCGCGGCTCAACGCCAGCCAGGCATTGGAACTCGCTTTCGAGATCGCCGAGGCGCTGAAGCGCGAGCGCCAGCGGAGATCGACCGGCAACGGGATCGGCAGCGCCAGCCGGCTCGCCGCGGTCTCGTGAGACGGCGGCCCGATCCTGCACGGGGCCCGGTGCGTGCAATACATTCCACCGTCATTGCGAGGAGCGAAGCGACGAAGCAATCCCCAGCTGAGCGCGCTCTGCCCATCGAGATTGCGTCGCTGCGCTCGCAATGACCGCATGCGTAGGAACCAGGGGAATCTTGCTTGGCGATGAGGGCGGCGTGGATGGATGAACTCGCCGCGCGGACCGACAGCTATTTCCTGAAGACCAAGGCGATCGTCGCGCGGTTCGGCGATCGCGAGGCGACCTACGCCGTCTTCATGCGCCGGCCGGTGATCTGCGCGCCGCGCCTGGCGATCGAGTTTCTCGAACATATGGCGGCCGAGCGCGGCACCCGTTTCGCGATCGAGCTCAACCATCCCGAGGCCGCCTGGGTCGGCGCCGGCGAGCCGATCCTCTACCTGACCGGCCCGCTCTATCATCTGGTCGATCTCGAAACCGTGCTGCTGCAGAAGATCGGGCCGGCTTGCGTTGCCGCCTACAACGCCTCGGCGATGTGCGCCGAGCTGCCCAGGGTCGCTTTCCTCGCGATGGATGCGCGCCATTGCGCCGTGGCCGAGCTGATGGCCTATGCCGCATCGGTCGGCTCGGCCCACGCCAGGAAGGTCGCCGGCGCCGTCGGGTTTGTCGGCTGCGCCGCCGCGGCGACGGCCCCGTTCTTCGGCCGCGACACGGGGCTCGGCACAATGCCGCACGCCCTCATCGGCTATGCCGGCTCGACGGTGCGCGCCGCCGAGATGTTCCGCGAAACCTTCCCCGACGAAAACCTGACCGTGCTGGTCGATTATTTCGGGCGCGAAACCAGCGACGCGGTCGCGGTTTGCCGGCGCTTTCCCGAGCTTGCCGCTTCCGGAAACCTCGCCTTCCGCATGGACACCCCGGGCGGGCGCTATTGCGAGGGGCTCGACCTCGCCCGCTCCTACGATGTGCTCGCACAGCACGCGCCGCAGGCGATCCGCGGCTATCGCACCGAGGCTGAGTTGCGCCATCTCGTCGGCAGCGGGGTTTCCGCCGCGGTGCTGTGGACCCTGCGCCAGGTCCTGAACGAGGCCGGTTTTCCCGCCACCAGGATCGTCGCCAGCTCGGGCTTCGGCCCGGAGAAATGCCGGATGATGGCGGCGGCGAACGCGCCGATCGATGTGATCGGCACCGGCTCCTACCTGCCCGAGCTGTGGAGCGAGACCTACGCCACCGCCGACATCATCGCCTATGACGGCCAGCCGATGGTCAAGGCCGGGCGCGAGTTCCTGCTGCGCAAAGGCTGAGCCAGCGAGCGATCCTCAGCAGAGGATGGCACCGACCAAGCCTGCCTGCGCATAACCCAAGATGCGTCGATCCCGGGTCACGATCGGCAGGTTGAGGGCGCGAGCGGTTGCCATCAGCAACCGGTCCGCCGGGTCTGCGTGCACCGGCGGCGACGAAAGCAGGAAACAGGAGTCGATGGCGATATCCGGAGTCAACGGGGCGAGCCGCACTCCGGGGTTCATCATGAACGACTGAAACCAGGCCTTTGGGTCGGGCAGGAAAGTAAAGCCTCTCTTGGCAGCCAACAGGCCGATTTCCCAGGCAGACACAGGAGAAACAAGAACCCCGTCGACGATACTCGCCGCTGTGATTTCCTGTCGAGCCAGCGGATCGATCGCTTGGTTTTCTGCAATGTAGATGATCGCGCAGGTATCGAGCAGCACCGCGGACATTACCGGTGGAGCCGTCCTTCGGCCGCATCGAGCGGCTCGTCGAGCACGGGCGCCGTGAAGTCGAAATCGGCAGGTGCCACCATCCGCCCTTTCAGACAGCCGAACAGGCCTTCGGCGATCTCCTCCGGGGTCGGCGGTGGCGTGAGTACCGCGACGGGTCGACCCCGCTTGGTGACAACGATGCGGTTGAGTTTGCGTGCCGCGAGCCGGTCCATCAGCTCCAGGCATTTGGCCTTGAACTCGCTGGCCGCGATTTCCAGCGTCGCATCGTTCATCGTTGCGTTCCCGATCATGGGCAATAATAACTGGTCAGCAATATATGACCAACTGGCGGCACGTCAACCTGCCGATCGGCTTCCGGGAATATTCCGGGTCGGCGCGCCGCTAACGCTGTTGACGATCCTCCCCGGCCTGTGCTGGCTTTGAGCGATGATCTTCACCAGCGAAAGCGGCCTCACCGATCCATCTCGCCTGGCCGAGTGGGACAACTGGTATCGCGGCCATCTCGCGGCGATGGTGGCGGTGCCCGGAATAACTTCGGCGCAACGCTTTCGCGCGCTCGACGGCGGTCCGCCGCCCTCTTTGGCGATGTACACGGTCGCCTCGCCCGCCGTCTTCGATAGCGAGATCTATCTGCGCACCCGCGGCATGGGGCCGTTCCTGCCGGTGGTCGATCGCGGGCTGCATCGGCGCAATCTATTCGATGGCCTCGACGCCGCGCCGGAGGTGCCGATGGGCGGCATCCTCATGCTCGCGGATCGCGCCACGGCCGGTTCCGCCGCGCCGGGCATCGTCTGGCTGCGGGCCGTCGCCATCGACCGCTCGACCCTCTACCGCGGCATTGCGCCCTTTCAGGATCTCGCGGCGGCACGTGCCGCCGCCGCGCGTCTCGGCGGCATGGTCGCGCTCTACGCGCCGATCACCGAGCGTCTGTGCGCGCCGGGGGCAGGCTGATGGAAACGCACACGGCAGCGGCCGACGGCGGCAGCGTCTGCGCCGCCATGCCCCTCAGGCGCGCGCCAGGCGATCGCGCAGCGCTCCCACCAGGCTCCCTAAGATCTTGACGCGGGCGTGGTATTTATCGTTCGCCGCGACCAGGACCCAGGGCGCCGCTTGCGTGCCGGTGCGTTCGATCATCTCGGCAGCGGCCGCCTGGTAGGCTTCCCATTTCTCGCGGTTGCGCCAATCCTCGGCGGTGATCTTGAACTGCTTGAAGCTGGTCTTCTCGCGCTGTTTGAAGCGCCTCAGCTGCTCCTCTTTTGAGATCTGCAGCCAAAATTTGGCGATGACGGTGCCACCCCGGGTCAACTGCTCCTCGAACTCGTTGATCTCGGAATAGGCGCGCATCCAGTCGTCCTCGCCGCACAAGCCTTCGATCCGCTCGACCAGCACGCGTCCATACCAGCTGCGGTCATAAATCGTGAACCGGCCCTGGCGCGGAATGTGCCTCCAAAACCGCCACAGATAGGGTTGTGCTCGCTCCTCATCGGTTGGCGCTGCGACCGGGATCGTGCTGTAGAGGCGCGCATCGAGCGCCGCGGTGATGCGGCGGATGGCACCGCCCTTGCCGGCGGCATCCACGCCCTCGAACACGCAAACCACATTATGATCGGCGAATTTGGTCTGGCGTGTCAGCAGCGCCAGCTGACGCTGCAGCTTGGCCATCTCGTCGCGATAGCGCGCTTTCGGCAATGCCGCCGACAGGTCGAGCTTATCGAGGATCGAAAGGCGATCGATCGGTGTCGGCAGCGGCGGGATGTCGCTGCTGCGCTGCGGTGGCGCGACGACCCCGGGATTGTGGTCGAGGCGCTTGCGCATCGCGTCGAGCAGGGTCTTGCCGACGGTTGCCGCGCGGTATTCGGGGTTCGCGCCTTCGACCACGACCCACGGAGCCCAGCTCATCGAGGTCTGCCGCAGCACGTTCTCGCTGATCGAATAGAATCGATCGTATTCCTTAAAGAATTTCCAGTCGCGCCGGGTGATTCGCCACCGCGTTTCCGGATCGGCTTCCAGCGCCCGGAGCCGCTTTTTCTGCTGCTCCTTGCCAAGGTGAAACCAAAATTTGAGGATCAGGGCGCCTTCTTCAGCGAGCATCTTTTCGAGCTGATTGATCTCTTCGATCGACCGCATCAGATCCTTGGTTTTGGCGCGCTTGAACACCCGGTCGATAATCGGCGCGGTGTACCACGAGCCAAACAGGATGCCGATCCGTCCCTTCGGCGGCAGGGCACGCCAATAGCGCCACATCGGCGGTCGCTCGATCTCCTCGTCGGACGGGTCGTCGAAGGCGTGCGTGTGGATGTGCCGGGGGTCCATCCACGCGTTGAGCAGATTGACGGTCTCCCCCTTGCCCGCGCCGCGCACACCCGAGACCAAGAGGACCACCGGGAAGGAGCCGGCCCGCGCCAGATCGAACTGGGCCGCGAGAAGATCGGCCCGCAGCCCGGGTACGAGCTTGCCATACGCCTTTTTGGACAGCCGGTGCCCCAGCTCCGCCGTCTCGAACATGGCCGCTTTCCTCACTCGCGAAGTGTGCGAGCACCGTCTCATTTTAACTCATTTTGATGCCGGCCCGCGAGGCGGTCTTTGCGGTGGATCAACCGGTCCGCCGAATTGTGCGGCGTATCGGCACCGAAGCTGCTCGTCGCGCTGTTCAAACGAGCCCGATCGGTTAGGCTGGGCGAGCAGGTCGGATGCGCAGGATGGACGTGCGATGGAGCAGCACCGCAATCACCTCGGACAGCCGATCGGCGTGAAGCTGCCGGGCTGGTCGCCGCGGCCGCTGCCGCCGCGCACCGCGATGGCCGGCCGCTTCTGCAGGGTCGAGCCGCTCGACCCGGAGCGCCACGCGGCGCAGCTCTTCGCCGCCTATGCCGAGGATTTCGAGGGCCGGATCTGGACCTACCTGCCGCGCGGACCCTACGCATCCCTGGGTGAATACCGCGATTGGGCGCAGGCTGCCTGCGGCGGCGACGATCCGCTGACCCACGCGATCATCGACAACGCCAGCGGCGAGGCAGTCGGGACCGCCGCTTATATGCGCATCGAGCCGAACATCGGGGTGATCGAGGTCGGCAGCATCACCTACAGCCCGCGCCTGCAGCGCCGCCCGGCGGCAACGGAGGCGATGTATCTGATGATGCGCCGCGTCTTCGACGAGTTCGGCTATCGCCGCTATGAGTGGAAATGCGATTCGCTGAACCAGCCGAGCCGGGAGGCCGCCGCGCGCCTCGGCTTCCGCTATGAGGGCCTGTTTCGCCAGGCGTCGATCACCCGGGGGCGCAACCGCGACACCACATGGTTCTCGGTCATCGACAGCGAGTGGCCGGCGCTGCGCGCCGCTTTTGAGCGCTGGCTCGATCCGGCGAATTTCGCCGCCGACGGAACCCAGCGCCGCAGCCTGGCGAGCTTCAGATCAAGCGCCGGATGAGCCAGGCTCCACAGTCTGTAACCCGTCACCCCGTGCGCCTTCAGTCCACGGGCTTGTCCCGTGGGGAAAGCGGGGGTCCAGGGCCAATCATGACGCCTTGGGGCTCTGGATTCCCGCGTTCGCGGGAATGACGGGCGAGAAATTCATATTTCCGGGTATTTTGCGTTAGGTGAAAACCAGCGGCACAGGATTGCTTCGCCTCGCTCGCAATGACGCTGCAGGGCCGCCGTCGCTGACGCTGCTCGCGGCGGTGACCGCGATCGCCTTTTGCGCCCTGCACATGGTCGTGCCGGCCTTGCCGCTGCTCGCCACCGCGTTCGACGAGAACCCGGCGCGGGTCCAGCTGGTCCTGACGCTTTACCTTGCCGGGATCGCCGGCGGGCAGCTCGTCTATGGACCGGTGTCCGACCGGTTCGGCCGCCGTCCGGTGCTGATCGCGGGCCTCGCGATGTTTCTGGCCGGTACGCTGCTCTGCGGCCTTGCCTGGTCATTGACGGCGCTGATCGTCGGGCGCGTGTTCCAGGCCTGCGGCGCTTGTGCTGGGATCGTCCTCAGCCGGGCGATCATCCGCGACGTCTACGAGCGCGAAGCGGCGGCGCGCGGCCTCGCCATCGTGATGATGGCGATGAGCCTGGCCCCCGGGATTTCGCCGGCAATCGGCGCCTACCTCGCCGAGTGGGTCGACTGGCGCGCCATTTTCGCGCTGCTCGGCATCCTTGGCGCGATCGCGCTCTGGCTGACCGTGGCGCGGCTCGGCGAGACCAACACCCACAAGGCGCGACTCGACCTCGTCAGCATGGCCGGCTCCTGCATCGCCCTCTTACGCTCGCCGGCGTTTCTCGGCTTCGCCTTGTGCAGCGCCTGCACCAGCGCCTCCTGGTTCACCTTTATCGCGAGCGCGCCGCATGTGCTCTCCGAGGCACTGGGCGAGCCGCCCAGCACCTATGGGCTGATGATCCTCTTGCCGATGGCAACCTACATGCTCGGCAACGCCGCCACGGCCCGCTTCGCGCTGCGCCTCGGCAGCCTTCGCCTGTTGATCCTCGGACGGGCGATCGCCGTCGCCGCGGCGGTGGCGATGGCGCTGTGGTACATCGGCCTGGGGCTCAGCCCCTGGGCCTTGTTCCTGCCGATGGCACTGTGCGAGATCGGCGACGGGCTGAGCCAGCCGGCGGCGCTGGCAGCGGGCCTCAGTCTGCATCCGCGGCTCGCCGGCACAGCGTCGGGGCTGATGGGCTTCCTGCAGATGATGGTTGCCGCGATCGGCACCTTTGTTGTTGCCTTGCTGCCGTATGAAATCGCCGTCAGCATGATCGTGGTGGTCGGCGGCTTCATCGTCCTGGCTTTGGGCTTCGGGATTTTCGCGGTGCGCCGGCCGCGCAGCGGCTCGATGCCGGACCTGCCGGCATTGCGGCTGAGGAGGGAGGAATCAGCATGATCGACGAAACCCATGATCGCGCACGCCAGAGCTGGGTCGCCTCGGCCAACGGGCACGCCGAGTTTCCGCTGCAGAACCTGCCGTTCGGCGTCTTCAGCCCGCCCGGCTCAACCGTGCCGGACGCGCAGCCGCGCGGCGGCATCGCGATCGGCGATTCGATTTTCGACCTGCGCGCCGCACTCGACGCCGGGCTGTTTTCCGGCCCGGCCGCCACCGCGGCGGAAGCGGCCGCCGGCGCCAGCCTCAACCCGCTGATGGCGCTGGGCGCCGCGCCGCGCCGGGCACTGCGCCAGCAGGTATTCGCGGCGCTTGCCGCCGATGGCGCGGGACGGGCCAGGGCCGAGCCGCTTGCCGACCGGCTCATCCACCCTGCCAGCGATTGCTGGCTGCACCTGCCGGCCACGATCGGCAATTTCACCGATTTTTTCGCCGGCATCCACCACGCCACCAATGGGGGAAGGCGGCGCGATCCGAGCAACCCGCTCAGCCCGAACTACAAATACGTGCCGGTGGCCTATCACAGCCGCGCCTCCTCGGTGCGCGAATCGAACGCGCCGGTGCGCCGGCCGAACGGTCAGCGCAAACTGCCCGACGAGGCGGCGCCGAGCTTTGGGCCGTGCCGCAAGCTCGATTACGAGCTGGAGCTGGCGGTGTGGGTCGGTCCCGGGAACCGCCAGGGCGAGCGGGTCCCGATCGGCCATGCCGCCGAGCATATTTTCGGGCTGGGCCTGGTCAACGACTGGTCGGCGCGCGACATCCAGCAATGGGAATCGCAGCCGCTCGGGCCGTTCCTCGGCAAGAGCTTCGGCTCAACCGTGTCGCCGTGGATCATTACCGCCGAAGCGCTCGAACCGTTCCGCGTCGCCCAGCCGACCCGCCCCGCCGGCGATCCGCGCCCGCTGCCCCATCTGTGGGATGACCAGGACCAGCAGCGCGGTGCCTTTGACATCGCGCTCGAAGCGCTGGTGCTGACTCCGCTGATGCGTGAGAGAGGCCTGGCGCCGCACCGCGTGTCGCACAGCAACACCACCGACCTCTACTGGACACTGGCGCAGCTCGTAGCCCACCACACCAGCGGCGGCTGCAACCTCGTGCCCGGCGATCTGTTTGGCACCGGCACGATCTCGGGCCCGACCCCGGCGGGTTGGGGCAGCCTCAGCGAGCAGAGCGCCGACGGCACCCGCCCCTTCACTCTCGAAACAGGCGAGACCCGCACGTTTCTCGAGGACGGTGACGAGGCGATCTTCCGCGCCCGTTGCCGGCGCGACGGCTACGCCGCAATCGGCTTTGGCGAATGCCGCGCCCGGATCGTCTAGGAATGGAATTTGCGGATCGCGCCGCGCAGGCTTAGCCCGGCGACGAGCACAATGCCGGTGCGAACCGTCAGGGGCGACGCGAGGTTTTCCATCGTCGTCTGACACTGCCGGGTCATGTCCTGCCGCGGCGTTTCTTGGCATAGCCGAGACTGTCAAACAGCGAATGACATGTTCCGCTGCCATTTTTGCGGCCGCCGCATCAAGTATGGTTGAGTAATCAAGTAATATACAACCAATACGGGTATAGTTATATTAAGTCTTCCTCAGTGGCGTTAAGGCTTCGTCAACAGAGTGGTGGTCTAACTGCCCGCCGAATAAAGTGCTGGAGCGAGAAGCATGACATCTCTTTTCGTGGCGCAGCATGCGCCGGTCACTCGGCGCATCGAGCAGGTATCGGGGATTCGCCCGATGACGCTCTTGATCGCCTCCGGGATCGTGCTGATAACGGCGATACTGATCGCTACGGGCATCGCCGCAAACCAGTTGCGGCAGCAAGCGCTCGACACCACGGAAAGCGAGCTGGGTCGCATCGACAGCGTGCTCGCCGCAGCGATCGACCGTTCGTTCAACGTCGTCGATGCACAGCTTGCCAACATTGCCGACCGCGTGCGCCAGGCGGGCGTTGCCGATGGCGCCAATCTTCGCGTGGCCGCGACGGCGGCGCAAACCGGCGCGGTGCTGCACGGCGAAATCGGCCGGTTCCCGTCGCTCAACGGGGTGGCGCTGCTTGCCGCCGATGGCCAGGTCCTGGATCACTCCGCCGCCTGGCCTTTCGTGACCGTCGCCGGGCACGATCTCGTCGCGGCGTTGCGCGCGCAGCCGGCCAGAGCGAGCATTATCGGCGCGCCGATCCAAGATCCGCAGACCGGCGCGTTCAGCATCCCGCTCGCGCATCGCATCAACGGACCGCAGGGTGCGCTGGCCGGTGCCGTCGTCGGCATGATCCCGGTAGCTGATTTCAAGGATTTGTTCGCTGCGGTCCGGCTCGATCAGGATGCGGCGATCATGCTCCTTGGCCAGGACGGGACGATGCTCGCCCGCTACCCGGAGGAGCCCGGCTCGACAGCCCAAATCGCCAAGGATTCGGTACTCGACGCCGTTTTTGACGATCTCACGGCGATCATGGCCCGGCATGTCAGCGGAAATGACGGCGGGTGGCGGATCGAAGCATGGCGCGCGCTCGCCGATCATCGCGTCGCCGTCACGGTCAGCCGGAATGCTGAAAGGGCGCTCGCCGGTTGGGCTCGGCAGGGGTTGTGGTTCGGCGCTTTCGCGCTCGCCGGCGCGCTCGCGATCGGGGTCATGGTCTATCTGATCGCCCGTCAGTTCCAGACCCACGCCGTGCTCGCCGAGATCCATGCCGAGAATGTGATCGCGGGGATCAACGCCGAGAAGAATGAAATGGAGCGGGCGCGTCTCACCGCGGAGGCCGAGCTATTAAAAAGCGAGCGCCTGTCGGTGCTGGGTCAGCTGACCGCGACCGTGGCACACGAGCTGCGCAACCCGCTGAGCGCGATCCGCAACAGCTTGTTCACGGTCAAGGAGCTCGCCGCGACGGCGGGGCTCAAGCTCGACCGGCCGGCTGGCCGGATGGAGCGCAGCATCGAGCGCTGCGATCGCATCATTTCCGATCTGCTCGAATACACCCGAAACCGCGAGCTGAACCTCACCAGCGTCTGCTTCGATCGCTGGCTTGCGGGGGTGTTGGCCGAGCAGCATGTCTCCCCGCCGGTTGCCTTGACCACGGCGTTGGCTGCGGCCGAGGAGGCCGTGCCGATCGATGCCGATCGCATGCGGCGCGTCATCATCAATCTCTTCGAGAATGCGGCGCAGGCGCTCGCGGAACGGCCATCCGACCAAGAGAAGCGGATCATGGTGCGCACCGGTGCGGTCGACGGCGAGCTGGTGCTGGCGATCGAGGACACCGGGCCTGGGATCGCGCCGGAAAACCTGACGCACATCTTCGAGCCGCTGTTCAGCACGAAAAGCTTCGGCACCGGGCTGGGGCTTCCGACCGTCAAGCAGATCGTCAACCAGCACGGCGGCACAATCGCGGTCGACAGCGAGGTCGGACGGGGGACTTGCGTAACGGTTCGCCTGCCACTTGATGCAGCGGCGATGGAAGACCTGAGGGTGGCAGCATGACACGCGTTCTGATTGTCGATGACGATTGCGACCACGCCGAGAGCCTGGCCGACGTGATCGAGATGCGCGGCCATACCGCGCAGCTCGCGTATAGCGGCGAGGAGGCGATCGATTGCTTCCGGGCCACCGATTTCGACTTCGTGCTGCTCGATGTGCGGCTGCCCGGGATCAACGGGGTCGACACCTTTCTCGAGTTGAAAAAAATCCGGCCAACCGCCCAGGTCATGTTGATGACCGGGTACAGCGTCGAGCAACTCGTCGCCCAGGCGATCGAAGGCGGTGCGCTCGGAGTGCTGTACAAACCGTTCGCGGCGACACAGGTCCTCGAACTCCTGAGCAAGGTAAAGCAGCGTGGCCGGGTGCTGATAGCCGATGGCGACCGGGTTTTCGTCGACAGCATCGTGCCGATCCTCGAAGGTGCCGGATACTGCGTCGAGATCGCAGCAACCGGGGCCGAGGCTCTCGAAAAGCTGATCCGCGAGCGCGTTGATTGCCTGCTCCTCCATCTGCGACTGCCGGTTCTGTCGGGAGCTGAGTTGTATGCGCGACTGGTTGAAGCCGGTCGCACCGTGCCGACCGTCCTGATGACCGGCGGTCGCGAGGACGCCGAGCAGGACGTGCGGCTGCGGTCGCAAACCTGCGGCATGCTGTTCAAGCCGTTCAACCCGAACGCGCTGTTGGCCGCGATCGGGTCGGCAGTATCGCTCGGCCAGGCGGGGTAAGCGATGGGTCAAGAGGACGGAACCGTGCGTTCGGTTATCATCATCGATGACGATCTCGGTTTCGCCGAGTCGCTCGCCGATATGCTGCAGCCGAGGGGCTACGCGGCGGTTTATTTCGACACCCCGGAGCGAGCGCTCGCGGTGCTGCACGACCCGCCCGACGGTGCTGCCCGTGCCCCGGTCGCGCTGATCGACGTGCGGCTCGGCGGGACCGAATCGGGGGTCGATCTGATCCCGCGCCTGCGCGCCGCGCAGCCGGAGCTGATCTGCGTGCTGATGACCACCGGTATCGACAGCCAGACCGCGATCGCGGCGCTGCGCCGGCGAGCCTATGATTATTTCGACAAGTCTTGGGACCCGAATACCCTGTTCGCGGTGCTCGATCGCTGCTTCGACCGCGTCGCGTTGCAGCGCGACCGCGCGGCGTACGACGCGCTGCTCCTCGCCAAGGAGAAGGCCGAGGCGGCGAGCCGCGCCAAGTCGGGATTTCTCGCGACGATGAGC
>CAYMRQ010000046.1:0-13739 GCA_964392845.1 uncultured Rhizobium sp.
TGGCGCAGAGTTGGCATGACACGCTTGCCGCGGCGCCCCCCGAACGCGCCCCTTCCTTGCTGCGCGCCGTCGCGCGGCGCCGCGATCAGCATCCGCAGCGCCTCGTCGCGCTCGGTGAGGACCAGGCCGGAACGATCGCCGCGCTCGCCGATTTCATCGCCGGCGCCGACAGTCCTGCGGTGATCACCGGAACAGCCGCGCGCGACGGCAAACTCGCCTTTGTGTTCTCGGGAAATGGTGCGCAATGGCCGGGGATGGGGCGATACGCCTATCACGCGAGCCCGGCGTTCCGCGAGGTGATCGCAGAGGCAGACGGCGCATTGCGGCCGGCGCTCGGCTGGTCGGTTGCCGAGATGATCGAGCGCGGTGTCGAGGCCGAGCAATTGGTGCATGCCGATATCGCTCAGCCGCTGCTCTTCGCGCTTCAGGTCGGGATCGTAACCGTCCTGCGGGGTCTTGGGGTCGAGGCGGCAGGCCATATCGGTCATAGCGTCGGCGAGATCGCGGCGGCGTGGGGCGCGGGCGCCCTGTCCTTGGCGGATGCCGCGCGCGTGGTCGTGGCCCGCAGCCAGCAGCAGGAGCGTACGCGCGGCCAGGGCCGCATGGCGGCGCTGGCATTGGGTGGCGCGGCTGCCCGCGAGCTGCTCACCGAACTCGGCAGCCCGCTTGAGATCGGTGCCGTCAACGCCACGCAATCGGTGACGCTCTCCGGCCCCGGCGAGGCGATTGACCGATTGGCCGCCGAAGCGCGGCGCCGCGGCCTTGCCTGTCGCGCCCTCGATCTCGATTTCGCCTTCCATTCCGCGGCAATGGACCCGATCCGCGACGATTTGCTCGGGGATCTCGCCGGCCTGTCGTCCGGCGCGCCGCACGCCCTGCTCGTATCGACGGTGACGGGCGATCAGGTCACGGCGGGCCTCCTCGACGCAGATTACTGGTGGCGCAACATCCGCAGCCCCGTCCGCTTCACCGATGGGATGGCTGCCCTCGTCGGGGCCGGTTTCCGGATATTTGTCGAGATCGGCCCAAACCCGGTGCTGCGGGCCTATCTGCACGACGCGCTGCGCGCGGCCGAGGGTCAGGGCCGGGTCCTGGCCACATTGGCCCGCAGGCAGGGGAGCGAGGACCCGTTTCCCGAAATTGCCGCCCGTTGTCATGTCGCAGGATTTGACATCATCGGGGCCGACCGGTTCGACGGACCGGTGGATTTGTCCGGACTACCGCTTTATCCCTGGCAGAAGGAGCGCTTCTGGTTCGAGCGGACGATTGAGGGCGCCAATCCGGTGGACCCGCCTTTCGACCATCCGCTGCTCGGCTTTCGGCAAACCGGGCCGGTACCATTCTGGCTCAACCACCTCGATCCGCAGGTGCTGCCCTGGCTGGCCGATCACGCGATCGAGGGCGTGCCGGTGCTTCCCGCCACCGCAGTCCTCGAGATGGCGCTGGCCGCGGCATGGTTGCGGCGCCCGGATGCGCGCGCCGTCGAGGTCGTTGATGTCGAGTTGCGCCGGCCCCTGCCGTTTGACAACGGGCGGCCCCGGGAAATCCGCACTGTCATGGCCGGAGAGGACGGCGATTGGGAGCTGAGCAGCCGCCACCGCCTTTCGGATGAGCCGCTGACCCTCCATGCGGTGGCGCGTCTTGCGATAGCCGGGGACCATCAGGCCGCCCCGCTGTTCACCGAGCGCAAAGCCGTTCGGGGCGAGGTTGACGCCGAGACCCTCTATCGCCTTGCCACCCAGCTCGGGCTCGATTACGGGCGCCAGTTTCGCACCGTCACACGCATTGAGCTGCTGGGTAGCGATGAGGCGCTGGCGCATCTCGATTCGTCGGTCATCGACGAGCCGCTTGATCGCTACCTGATCCACCCCGCATTGGTGGATGGCGCGTTGCAGGCGTTGCTTGCACTGATTGCCGATCGACACGCCGACCTCGAAGGCGTCAGTTTCCTGCCCTGGCGCTTCGGGCGGGTGCGCATCGCCGCCCCGTTCCGGCGACCGGCCTGTACCGCTCGGCTTCGGGTGACCCGCCTCGGCACGCGATCCGCTTCGGCCAACATCGCCCTATACGACGGGGCCGGGGAGATTGTTGGCGAACTCTCCGATTGCTGGTTCCGGCGGGTCGAGCTCACCCGCCGCGTCGCTCCAGAGGATAGCGCGCTGCGCATCGATCTGGTTCCGGCACCGCTGGCCGAACCCGCGAGCCCTGCCGTGCTCGGGCGGATCAAGGAGATTATCGCGCAGCTCGTCAACCTGCCGGCAAATCCCGCCGCCCGGCATGACGAGCACGCTTTGCTGCTCGATGCGTTGATTGCGTCGGTCGCGCTGCAATCGGTTGTGACCATCGTCGACCCGGATGTGCCGTTCACGATCGAGGAAGTGATCGAGGCCGGTGCGATCGCCCCCGACTCCGCGGTGCTGTTCGAATACCTGCTGCGCTTGCTGACACGCTTCGAAGCCGCCTCTGAATCGGGGCGGGTGTGGCGGCTGGCCGAGGCGAACGACCTTCCCGACATCGCCGAGGTTTGGCGTCTGCTGCTCGCCGAGGCGCCCAAGCTGGTCGCCGAGCTCGCCCTACTCGCGGCATTGGCCGAGGAGCTGCCGCGCCTCCTCGCTGACGGCCCGCGGCAGGCCGACGCATCGCCCGTGCCGATGGTCGAACACCTGCTGCACGGATCGCCGGTCAGCGCCGCCGGTATCGATCTGGTGTGCGCCGCGCTCGGGGAGATCGCCGCGCGATGGCCGAAAGGCCAGCGGTTGCGGGTGCTCGAAGTCGGCGCCGATGGCGGCGCCACCCGCCGGCTTATCGAGCAGCTGGCGCAATCCGGCGTGGCGCTCGCCTACCGGGCCACCAACCCCGACCCGGAGCAGGCGGCCCGGCTCGGCTTTATCGTGTCGGCCGTCGCGGGCGCCAGCGCCGGCTGCTGGTCGCCGCGCGACGCGGCGGACGATCTCGGCGACGACCGCTTTGACGTCATCCTGTCGGTTCACGCCTGCGCCCGGCTGCAGCTCGATACCACTTCCCTGTCGCAGTTGCGCGATCTGCTCGCCCCGGGCGGCCTCTTCATCGCCGTCGAACCCGCACCCAACCCGCTATGGGATCTTGTGTTCGGCCGCTATGCCGGATGGTGGCAGGGCGGCATCGACAGCGTCGCGGTTTCCCCGCTGCGCTCGAGCGAAGAGTGGCGCAGCGAGCTCGCGATCAATGGGTTTTCCGGCCTCGGCACGGCCGCGCTGGCGACCGGGCCATGGCCGAGCTCGGTCTTGTGGGGCCGGGCGCAGCCGGCAATCGACGCGCCGGCAGCGGAACCCGCCGCATCCTACTCGATCAGCCTGATCGGAGCCGATGGCCGCGACAACGCGGTGTTGCGCGAGCAATTGACGCGGGCCGGTCACCAGGTGAGCGTCATCGATGCCGTCGGGTTTGCGGCGACGGCGGCGCGCGAGGTCGCCGAGGCCGAGGCCGAGCCCGAGGATGACAGCGAGATCGCGCTGATCGTCATTGAGGCGGGCGAGGAGGCGGTTGATAAAGCGGCGCAGCTGATCTCTGAAGTGGCGCGGGTTGCCGGCGCCGCCGCGCAGCGGCAAGTCCCGCTTTGGCTGGTTACCTGCGGCGCGCAGCAATCCGTGGACGGTGACGCGAGCGGGCTCGTCGGCGCCGCGCTGTGGGGCTTCGGGCGGGTCCTGATGAACGAGATCCCGCGGCTCTCGTTGCATCTGGTCGATCTGGCCCCGACGATGAGCTGGGCCGAGCGGGCCGACCGGATTGCGAGCGAGCTGGCGGCGGCGACAGCGGAAACCGAGATCGTCTGGACCAATTCGGGGCGCTGCGTGCTGCGCGTGCGCCGCGGTCTGCCGCCGCGCTGGGCGACCGCTGCGGATGCCGTCGCGTTAGCGAGCGAGCAGCAAGGTGGGCTCGACGCCCTGGGGTGGCAACTGGCGGCGCCCCGTCCCGCCGGGCCTGGCGAGGTGGCGATCGATGTTCATGCCGCCGGGCTCAACTTCCGCGACATGATGTGGGCGCTGGGCCTGTTGCCGGAAGAGGCGCTGATCGATGGCTTCGCCGGCCCGACATTCGGCCTCGAATGCGCCGGGATCGTCCGTGCCGTCGGCGCCGGCGTCGCGGACCTTGCGGTTGGCGACCGGGTGGCCGGGTTCGCGCCTGCCGCGTTGAGCACGCAGGTAACGACGGCCGCCCATGCCGTCACCCGAATCCCGCTCGAGACGAGTTTTGCTGCGGCAGCGACAATTCCTGTTGTGTTTGTCACGGCGGTGTATGCGCTTGGCACATTGGCCAAGCTGGCGCCCGGCGAACTGGTCCTGATCCATGCCGCGGCCGGCGGCGTCGGGCTCGCCGCGATCCAGTACGCCAAGCATCGCGGTGCGGTGGTCATTGCGACTGCCGGATCAGTGGTCAAGCGGGCGTTCCTGCGCCTGGCCGGGGCCGATTATGTCCTCGACTCGCGCGATCTCGGCTTCGCCGATGCGGTGCGCGCCATCAGCAGCGGCGCCGGCGTCGACGTCGTGCTCAATTCGCTGAGCGGCGAAGCCATGGAGCAGAGCCTCAGCGTGCTGAAGCCGTTCGGCCGGTTTCTCGAACTCGGCAAGCGCGACTTCTATCTCAACCGGCGCATTCATCTGCGTCCGCTGCGGCAGAACATTTCCTATTTCGCGATCGATGTCGACCAGCTGCCGATCCAGCGGCCGGATCTCGCGCGATCGCTGCTGAGCGAAGTTTCCGCGGCGTTGAGCGAGGGTGCGATCCGGCCGCTCGCGCATCGCACCTTTGGGTTCGCCGCGATCAGTGATGCGTTCCGCCTGATGCAGGCGTCGGGCCATATCGGCAAACTGGTGCTCGTGCCCAACGGAAATGCCGGCGTTCGGCTGCGTCAGGCGCCGGAAATGACATTGCGCCATGACGGCACCTATCTGGTCACCGGCGGCATCTCCGGGTTTGGTTTTGCGGCGGCCCGCTGGCTCGCCCAGCACGGCGCCGGGTCGATCGCGCTGCTCGGCCGGCGGGGCGCCGCGACGCCGGGAGCGGCCGAACGTGCGGCCGAACTGAGCACCCTCGGCGCCGAGGTTCGCATCTATGCCGGCGACGTCGCGGATCCGGCCTCGCTGGCAGCCGTTCTCGCGGAAATTCGCCGCGTCCAGCCGCCGCTGCGCGGTGTCGTTCATGCGGCATCGGCGATCGGCGATGCGCTGGCCGCCGAGCTCGACGGAACCAATATCGCCGGCATCCTGCGACCCAAGCTCGGCGGTGCGATCACGCTCGATCGGCTGACCCGTGACGATCCGATCGAAATGTTCCTGCTGTTTTCGTCGGCGACGACGTTGCTTGGCGCACCGGGACAAGGGGTCTATGTCGCGGCCAACCTGGCTCTCGAGGCGATGGCGCGGCAACGGCGGGCCCGGGGCAAACCCGCACTCGCGATCGCCTGGGGACCGATCGAGGATACCGGGTATCTCGCCGAACGGCCGGAAACCCGCGACACGCTGGCCCGCCGGCTTGGCGCCAAGCCAATGCCGTCGGGGCAAGCTCTGGCCGGGCTCTCGGCGATTGCCGGCAGCGGGTTGCCGGCGGCGGCGTTTGCCGAGACCAGCTGGAACCAGGCGCGGCGCTTTCTGCCGATCCTCGCCTCGCCGTTTTTCGCGGAGATCTGCGCCGACACCGGCTCGTCCCCGGGCGACGATTCGCTGGTCGAGCGGCTCGCCGGGCTAGACGCCGAAGCGGCTCTGGCGCTGCTCAAGACCGCCGTCGCGGAAGAGGCGGCAAATATTCTGCGGCTGCCGGCCGCCGGGATCGATCCGCTCAGGCCGCTCTCCGAGATGGGCATGGATTCATTGATGGCGGTCGAACTGCGCCTGGCGCTCGAAAGCCGGCTGCGCATCGATCTGCCGCTGATGTCGCTCGCCGAAGGCACCAGCGTCGCCTCTATTGCCACCCGTCTCGCCAACGCCGTATCGGCGCGCCCGCATGCGTCCGAATTGCTGGGTCTGGCCGAGCGTTACGAGGTGGCCGACGATGAGCGGCTGGGCGCCGTGGCGAATGCGGCAGACAGGTTTGAACCGGTCGAGGTCAAGTCGGAAGCGGCGGAGTAATCCGGTGGCGGCCGGTCGCAATCTCTTCGGATTGTCGGCCCAGGCCAAGGCCCGGCTGATCGAGAAACTGACGTCGGCCGCCGCAACGCGCATGACGCCGCCGCAACGCGGCTCGGCTGGTGTTTCCGGGAGCGAAGCTGCCCGGCTCGACGTCGCGGAGCTCGAATCGTACCGCGAAATCCGTATGATCGAGGAGGCGGCGGATTATCTCGGGATTGACGATCCGTTCTTCCGAATCCATCAGGGGATCGCCGGCGCCGAGACCGTCATCGGCGAACGCGCCTACATCAATTTTGCCTCGTACAACTATATCGGCCTCAACGGCGACCCGCGCATCGCCGCCGCGGCAAAGTCGGCGATCGATCGCTATGGCACCTCGGTCTCGGCCAGCCGGCCGGTTTCCGGCGAGCGCCCGATCCATCGCGAACTCGAAGCCGCCCTGGCGCGAATCCACGGTGCCGAGGACAGTGTCGCCCTGGTCGGCGGGCATTCGACCAATGTCACAGTGATCGGCCATTTGTTGGGCCGCAACGATGTGATCGTGCATGATGCGCTGATCCACAACAGCATCGTTCAGGGGGGGATCCTGTCGGGCGCGCGCCGTGTGCCGTTTCGCCATCTCGATCCCGAGGCGGCCGACAAGGTCCTCGCCGAGGCGCGCCCACGCCACGGCCATGCGCTGCTCGTTATCGAGGGGCATTACAGTATGGACGGCGACGTACCCGATCTGGCTGCCTTTGTTGCCGTTGCGCGGCGCCACCGGGCCTGGCTGATGGTCGACGAGGCGCATGCTCTGGGGGTGCTCGGGCCGCGCGGGTTTGGTTCGGCGGACCGCGCCGGGATCGACCCCAAAGAAGTCGACATCTGGATGGGGACGCTCAGCAAAAGCCTGGTGTCGTGCGGCGGGTATATCGCCGGTCGCCAGCTTTTGATCGACTACTTGAAGCGGATGGCGCCGGGCTTTGTCTTCTCGGTCGGCATGACCCCGCCGAACGCCGCGGCGGCGCTTGCGGCGGTCGAGATCCTGGAGCGCGAGCCCGAGCGGGTGCGCCGACTCAACGATAGAGCCGCCCTCTTCCTGCGCCTCGCGCGCGAAGGCGGGCTTGATGTCGGAGGATCGATCGGCGCCGCCATCGTGCCGATCATTACCGGGAGCTCGATCGGCGCCGCACGGCTCTCGCAGGCGCTGTTCCGCCGTGGCATCAACGTCCAACCGATACTCTATCCGGCGGTACCCGAACGCGCGGCCCGGCTGCGCTTCTTCCTGACCGCGCAGCACACTGAAGCGCAGGTGCGCGACGCGGTCGACATTTTGCTCGAAGAAGCCCGTGCGGTCGCTGCCGAGCCGACCGACCTCGCGGCCGTGGCGCGGCACCTCGGGCGCTTGATGCCGGCGTCGCGTTGACGGCGTTGCTCACGCGCAGGCAGGACCGGGTCAGGGTACCACGCCTTTCACCACAACGCCGGTAATGACCGGCCCCGTCAGCGTGTTCAGCAAGGTGAAGAACTTCTGCAATTCGTTCAGGTCGGCATTGGCAACGTAGAGGATGTCCTTGTCCTCTATCGGAAAGCGCTGCGCCAGGAAATAGGATTTGGCATCCCGCAGATCGAGCCGATAGACCAGCGGCGAGCTTCCGTCGGGCCCGGTGCGCAGCTGGGGCCGGCCGAGCGAACTGACGATTCTCGGTGGCTCGAACCGGAACAGGAACACCCCGGCCGGATCCGACCGCAAATCTTGCAGCCCGCCTGCCTTGGCCAGCGCTTCCACCAGCGTCATCCTCTCCGAGGTGAACGTGAACTGCGCGTTTGCTCCGGTCGCCCCGAAGGCGGTGAAGGACCGCGGCAGGCGGACCAGCGTCAGGACATCTCCCGGCTGGACGTAGATATTCTCGGCGGGTTCCGCGACCAGCGTTTCCATCGGAATGGTCGCAGTCACGCCATCGCGCGACAGCCGCACGAAGGTTTCGTATACCGGGGCTTTCGCACCGCCGACCGCGGCGATCAGGTCGAGCAGCCGATCGCCTTTCAGCGACAGCGGCACCCTCGCGCCGGACACGAGATCACCGGTGACCGTCGCGCTGTTGGTCAGGCTCTTGGTCACCGTCACGATGACCTGCGGCTCTATGGCCTTTTCGGCAAGGCGTTGCTCGATTGTCCGCTGCACGTCGACGGGCAGACGCCCGGCGACCGGAACGCGATCGGCAAACGGAACGCTGATGCCGCCATCGCGGGCGACGACCTGTTCCGGAATGGTGATGCTACGCGAGCCCGCCGACACGTGCTCGGTCGGTGACGCGCTGAACAGCCCGCCACCCGCGGCTTCCCAGATTGACACGACGACAAAGTCGCCGATCCCGATCTTCGGTTGTGGCGGCCTGCCGTATTTTTTGAACCGCGCCTGCAGGCTCTCACGCGGTTCGGCGAGCACGGCGGCCACCACATTATCATCGATGTCGACCAGATCAAACCGGATCTGGTCGCCCTTGACCTCTTGGCTCCTGACATTGCTCGCGGTCGGCCCGGCGGTCGGCAGAGCCGAGCAGCCAGCCATGACGCAGGCAAACAAACCCATAACGGCGACCGCTTTCATCGCCCCCCGGCTCTGGTTCCGCGAGTTTGAGGATGACCCGTCTGGCCCGAACGCGGCGTCGCTCGGCCGTTCGCAGCTGGCAATACCCTGCCGGTTCGCTCGCAGGTAGTCAAACCACTTGTACGGCTGTCGCAATCATGCGCGCGGCATAGACCCCCATCCAGCCGATCGGGTCAAGCCACCCCTTCTCGTTGCGCGGCGGATGAATCGCGCGGATATGGGCGTCGGTTATCTCGGAGAGGTCGTTGAGCAGCTGCGGCGGGTCTCCCTCGGTCGACCAGAAGAAGCGGATGATCCCGCCAGCCGCGTGCTTTGCGATGAGGCAGTTGGGTGCTCCGCCGGCGCAGTTGTAGAGGCCGACGGCCGAGTAGGTTTCCTGGTGGCTGACGATCATGACTCCTTCGGTCCCGGGAAAGGCATATTTCATTGCCGAGAACCAGCGGCACAGAGCGGCCAACTCCTTCTCGCTGAATTCATAGTCGCCGGGTCCCGAACCAAATCCGCCATCCACTGCCGCCTTGCGCGTCCGAACCATCAGCGGAAAGGGTATGACATTTGTCGTCTCAGACACGTTTGTCCCCCAATTCACCGGCCGAGCCTCCCCACCCCGCGCCGCTACCGGAACGCAAGCGAACCGAAAGAGTGTGTTGTTGCCGACTACTTTCCGAATTCCGGATCGATACAGTCCGCGGCAGGGCACGCTGCGAAGAATACAATCGAGCGTCGATTCGGAGTCAATTGAGCCGGGGCTGGATGCCGGCTTTTCGCGCCAGATGTGCCTTTTCAGCAACAGTGGCAAAAAGGCGACAGGCTATAAAACCGGTGGTTTGGTGGGCGATCGGTCGCCTTGCCAAGCGGGGCTAGAGCATCATCGCTGTAGATTGAAGCACTCCAGCCCGTCACCCCTGCAAAAGCGGGGGTCCAGGGGGAGCGGCCACAGCGGTTGCCCTGGATTCCCGCTTCCGCGGGAATGACGAACCCATGAAGTGAGTCAATCTGACCGAATGCGCTCTAACGGGGGGTGCCCGGTGCCGGCGCGACCGGCTCGACCTCGACTGTCACGATGCCGGCGTGCTTCATGTCGAGTCCTGCCGCTACGCTCGGCGAGACATCGATCAACAGGGACCGGCTGACCGGGCCGCGATCGGTAATCCGAGCGACCACCGAACGCCCATTACTCAAATTCGTCACCCGCACCAGCGAATGAAGCGGCAAGGAGCGGTGCGCGGCGGTCGCGTGAACCGCATCGAGCCGCTCGCCGCTCGCTGTCCGCCGTCCGAGATGGCGCCCGCCATACCAGGCGGCAGAGCCTATTTCGGGCCGGCCGATCACCTGCAGCGGGCCGATATACTGGTCGGGCGGCGGCAGCTGGGCGGCGTGCTGGCGCGGACGCCCGGCGTGCCGCGGCAGCGAGCGCGCGACCTTGCCGTGCGTCTGGTGTCGGTTGCCGTGGGGTTTACCAGCAATTGCGTCGGCCTTGACGGGCTTCAATTTGAGGCTCGGCGCCGCCTGGTCATGGCCCGAATGGGCCGGCTTGGCCATGGCCGTCGCCGATACGACCAGCAGCGCGAGAGACAGCCCGATCGTCTGTCGCATCCTCATCCGCATGCGTCTCCATGGTTGGGCACGATTGCGCCGGCGCGCTCGACACGCACGGCGCGCCGTCTCTCGCTGACGGAAAGGCGTTTGCGGGTTGCCGTCCCGGATCGTTGACAGGGGGGCGTCCGGGTGGGACAGGGGAAGTGCAGCGCAACCCTAGGCAGCTACTCGTCAGCTTGTCAACCCGCACGCACATGAAATCCCGTGACAGGCCCAAGTCGGGCGGCGACCTTTCGTTGTTATACGCTATTCAACATCTCGGCGGTTTAGGAAATATTAACCACGACTTATTCTTTATCCCGGAGTAGACGGTCAAATTATCTACAAGTTTTCAAAATTGTACGGCGACAGATCGGAGAAGCTCGCGCTCGGTCAAACAATTTGTTGCGCGCCGGACCGGTTTGAGTGGCATATCTTGGGGTTTGCACCCGGTTACCCGAGCTGCGCTGCCGGCGGGCGCAACGCAAGCTCGGCCGGCGATGGCGCCTTTAGCCCTGGTGTCGACGGATGCTTTTGCGCGATAACGGGCAAGGCCGCCATCACGCGGCAGCAGTTTCACAGCATCGGGTTGACGGGGGGACTGGCAATGGCAGCACGCGAACGCGCATTGATCGTCGGGGCGGGGGCGGGATTGAGCGCGGCGCTTGCCCGAAGGTGCGCCGGCGAGGGCATGGATGTGGTGCTGGCGGCGCGCGATACGCAAAAGCTTGGCGCCCTCGCGCGCGAAACCGGCGCCGCCCTGGTTGCCTGCGATGCGAGCCGCGCGGATGACGTCGACAGACTGTTCGCCGCGGTCGATGCCGGCGGCGATCGCCTCGACCTCGTCATCTACAACGCCAGCGGGCGGGCACGCGGGCCGGTCCACGAACTCGATCCGGCGGCGGTCGAGAACGCCATCAGGGTGACCGCCTTTGGCGGTTTTCTCGTCGCCCGGCAGGCGGCGCAGCGGATGCTGCGCCAGGGCCATGGCACGATCCTGTTCACCGGCGCCAGCGCCAGCGTCAAGGGCTATCCCCGCTCCTCCTCTTTCGCCATGGGCAAGTTCGCGCTGCGCGGCCTGGCGCAAAGCATCGCGCGTGAATTGCAGCCGCACAACATCCATGTCGGGCATATCGTCATCGATGGCGGCATCGCGAAGGCGGGCGATGCGCGCGCCAACGAGCGCGGTCCGGACGGGCTGCTGGCGCCCGAGGCGATCGCCGAGAGCTATCTGCAGCTGCACCGCCAGCACCGCAGCGCCTGGGCATGGGAAATCGCGCTGAGGCCCTGGGTTGAGAATTTCTGACCCGGACGCTGCCCTGCACGGCGCGGCGTCGCCCACGGGCGACGCAGGGGTCAGCGGGGCTCGCCTTGACACAGAGCGCGCTTCCCGGTGGAGTGCGCCCGCCAGCAAGCAAGCAAGGGAGCATCGGATGGGACGGGGCTCTGCCGGGCAGTCGTCAAAGGATCGGGCGATACCCGAACCCGCGCCCGAACCCGCGCCAAAACCGGCGATCGACAACGTCGCGCGAGTCCGCGAGTTCGCGCCCGATCTCGCCGCCGCGGGCGACGAAATCGATCGCCGGCGCGAACTGCCCGCGGCAATCGTCGATGCGCTGGTCGAGCGCGGCCTGTTCCGGCTGTTGCTGCCGCGCTCGCTCGGTGGCGCCGAACTGCTGCCGTCGCACTACGTGCCGATCATCGAAGAACTCGCCAAGATCGACGCCAGCACCGCCTGGTGCGTCAACCAGAATTCGGGCTGCTCGATGAGTTCGGCCTATCTCGCACCCGAAATCGCGGGCGAGATTTTCGGCGGGCCGCGCGGCATCCTCGCCTGGGGCCCCGGGCCGGGCGAGGCGCGTGTCGTGCCCGGCGGCTATCGGGTCACCGCGACCTGGGGCTTCGCCAGCGGCAGCCATCATGCCAGCTGGCTCGGCTGTCATGTGCCGGTGATCGAGGCCGACGGGCAGCCGCGGTTGAACGAGAACGGCACGCCCCTGGTGCGCACGATGCTGTTCCCGAAAGGCGCGACCCAATTCACCGACATCTGGCACACGATCGGGCTGCGCGGCACCGGCAGCGACCAGTATTCGGTCGCCGACCTGTTCGTTCCCGAAGCCTATTCGGTCAATGTGCTGTCGCGCCGCGACATGGCGGCGCGCGAGGAGGGCCTCCTCTACCGGTTCAGCAGCCTGGTCTTGTATGCCGCCGGCTTTGCCGGCGTCGCGCTCGGGATTGCCCGCAGCACGCTCGCCGACTTCATCGAGCTGGCCCGCGACAAGATCCCGCGCGGCGCGCGCAACACGCTGCGCAACAACAATGTGATCCAATCGCAGGTCGCGCGATCCGAGGCGCGGCTGTTGTCGGCGCGCGGCTGGCTCCTCCATTCGCTCGAAGACATCACCGAGGCGGTCGCGCAGCGCGGCCACATCACCCTCGACGAGCGGATGACGATCCGCCTCGCAGCGACCTTCGCGATCCACACCGCGCTCGAGGTCGTCGACATCCTCTACCAGGCCGCCGGAGCCACCGCGATCTTCGACGCCAACCCGTTCGAGCGCCGCTTCCGCGACATCCACTCGGTGGCGCAGCAGCTGCAGGGCAGGCAGGCCCATTTCGAGACGGTCGGCCAGCACCTGATGGGGCTCGAAGCCGATACCGGCTGGCTATAAAGTTTTTAGATTCACCACGGAGAAACGGAGGGCACGGAGAAAGAGGACGCTTAACGCAAAGGGCGCGAAGCGCCTTGAATCCCATTGCGACCTTTGCGCCTAGCTTGCCGTCCTCCGTGCAAATCTTGATTTCTCCGTGCCCTCCGTGTCTCCGTGGTTTAATTTTTTGCGTATTCGTCGCGCACCCGGTTGCGCATATTGGCGAGGCCGGCGGCGATATAGCCGCCGTCGATCGCGATCTCGGCGCCGCTGATGAAGCTTGCTTCGTCCGAGGCGAGGAACAGCACGAGTTCGGCGCATTCCCTGGGCGTGCCTTGCCGGTGCAGCGGGATCGCCGCCCGCGCGGCGTGGGCGAACGCGTCGCCGCCGCCCCGGAAAAAGCCGGTATCGGCGATCTGCCCGGGATGGATCGAGTTGACCCGGATGTTCCAGGCTGAGAATTGCAAGACGGCAGTCTTGGTCAGGCCGCGCAGGCCCCATTTGCTCGCGGTATAGGCCGCGTCGTCATGCGCGGTCAGGCCCGCGGTCGACGAGATGTTGACGATCGAGCCGCCGCCCCCTTGTTTCGCCAAGGTGTCGCGGATCGCCGGCGCGCAATGCTTCATGCCGAGGAGCGGCCCGGTCAGGTTGACCGCGAGCGTGCGGTTCCAGGCCTCGATTGTGGTGTCGACGATGCCCTGGCGCGCGATCGTGCCGGCGTTGTTGACGAGGATGTGCAGCCCGCCGAAGGTCCTAGCGGCCTCGCGCACCATGGCCTGCACCTGGTCATCCTTCGAGACGTCGGCCTTGACGAGC
>CAYMRQ010000046.1:13749-25132 GCA_964392845.1 uncultured Rhizobium sp.
CGCGGCGACGATCTCCTGCCACGCCGCCTCGCTCGCCGCGTCGTGCACCCGGAACATTACCCGGCCGCCCTCCCCGCTCAGCCGCTTTGCCAGCGCCTCGCCACCCACGGCGTCGATGTCGGTCAGCACCACCGCGGCGCCTTCGCGCACGAACAATTCCGCCTCCGCAATCCCCTGCCCGCCCGCCGCCCCGGTGATCAGCGCAACCTTGTTCGCCAGTCGTGGCATCGTGTTTCCTCCATAAAATCAATTCGTAGGATGGGTTGACCCCGGCGAAAGCCGGGGGAAACCCATCAGAATTCACAATGAGGCAGCGAGGCACGGAGGCCCCCACGGCGCGGGACTCTCATTGCCTCGCCGCCTCATTGTGAATCGAATCAATG
This sequence comes from uncultured Rhizobium sp., assembly GCA_964392845.1. Taxonomy (GTDB): domain Bacteria; phylum Pseudomonadota; class Alphaproteobacteria; order ATCC43930; family CGMCC-115725; genus DATARH01. The sequence continues at coordinate 14,133 of CAYMRQ010000046.1, forward strand.
ATGGGTTTCGCTCCGCTCAACCGATCCTAAAATCTCCCGAGTCAAAGCTTCGGCACATACCCCTTGCGCGGGTATTCCTCCCAGTACTGGCGGAAACCTTTTGCGGTCGCCTCCTGGTGCGGGTGGGCGCGCAGCCGCTCGACATCGATGTCGATGCCGAGCCCGGGCGCGGTCGGCAGGTCGATCCAGCCCTCGTTGACCGACAGCGAGGCGGTGGCGATCTCGTCGCAAACGCCCTCGAAATTGACGAAATACTCGGTGATGCGAAAATTTGGGATGACCGCCGAGACATGCACCGTCGCCGCCATGCCGACGAGCGGGCTGTTGTAATTGTGCGGCGACATGACGACCGCCTGCGGCTGCGCCATCGCGGCGATGTCCATCATCGCGGTGATGCCGCCGATCGCGCAGATGTCGGGGTTGAGGATGTCGGCGGCGCGCATCGCGAGACAGGCGGCGAACTGCTCTTTGGTATAGAGCGCCTCGCCGGTGACGATCGGGATAGGCACCGCGCGGCGCACCTCGGCCAACAGCGCGAGATTGTCGGCGAGGCACGGCTCCTCGTACCAGTCGATGCCGAATTCGACGAGGCGCTGGCCGATGCGGATCGCGTGGCTCGGCGCAAAGCGGCGGTGCGCCTCGACCAATATCTCGAACTCGGGCCCCAGCGCCTCGCGCATCGCCCGCACGTAGTCGATCGCGAAATCCTCGTCCTTGCGATCGACATGCGTGCGCCACGGCCCCGGGAACGGGTCGAACTTGGCGGCGGTGAAGCCCATCGCCTTGATTTTGCGGCCGCGCTCGACCCCCTCCTCGATCGTCGAGCGGCCGGCCCAGCCATTGGCGTAGACCCGCACACGCTCGCGCGAGGCGCCGCCCAAGAGATTGTAGACCGGCAACCCGGCGCGCTTGCCGATGATGTCCCACGACGCGATCTCGATCGCGCTCCACGCGGAGAGCAGCTCCATCGAGCCGCGCCGGATCGCGAAATCCTCGAACATGATCTGGCCGGTATGGCGGATGTTGAAGGCGCTGCGGCCGATCACCTGCGGCGCCATCGCCCGGACGCACTCGGCGATGACATTCTCCTTGCCGGCGGTGACATACCCCTCGCCCCAGCCATAGGTGCCGTCCTCGGTCTCGACCCGACAAAACAGCAAATCCTTCGAGCTCTTGGTGCCGAAGATGAAGCTCTCGATGCGCGCGATTTTCATGGTGCCTCTCCTCTAAACCCGAAATCGCTGAGGATCCGAATGCCACCCACTTCCATACCATCGAGCACGATCAGATGCTCCGGCTCGCTCAAGCACCACGCAAATGATCCCCAAGCGAGATTCGAAATCGCCCGCTTAAAAGACGGCGCATTGCGGTCCGCAAACGCGGTAACGAACGCCACTTGGCTGATCTTGAAGCCAGCGGCAGTCATCAACTCTAGAAAGGCGGTACGTCGGGCCTCGCTGATCTCGCCAGCGGTGGCCACGGCCTCGACAAACACGATCAGGGGCTCGGCTGGGGCGAGGTCGACAAGGATTGTATCCGGCAGCAGTTTATCTACCTCGATCTTAAGGCCGAGCGCCTGCGCGAGTTGATCATCCCGTTGGACGATTTTATTCCCGCTCTCCGAAATCCAAAGCACCGCCGGGTTGCTCAAGAATCTCGGTGCGAACACCTCGACCACTGCCCTGGTGATCACCGAGGACGGTCCCGCTTCCATCTGGCGCGTTTCGCCGTTCGGGAGGGTGACGAGCACCCGGGACTGCGCAGCGGTCGCGGAGCGGTGCTGGAGGCGCACCCGCGCCAGCGCGCCCGCCGAGAGATATCGCTCCTGCCAAGTAGCGATCGCGGTATGCAGCGGGTCGCCTTGCAAGGCGGGATCGAACAGCGAGGCAAAGGCCGTCTGCAGCGCGTAACGACCTTTCGAGGAAGTCGTCGGGATACCCGGCCGGATCACGACGGCGCCCATAGGTACGAAGCCATCGCGCAACGTCTCGTCGCGTATCGGCTCGCGGGTGTTATCCTGAAACCAGCGGTCGACTGGGAGCTGGGAGCCGCGCTTCTCGACGGCGGCGATATAAGCCTCTCGGTCCCCGTCGGAGCGGAGTTGCGATTGGCCTGTTCCCATTCGGTAGACGTGCTTGGGCACCATCCAGGTGGCGCTGCCCTCGACGGCACCGATATAGAACATGACAAAGACTGCTCGGGCGGCCATCTCGCGGGTGCAGTAGTTCCGCTGCGGTGTTCCTTCGGGAAAAATTTGCAACAGCCGCCGGTGGATCTCCGGAACGTCAAGCAACGGTGGCAGCATTGCTTTCGCCGTAGGCCGCGGTAATCATCGCTTCGATTTTGACCCGCGGCGCACCAATCGCAATCAGCTTTGCGAGCTTGGCCATGACACGGGGAGCAGGAATCGGGAGTTCCCCAAGTTCGAAGGCCGAGACTGCGACCGACCCGTTGACGCAGCGGAACGCCGCATCGACGGCCGCGCTGTTCAGCACGGCGGCGATCACGGCGGCAGGCACGCTCGGCTGTTCGGTGATCGCGCGCACCATATTGAGGTGATTCTCCACCACCACGCCGCGGTGGCGCCGGATGAAACTCTCCGAGAGCTCGGCCGCAATCAGCCGCCGCGCCTGCTCCTTGGCCGTGGTCCGCTGCAGCAGCACGCAGGGCTGGCTAACGATCAGCCAATCATCCTTGGGCCGTCTCGCTGAAAACCAGGGCGCATGATTACGCTTTTCGCTCCGCCAAAAGAACCGGCCATCGCTCGTTATTGCTTCGGCCCAGATCACTGGGAAAGTTCCGGCGATTGGCGTCGCCCGGAACTGATCCTTATGGCGGTTCCAGACTAGCGGCCCGGTAGAAACGCCATAACCGTAATCCGCGAGGCGGTACGGCATGGCCCGAAGCCGCCTGGTTAGTGCGGCTTGCGCCGGCACGCGAGGGAGAAGCCACGGCGCCTCCGGTCTTGTTGGTGATGAGAACGAGCCAGCCTTTTTTTGCCGCGCTCGCCCGTCCGAATCGACCGCGATGAAACCAACCTTGCCGCTTAACGCGAGCCCGCCCTTTCGATAGGTGGCGAGCATCGTTTCCTGCAACACGTCCTCAAAGATGCCGACCCGTTCGGTCACGAAATTGACCGCTAACGGGGGAGCCTCTGCCGCGAGCAGCCGGCGCAACGCCTTGTAATAAAGACCGGAAAGCATCGAGGTCGGGGTGACATATGCGATTACGCCGCCGGCTTTCGCCCAGCGGAGCGCGGCATCGGTGAAGACGCCGTACAGATTGGCGTGTCCATAAACGCTTCGTTGGAATAAGGCGCGCCGTTCGGGTTCGAGCGAAACACGTCCATAGGGTGGATTGCCGATCACGAGGTCGTAGCTGTCCGCCTCCTCGCACCTCAGAGCGAGGCTGTCGCGCGCGTCAACCATCACCGGGATCGGCCGACCCGCCCGGTCGGCAACATCCCAGAGGGCAATCTCGAGCAGAGCTTGCGCCAACCACGCGCCGAAGGGATCTATATCGAAACCCCGTAGTCTCGCCCCCAGGTGGTGCAATATGAAAGCTGGGTCCGTGCCATCCAGAGCCGCAACCATTCGCATGGCGATTGGCACCAGGAACGCGCCGCCACCGCAGGCCGGGTCAAGCACACGACAGTTACCCCAGGAGATTCCTGCCTGCTCTGCCATGAGCAGTAGAATTTCAACAATCTCCGGCGGCGTATAGAAGACACCGTGCGTGCTGCGATAGGCTTCTGGCAGCGTTGCTGTGTAGATAGTGCCAATAAGATACCCGGCCCGACTAGGCGTTAGCGTTGCCGAGGTGCTACCGAGTCTCGCGGCCGCTTCCGATGCCTCGAAAGATAGGGGAAGCAACTCCAGGTTATCCATCCGCTGGATTTCCGGCATTCCCCGGGCACGTAAGCAGGCGCTGACGACGGCGTGAGCGAAGCTCTGCGCGAAGGCTAGCCGATGGTTTTGCGCCAGCCGCCCAGCCAACGACCGAGCAAGCTCCTGGTCGAAAGGCCCAGGGTAGCGTTCCGAACCGACGAGACATTTCCGTCGCGCTTGAATCTTCAGGTCATCCCCCCCTTCATGATCTTCGATTAGCTACCATATCTTCATCGGGAACAAAACAGGAATGAAGGAGACGAGCGGAAATAGGAGATCCGACTGCCACACCGTTTTGCCCAACCGGCGGGAGTACCGACACCTGCTGATTTCCGCCAGAAGCAGGCACCACGCTTGGCCCCGGAAGGAGGGGGCTGCCTGTAGATTCCCAGTATTAACACGCGTAACAGGCGAGGTAGGGGCCGGGATCGGAGTCGGCAGTGGCGCGGGCGGTGTTCCGGCGCTAGGCTCGGCTGCAACGCCACCGAGCCAATGGGGAGCTACGCCGATGCTGGTCATGGACGCGATCACCGAGATCCTGAAGCGCGAGGGCATCTCGACGCTGTTCTGCTTCCCGACGACGCCGATCATCGAGGCGGCGGTGGCCGGCGGGATACGCCCGGTGATCTGCCGCCAGGAGCGGGTCGGGGTGCACATGGCCGATGGCTGCGCCCGGGTGATGAACGGCAAGCCGGCCGGCGTCTTTGCCATGCAATACGGGCCGGGCGCCGAGAACGCGTTTGCCGGCATCGCCTCGGCCTATTCCGATTCGACCCCGATCCTCCTCCTGCCGCTCGGCCATCCGCGCGAGACGGCGCAGATGTTCCCCTTGTTCAATTCGACCCGCACCTACGCTAGCGTGACCAAGCAGGTCGAGCCGGTGAACATGCCCGAGCACGCCGTCCCGGCGATGCGGCGCGCCTTCAACGCGCTGAAAAACGGCCGGTCCGGCCCGGTCATGGTCGAGGTGCCGGCCGATGTGATGACCGCCGAGTTCGCCGGCAACCAGGTCGATTACACCACGGTACGCCGCACCCGCTCAGCCGGCGACGAGGGCGACATCGACGAAGCCGCCAAGCTGCTGCTCGCGGCGAAAACGCCGATGATCATCGCCGGGCAGGGCGTGCTCTATGCCGAGGCCACAGACGAACTGCTCGCGCTCGCCGATCTCCTGGGTATCCCGGTGATGACCACGACCGACGGCAAGAGCGCCTTCCCGGAAGACCATGCGCTGGCATTGGGTTCGGGCGGCACCGTCTATACCGGCCCGGGCCGCCATTTCCTGCAGGAAACCGACATGATCTTCGCGGTCGGCACCTCCTTGACCAAGCACAACATCTCGACCCCAATCATCCCCGCGGGCAAGGCGATCATCCACGCGACCAACGATGCGCGCGACCTCTACAAGGCCAACGACACCGCCCTGCCGATCCTGGGTGATGCGAAGCTGGTGCTGGCGCAACTGATCGAGGCGGTCAAGGACCGCTCCGGCGGCAACCCGAGGGCGACCGGCGCGCGGCCGACGATCGCCCGGCTCAAGGCCGAATGGCTGGCCCGCTGGCAAGCCAAGCTGCGGTCCACCGAGCGGCCGATCAACCCGTATTTCGTGATGTCGGAATTCATGCGCGTGATCCCGTCGGAAGACGCCATCGTGACCCACGATTCGGGCAGCCCGCGCGACCAGCTGTTGCCGTTTTATGTCGCGAAGAAACCGCGCGGCTATATGGGCTGGGGCAAGTCGCACCAGCTCGGCACCGGGCTCGGGCTGGCGATCGGCGCCAAAATCGGCGAGCCCGACAAGATGTGCGTCAATTTCATGGGCGATGCTGCCTTCGGCATGACCGGGCTCGACTTCGAGAGCGCGGTGCGCTGCGGCATTCCGATCACCACGATCGTCCTCAACAACTCGACGATGGCGATCGAAACCAACGCGATGCGCGCCTCGCACGAAAAGCACCGCACCCGCGACCTCGGCGGCAACTACGCCGCTATCGGCAAGGACCTCGGCGGCTGGAGCGAGCGGGTCGACGACCCGGCCGAGGTCGGCCACGCGATCCTGCGCGCCCGCAAAGAGAACGAAAACGGCAAGGCCTGCCTCCTCGAATTCATCACCAGCGCCGAGACCGAATTCTCCCACCGCCGCGGCGCGGCGTGACCTCTGGTAACCGAGGCGGCGAGCGCGCACATTCCCCACTATGGCAGCGACCTTCGACACGCTCGAAATCTCGAAGCGCCTGAAGAGCGCCGGGTTCGCGGACGCCCAGGCCGAAGCGCTGACAGTCGCGTTGCGGGAAACCCGCGATGCAGATTTGTCACGGCTCGCCACCCGGGATGAGATGAATGCGGGCTTCGCCGCGTTGCGCGCCGAGATGGAGATCTTGCGTCGCGATCTGACGATCCGTCTCGGCGGAATGATCGTGATCGCGACCGGCGTGTTGCTTGCGGCGAAGTTCTTCGGCTGACCTACCGGGTATCCATGCGGCGGCGCGATCTCATCGTCCTGCTCGGCGGCGCGGCGGCGGCGTGGCCGCTCATGGCGCGCGCGCAGCAGAAGGCGATGCCGGTGATCGGCTTCCTCGCCAATGGCTCATCCGTCTCGCTGGCAGGGTTTATCGCGGCGTTCAATCAAGGACTAAACGAAACCGGGTATGTTGATGGAAAAAATGTGGCGATCGAATACCGTCTGACGGAGGGTCGATACGATCAACTCCCCGCGTTGATCGCGGACCTTGTCGATCGCAAGGTCGATGTGATCGCCGTCATTGGCACCCCAACGGCACGGTCGGTAAGAGACACGACATCGACGATCCCGATCGTTTTCAATATCGGCGATGATCCGGTCGCAAGCGGCCTCGTCGCCAGCCTCCCCCGGCCGGGCGGCAACCTCACGGGGATCAGCACCCTCAATATCGAATTGCATCCGAAGCGGTTCGAATTGCTGTCGGAGCTGGTGCCCCAGGCCAGGGTGATCGCCCTACTCGTGAACCCGACGGGTCCGCAGACCGAGGGTATCGTGCGACAAGCGCAGGAAACCGCCCGCAGTAAGGGGCTGCAGCTGCAGATCCTGAACGCCAGCACCGAAAGCGAGATCGACGCCGCTTTCGCGACTCTGCAGGCCGGCGCGCTCATCTCCGGCTCCGATCCGTTCTTCACCAGTCGCCGCGAGCAGCTTGTGGCGCTGGCAGCACGCCATGCCGTTCCAGCGATCTATCAGTGGCGCGAGTTCACCGCTTCCGGCGGGCTGATCAGTTATGGACCTAGCCTCTCGGCCGCCTATCGCGAGGTTGGTATTTATGCTGGAAAGATCCTCAAAGGCGCCAAGCCGGCCGATCTGCCGGTGCAGCAGCCGACCCGGTTCGAGCTGGTGATCAACCTCAAGACCGCCAAGGCGCTCGGCCTGACCGTGCCGCAATCGATCTTCGCCCGCGCCGACGAGGTCATCGAATGACTGGGTTGGCAGCGGCTCCGCCCCCTCCCATTCCCTCCCCCGCCTGCGGGGGAGGGTTAGGGTGGGGGTACACCGACGAGGTCATTGAATGACAGCGCCGCCACGTGTCGCCAGCTCCCGAAAGCCCCGCCCCGACGATGGATTGCGACCAAGCAAAATTCACTCGCTACGCTGACTTGCCCGCCGTGGGGTAAGCGCGCACATTCTCGACATGGCATCGACCCTCGATACTCTGGAGATCGCCAAGCGACTGAAAAATGCCGGGTTTGCAGAGGCGCAGGCCGAGGCACTGACGGGTGTACTCCGCGAAGCGCGCGACGCGGATCTATCGAACCTCGCGACGAAGAACGATCTGGAAATCCTGCGCCGCGATCTGACCATCCGCCTCGGCGGAATGATCGTTATCGCGACCGGGCTGTTGCTTGCGGCGAAGTTTTTTGGCTGACCTGTCAGCCGCCACGACGCCGCGCCGCGATCCGGCGAGTGCTCCTCACCCGTCCACGGCTTCGCCGCGGCCACCCTCTCCCCGCAAGCGGGGCGAGGGTCACATCAATCGCACAGACGGCCCCCTCGACCCGCAAGCGGGGAGAGGGTTGGGGTGAGGGGCTTTCGCGTTATCCGCCCCGGCGCGCGATGAACTCGAGCGTCGCTTTGGCGCTCTGGTCGGCGTGGGTCGCGGCGACGTGGTAGGAGTTGCCGGGTAAGACGACGAGCTCGGAGCCGGGGATCTGCTCCTGCCAGGCGCGCATGTCGGCGACCGAGCCGAGCCCGCTATCCTCGGTGGTGATGACGAGGGTCGGGCAGGCGATCTTTGGGATGTCGGCGCGGATGTCGGCGCAGGCGATCGTCCCCATGAAGCCGAGCTGCGTTGACATCGCGGTGCGGCCCATGAATTTGCACCAGAATTCGAAGCCCTCCGGCGGAAAGGCGCTGCCGAGCCGGTTTGCCATGTTCTGCCGCGCCCATTGCTCGACCCCATGCGTCTCAAGATCGCGGAGCAGCTCGGGAACCTTTTCAGCCACGCCCACGCGGAACGGCGGCGGCGAGCCGACGATCGTCAGGGTCTTGAGCCGCTCGGGGCGGCGCGCGGCAAAGGCGCGGGCGACCGTGCCGCCGATCTTGGCGCCGACCAGATGAAAGCGGTCGATCCCGAGATGATCCATCAAGAGGCAGAAATCCTCGACCAGCCGATCGAGCGTCCACGGGTAATCCCGCGGCATCGGCGTCGACTGGCCAAAACCGCGCATGTCCGGCCGCACCACCCGGTAGTGCCGCGCCAGATGCGGCACCCAGGCCCACCACGCCAGGCCGCTTTCGGCGTTGCCGTGCAGCAGAAGGATCCTCTCCGGCTTCCGCCAGGGGTCGGTGAAATCATCGACCTCGTAATGCATGTCGAGATCGGGCGAAGGGCGGAATGTCGGCATCGCGCATCTCCCCACATTGACATCCCGGCGAAGGCCGGGACCCACTTTTCAAACCCCTGGAACGCGGACCAGTGGGTCCCGGCCTTCGCCGGGACGACAGTCTACCTCGTCCCTCGAGGCTAATTCCCGGTTTCCATCGGCAGGCTCGGGTCGTTCGACCATTCCGACATCGAGGCGTCGTAGAGCCGCACATCGGGGTGGCCGAGCATGACCAGGGCGAGCGCGTCCGCGCTCGCCGCGATGCCTCCGCCGCAATAGGTGATGACCCGCGCCTTGTCGAAGGCCCCGACCGCGGCGAATGTGGCGCGCAGCGCGGGGGCCGGCAGAAAGGCGCCGGTCTGCGGATCAATCAGCGCGGCGGCCGGCACATTGACGCTCTTGGCGATCCGGCCGGGCCGCCCATAAACCGTTCCGCCGGTGCCGGCATGCTGCGGCGCGGAGAGGGCGTTGATCGTGCAGGTGGCGGGCTCGCCGATCGCCCCGAGCACCGCTTCCTTGCCGACCATCAGCTTGCGGTCCTCGCGTACGGTGAAGCGAGCCGGCGGGCGCAGCCGCGCCGGGCCGGTCTCGACCGCGCGCCCTTCGCGTGCCCATTTCTGAAACCCGCCGTTCAACACCGCGGCGTTGTCGAACCCGTAATTGCGCAGCATCCACCACACGCGGCTCGCCCATTGCGGCGTCGTGGTGCTGTAGAGAATGACGCGGCTCCGGTCGCCGACGCCGAAGCGGCCCATCGCCGCGGCAAAATCAGCGGCGCCCGGCAGCATGAAGCGCAGCTTCGGATGCGGGGCCGAGAGGTCGCCCTGGAGGTCGATGAACTGGGCGCCCGGGATGTGCCCCTTCTCGAAATCCTCGCGTCCGGGCTTGACGGTGTAGCCGATATCGGGATTGGGGATCAGGTGGATCGTGCAATCGAAGATGCGCAAATCGGGGTCGCCGAGCTGGGCGGCAAGCCCCTCGCTTTCGACCAGAAACTCGGGGTGGGCAAAGCCCTCGCTCGCCGCGTTCATATCAGCCTCCATTGTCGTTGCCCGATCGTGCCCCGCGGCCGACGCTGGAGGCAAGCGCGCCGTGCGTGGCGGGTCATCGCCGGGTACAGCCAGGACGCCGCCCGCCTCGGCCACGCCCACCAGAAGCGCACGCTGCCGGCGTAGGGTGGCGACCCTCTTGCGCCGCGTGCGCGAAAAAACGGTTGCGCTAACGCTGTTCTTCGAGCTGGCGCACCCGGTCGGCGGTGCGCTGATGCTGGGCAACCATCGCGCGGAGCTGTTCAAGCATCGCGTTCAACGTCGCGTCCTGCCCCGCGACTGCAGCACCCAGCCGCACGATGGCAGCGTCCTGGCGCAGGATCATCGCGGTCTGCACCCGCATCTCGTCTCGGAAGGCCGCCAAGTCAGTCGTCAGCCTCTGCACGGCGCGCCCGATATAGGCGAGATCGATGACGGGCTCCGCTGGGTTATCGCTCAACTGCCGGCTCCCGCGAGTGCGCAACGGCACAGACGCTACATATTTACTGCGGCGAAGCGAAAATTCAAATATCGGCTCGCCGATCTACCGCCGCGCGGCGAGGCGGTTTTCGTGCACCTGGAGATGGCAATAGGCGGCGCTCAGCAAGGGTGTGGCGAGATGCAGGCCGCGGGCGCGGCTCAGCATGTCGCCGACGACCGCGTCGGCCTCGGTGCGCCGCCCGGCTTCCAGATCCTGGCGCATCGAGGGGCTGTTGATGCTGCCGCGCTCGGTCAGCATGGCCTGGACCCGCTCGCGGCTTTGCGGCCTGGGGGAAAACCCGGAAGCGGCAGCGACCGCCTGGCACTCGGCGAGCGCGGCGATCATCAGCGCCTCGCCGTCCTGCGTTCCCATGATCTCGCCGATCGTACCGCGCATCAGGCAGCTGATCCCCGCCATCGCGCCCATCATCACGAATTTTTCCCACATATCGAGCAGGATGTTGTCGCTTGCCGGGGCGCTGACCGGGGTGCCCGCGAACGCTGCTTCGATCGCCCGCGCCCGCTCGCTGATGCCGCCGCCCCGCTCGCCGAACGCGATACCCGACAGGCGGTTGTGGTGGCGGATGGTGCCATCCAGCAAGAGGCTCGCGCCGACATAGGCGACGCCGCCGAGCATCCGATCAGGCCCGAACGCCCTATCGAGCCGGTCGAGATGCACCAGGCCGTTGAGCAATGGCAACACCGCGCTGTGCGGCCCCATACCGGGGCGGATTGCGTCGATCGCGGTGTCGAG
>CAYMRQ010000047.1:0-18984 GCA_964392845.1 uncultured Rhizobium sp.
CGCCATCCTGGCCGCCTTGCTGATCGGTTTCATATCAGGCGCGCTGGGCGCCTGGATCGGCGGCCGGCGCGGGCGGCGCGAGGCCCGCCGGCGCGGCCGCCGCATCGCCGCGCTCGAACGCGAACTGGCCGCGGCGCGGGCGCAAATTCCCGGCGCGGGCCAGAACGCGCCGGCGCGGCTGGCGGCGCGCGGCTGAGGCGCTGCGCCCATGCAGGTCATCGGCGGCGACCAAATCCACCGATTGCTCGATTTTCCGAGCCTTATCGAGGCGCTGCGCGTGATGTTTCGCGATGGCTGCAAGGTGCCGGCGCGACACCATCATGGGATCGCGGCGGCGACGGCAGAGGGTAGGCCCGGCACCTTGCTGGTGATGCCGGCCTGGCAGGCCGGGCGCGCGCTCGGGATCAAGATCGTCACGGTCTTTCCCGACAACACAAGGCGCTCACTGCCTGCGGTGCACGGCACCTATGTTCTGCTCGATGCCGCGACCGGCATGCCGCGGGCGGTGCTCGACGGCACGGCGTTGACCTTGCGGCGCACTGCGGCGGCCTCGGCGCTCGCCGCCGAATTTCTCGCCCGGCCGGACAGCGCGGTGCATCTGATGGTCGGCACCGGCGCCCTGGCGCCGCATCTGATTGCCGCCCATGCCGCGGGGCGGCCGATCCGCGAGACGCTGATCTGGGGCCGCGATCCCAAAAAGACGGCGGCGCTCGCCGCGCGTCTTGCCGAGGCCGGGATCGCCGCCGCGCCGGTCGGCGACCTCGAAGCGGCGGTTGCCGCGGCCGACATCATCACCTGCGCGACCTTGGCGCGCGAGCCGCTGATCCGCGGCGCCTGGTTGCGGCCGGGCAGCCATCTCGACCTCGTCGGCGGCTACACGCCGGACATGCGCGAGGCCGACGACACGGCGATCGCCCGCGCCCGGGTCTATGTCGATACCGATGCGGCGCTGCGCGAAGCCGGCGACATCGTCCAGCCGCTGCGTTCCGGGCATCTCGCGCGCGAACGGATTGTCGGCGACCTGTTCGGCCTCACCCGTGGGAGTTGCCCGGGCCGGCGCGACCCGGCCGAAATCACGCTGTTCAAATCGGTCGGCACCGCGCTCGAAGACCTCGCGGCCGCGCAGCTCGCGGTCAGCCGCGCCAGCGCGCAATGATCACCACGAAGACACGAAGAACACGAAGGTCCAGATTCAACAATGAGGCGGTGAGACGTTGAGAAGAAAAACGCTTTAGTGCCGAGGACGCGGAGGGAGCGCAAAGGACGCGAAGGCGATATCACGGCGCGAAGCGCCAATGAACCCTTGGCGTGCATGCGAGCCGAAAATTTATTGGGCGCTTCGCGCCCGAAGAATGAACCTCTGCGACCTTTGCGTATCCTTTGCGCCCTCTGCGCTAAAGCGTTTTTCTTGTTCTCACTGCCTCACTGCCTCATTGTTGAATCTGGACCTTCGTGGCTTCGTGGTGAACCCGGCATCCCCATATCCCGCGCATGAGCGTTGTCACGAAAATCTGCGGGTTGTCGAGCGAGGTCGCGGTTGCCGCTTCGGTCGAGGGCGGCGCGGCCTATCTCGGCTTTGTCTTCTACCCGCCGAGCCCGCGCGCGGTCACCCCGGCGCGCGCCGCCGCGCTGTGCGCCGCGGTGCCGTCGGGCGTCCAGCGTGTCGGCCTCTTCGTCGATGCCGCGGATGATCTGATCCGCGCGGTCCTCGACCTGGCGCCGATCGACATTCTGCAATTTCATGGCCATGAAAGCCCCGATCGGGTTGCCGATGTGAAATTGCGTTTCCACCGCCCGGTGATGAAGGCGATTGCCGTCGCCGCGCCGGAAGAAGTGCTCGCAGCCGCGCGCTACGAAGAAATTGCCGACATGTTGCTGTTCGATGCGAAGCCGCCGCGCCGGGTCGACGCGCTGCCGGGCGGCAACGGGCTCGTCTTCGATTGGCATCTGATCGCCGGGCACAAGTGGCGGCTTCCCTGGATGCTGTCGGGCGGGCTCACGGCGGCGCTGCTGCCCGAGGCGGTGCGCGTTTCGGGAGCGGGCGCGGTCGATGTCTCCTCCGGGGTCGAGCGCCGTCCGGGCGACAAGGATCCGGCCAGGATCCGCGAGTTCCTCGCCGTCGCTCGCAGCTTGTAATTCACCACGGAGCCACGGAGGGCACGGAGAACTGAAATAGTTTCGCACTTGAGGCGTGGCTTGGTGCGAAACCTGGAGAATTCCTCCGTGATCCCCGTGCCTCCGTGGTAAATCCTCGGCTGAGCGGTCGGGAGGAATGATGCAGACACCGAACACGTTTCGCGGCGGGCCGGATGCGCGCGGCCATTTCGGGATCTATGGCGGGCGTTTCGTCGCCGAGACCTTGATGCCGCTGATCCTGGCGGTCGAAGCGGCGTATAACGCGGCGAAGGACGACCCGACCTTTCACGCCCAGCTCGACTACTACCTCGAGCACTATGTCGGCCGGCCGAGCCCGTTATATTTCGCCGAGCGGCTGACCCGGCATTTCGGCGGCGCCAAGCTCTATTTCAAGCGCGACGAGCTGAACCACACCGGCGCGCACAAGATCAACAACGTGCTGGGCCAGATCCTCCTGGCGCGACGCATGAAGAGGCGCCGGATCATCGCGGAGACCGGCGCCGGTCAGCACGGCGTCGCCACCGCGACGGCCTGCGCGCTGTTCGACCTGCCGTGCGTCGTCTACATGGGCGCGACCGACATCGAGCGGCAAAAGCCCAATGTCTTCCGCATGAAACTGCTCGGCGCCGAGGTCATCCCGGTGCATTCGGGCACCGCGACGCTGAAGGATGCGATGAACGAGGCGCTGCGCGACTGGGTCGCCCATGTCGAGGACACGTTTTACGTGATCGGAACGGTCGCCGGCCCGCACCCGTATCCGGCGATGGTGCGCGATTTCCAGTCGGTGATCGGCCGCGAGACGCGCGAGCAAATGATGACGGCCGAGGGGCGGCTCCCCGATACGCTGGTCGCCTGTATCGGCGGCGGCTCGAACGCGATGGGCCTCTTCCATCCGTTTCTCGACGATCCCTCGGTCGCGATGATCGGGGTCGAGGCTGGCGGCCACGGCATCGAGACCGGGCTCCATGCCGCCTCGCTCAATGGCGGGGTGCCGGGCGTCCTGCACGGCAACCGCACCTATCTGTTGCAGGACGATGACGGCCAGATCCAGGATGCGCATTCGATCTCGGCCGGGCTCGACTACCCCGGGATCGGCCCCGAGCATGCCTGGCTGCACGATCTGGGCCGCGTCGAATACGTCGCGATCACCGACCGTGAGGCGCTCGAGGCGTTTCAGCTGTGCAGCCGGCAAGAGGGGATCATCCCGGCGCTGGAGCCGGCGCATGCCCTCGCCCATGTCGCCAAGATCGCGCCCGATCTGCCGCGCGATCATCTGATGGTGATGAATATGTGCGGCCGCGGCGACAAGGACATCTTCGCCGTCGCCGACCATCTCGGGGTCAAGCTGTGAGCCCCGAGTGGCCTTCATCGATGGCCCCTCACCCCAACCCTCTCCCCGCAAGCGGGGAGAGGGAGCGGGAAGAGCGGCTGCAAGCCCCTCGCCCCGTCTACGGGGAGAGGGAGGGGCCCGCGCCGCAAGGCGCGGGAGGGTGAGGGGCAAAATGAGTCGCATCGAACGCCGCTTCGCGCAATTGCGCGAAGAAGGCCGCGCCGGTCTCGTGATCTATTTGACCGCGGGCGATCCCGACCCCGACACCTCGCTGGCGCTGTTCCAGGGCCTCGCCGGCGCCGGCGCCGATCTCGTTGAGATCGGCATGCCGTTCACCGACCCGATGGCCGACGGCCCGGCGATCCAGGCAGCCGGACAGCGCGCGCTGAAGCGCGGCATGACCTTGCGCCGCACGCTGGCCATGGTGCGCGCGCTGCGCGAGCGCGACCCGGATACGCCCTATGTGCTGATGGGTTATTACAACCCGATCTACCGCTATGGCGCGGACGCCTTCGCGCGCGACGCGGTGGCGGCCGGGGTCGATGGCGCGATCATCGTGGATCTTCCGCCGGAGGAGGATGAGGAGCTGGCTGAGCCGGCGCGGGCCGTCGGGCTCGATATCGTCCGCCTCGCCACCCCGACGAGCGACGAGGCGCGCCTGCCGGCGATCGTCGCTCATGCCAGTGGCTTTCTCTATTACGTCGCGATCACCGGCATCACCGGAACAAGCTCGGCCGATGCCGCGAGCGTGCGCGCCGCCGTCGCGCGGCTGCGCCGCTTCACCCAATTGCCGATCGCCGTCGGGTTCGGCATCAAGACCCCGGCGCAAGCCGCGCGAGTGGCGTTGGCCGCCGATGCCGCGGCCGTCGGCTCGGCCGTCGTCGATCGCCTGGCCCTCAACCTCGATGCCGCGGGCAACGCCAAGCCCGGCCTGGTTGACGCCGTCCTCGCCGACATCCGCGCGCTGGCGGCGGGGGTGCGGGGAGCGAGCAAAGGGTGAGTTGCCGGGCTGCGATGGGCCGATAAATGGCGAGACGCGACGGCATCCTCCCGGGCTATCGCGGTCATGTCGATGCGATCGAGCCCGTCCTGTCGGGCTGGGTGGCCGAGGTCGCACGCCCGGCCGCGCCCGTCGCGTTCTTTCTGAGCATCGATCGGATCAGCCGCATTGCGATGATTGCTGACATTCCGCGGGAGGATGTCGCCGCTGCCGGGCTGGGCGGTCCGAATTGCGGTTTTTCGGTCGACCTCCCGGCGCGTTTTCTCGACGGCGCGGAGCATGAACTCGCCTTCATCCTCGCCGACGGACGCAGCCTGAACCTGCCGGGGAGCCCGGCGAGCGTGGCTCTCGGGCCGGTGCCTGCCGATCTGATCCCGGCGAGTGCCGCGAGCCTCGACGCGGTCGTCGACCTGTTGCGCCGCACCGATTTGGAGGGGGGCTTCGATCCCGACCTGATCGGGATCGAACACGCCGCGGCGTTCAACGCGGTCAGCGTGCCCGACCGAGGGTTCGTCTTCTATGCGCGGGCCGGCGCTCGGCTGGTCGGCTACGGCCGCCTCGATCGCGGTCGCGGTGAGGCGGGGGCGCTGGGGGTGGTCGCTCTGACCGTGCTCGAAGCCTATCGCCGCAAGGGGCTCGGCGACGCTTTGATGCGGGCCCTGCTGCGCGCCGCGGCGGAGGAGCACAGCCTGCGCGAGGTATGGCTCTCGGTGCGGCAGGACAACACGCCGGCCATGCGCCTTTACGAGAAACTCGGCTTCGTCCGCAAACCGAACCATTCGTCGGCAGGCTGGAAGATGCCCGACGAAATCGCGATGCTTTGGCTGCCGCGCGGCTCGTCAACCTAGCCGGGCCGACGGCGTGCTTCGCCGTCCGGCTCGCGGCCATTATCATGCCCCGCTATGAACTGGCTGACCAATTACGTCCTGCCGAAGATCCGTGCCCTCACCCGCAAGGACGTGCCCGACAATCTGTGGAAAAAATGCCCGAGCTGCGAGCAGATGCTGTTCCATCGCGAGCTGGCTGATCATCTGGAGGTATGCCGCCATTGCGGGCATCATTTCCGCATCGGCAGCCAAGCGCGGTTCAAGATGCTGTTCGATGGTGGCATTTTCGCGAAGATTGAGCTGCCGAAGGTCGTGGCCGACCCGCTGCGCTTCCGCGACAGGAAGCGCTATACCGAGCGGCTGCGCGAAGGCCAGGCCGCGCTCGGCGCCGGCAGCGACGCGGTCGCGCTGGCCGAGGGCCGGATCGGCGGGTTCGCGGCGGTGGTGGCGGCGTTCGATTTCGACTTCATGGGCGGGTCGATGGGAGTGGCGGTCGGCGAGGGGCTGCTCGCCGCGGCGCGGCGCGCCGTCGGGCGCACGGCGGCGCTGATCGTCGTGCCGGCCTCGGGCGGCGCCCGCATGCAGGAGGGCATCCTGTCGTTGATGCAGATGCCGCGCACGATCCTGGCCGCCGACATGGTCAAGGAAGCCGGGCTCCCGTATATCGTCCTCCTGACCGATCCGACGACCGGCGGGGTTTCCGCCTCCTTTGCGATGCTCGGCGACGTCACCCTGGCCGAGCCGGGCGCGGTGATCGGCTTTGCTGGCGCGCGGGTCATCGAAGAAACCATCCGCGAGAAACTGCCAGAGGGGTTCCAGCGCGCCGAATATCTCCATGCGCATGGCATGGTCGATTGCGTGGTGCCGCGCGCCGAATTGCGCGCGACGCTCGCCGGCCTCTTGTCGCTGTTGCGCGAGCCATACCGGGCGGACCCGGCGGCACCAGTTGGGGCGGCGCAGCGGGAGGCGGAGTGATGGCGGCCGGCGCTCCGGCGGCGACCGACCGGGTGTTGGCGCGGCTGCTGCAGCTCCACCCGAAAAAGATCGACCTCTCGCTCGGGCGGATCAAGCGCCTTCTCGCCCGGCTCGGCAACCCGCACGAACGGTTGCCGCCGGCGATCCACCTCGCCGGGACGAACGGCAAAGGCTCGACTGTCGCGACGTTGCGCGCCTGTCTCGAAGCCGCCGGACATCGCGTGCACGTCTATACCTCGCCGCATCTCGTCCGCTTCCACGAGCGCATCCGGCTGGCCGGGCAGCTGGTCGAGGAGGACGCCCTTCTCGCGCTTCTCGAAGAATGCGAGCACGCCAATCAGGGCGCGCCGATCACCTTTTTCGAGATCACCACGGCGGCGGCGTTCCTCGCCTTCGCGCGTGTCCCCTCTGACATCGTGCTCCTGGAAACCGGGCTCGGCGGCCGGCTCGATGCCACCAATTTGCTGCGCTGCCCGGCGGTCACCGCGATCACCCCGGTCTCGCTCGACCACCAGGCCTTTCTCGGCGATACCGTGGCGGCGATCGCCGGCGAGAAGGCCGGCATCCTCAAGCCCGGCGTGCCGGCGGTGATCGGCCCGCAGCCGGACGATGCCGCCGCGGTCATCCCGGCCCGCGCCGCCGCCATCGGTGCGCCGCTCTACCGCTGGCAGAAAGAATGGCGCTGCGACCCTCACCCGCCGCCGCCACGCGGGCCAAGCCCGCGGGCTTCGGCTAACGTCGCGGGCGGTCCCCCCTCTTCCGCTGTGCGGGGGAGGGTTAAAGGCGACGCCGAGCCCGGTACCCTCTCCCGCACTGCGGGAGAGGGTGGCCGAGGGCGCAGCCCAAGGCCGGGTGAGGGTGTCGGCGGGATGCGCTATCGCGGGCCGAAATGGAACCTCGATCTGCCGCTGCCCGCGTTGGCCGGAATGCACCAGATCGCCAATGCCGGGACCGCGCTCGCCTGTTTGGAGCAGCTCTCGGGCTTTGCGCTGCCGGTGAGCGCGATTCGCCAGGGGTTGCGCCGCATCGATTGGCCGGCGCGGCTGCAACGCCTGACGCGCGGGCCGCTCGTCGCCATGCTGCCACCGGGATGGGAGGCGGCGGGATGGGAGTTATGGCTCGATGGCGGCCACAACCCGGCGGCCGGTGAGGTCCTTGCCGAAACCGCAAGGGGCTGGCGCGACCGCCCGACCTATCTGATCGTCGGCATGCTGAATACCAAGGATGCCGGCGGGTTTCTCGCCCCGCTCGCGCGCCATGCGCGGGAGCTCCATGCGGTGACCATCCCCGGCGAAGAGAGCCCGCATCCGGCAAGCCAGATCGTCGCGGCCGCGCGCGGGGCCGGGATCGCGGCGCAGGAATCGGTGTCGGTCGAGGCCGCCCTGCGCGAAATCGTCGGCCGGGCGGGGCCGGGCCGGGTGCTGATCTGCGGCTCGCTGCACCTGGCCGGTGTTGTCCTCGCCGAGAACGGGTGAGAGAGCGGAGCGGAAGGGGGCCTTGACGGGGCGAGAATCGCCCGTTGGCGATTTCAAAAGCGGACCTTGAGACCGGCGGAGACGGTATGGTTGGTGGTATTACCCGTAGGCAAAATCGCGTCGTAATTGGCGTAGAGCAGGATGTTGGCTTGGGCGCGCAGGGTTACGCCGATCCCCGCGCTCAGCATGTCGCGCGACGGCTTTACGCCCTGTGTCAAGAAAGTCGTGCCGTCGATCGCCGCCAGAGTAATCACCCGGTTGTTGCTGAGCACCTCTCGGTTGTACCCCAGGCGGATCTCGGGGGTGATCTCGGTGCCGTCGGCGGCAACAAATCGCTCGGAAGCGGCGACCCCCAGATAGGGCTGAACGCTGTCGGTGTCGTTGCCGCGCGACGACAAATCGAAGCCGCCGGCGCCCGTCTCGTTGAAGCCGTCTTCGGCGAGGTGGAGAAACTGGACGCCGATTTTCGGGGTCACGACCGCGGTGCCGGCGAGGCCGGTGACCGGCGTCGGCAGGCTCCATTGTCCGGCGATCGAGAATTCGTGGCCGTTATGCGCCTGCGACGCAGTGCCGACGCCGCTGAGATTGCGAGCGCTCGAGATCCGGTCATAGGCATAGCCGGTGGTACCACTGAGGAGGCTCGGCCCCCACCAGCCGCCGCCATAGACCGCAACCCGGCCGCTATCGACCTGGCCGCTGGCCGCCGAGCGCTCGCTGAGGTCCGAGTGTACATAGCCGGCGGCGAGGCCGACGTAGAGGTCGGTCGCGATCGGCCGATCGAAGCCCGCGAGAAACCCGCCTGATGCCCCGGTAAAGCCGGGCACGGCAGCATTCCCGCTGACCGAAGCAAAATCGCCGATGCCGCGGAACCACCCTCCCTCGGAAGCCAGCGCCTGCGGCAGGGCCGAGGCGATGTTACCCAGGGCTGCGATATTCCCGCTTTGGGCGAGCCGCAACGGCGTTCCACGGGCGTCGCTGGCTGCTGCCGCGGCACCGTCCGCGATACCGGCATGGCGGTTACCCAGCCGGTCGAGCAGGATTCCAGTCATCCGTTGCCCGGTCAGTACCACAGAAGTTGCCGCCGCCGGGAGAACCGAGCCGTTTGTCGGCTGGGCCACCCCGCTCAGCGTCAGCTCAACGTCGGTCGGACCGACCGTGACCGCCTGAGTAAGCCCCGGTGTCGGCACGACCCCTGTGATGCTTGAAAACGACCCGGTCACCGTGCGAATCGTCGTTCCACTGGTCGCGACCAGGCCAGTTGTGTCGGTCGAGATAAGCGTGTAGGTGCGAGCCTGGTAGGTGCCGGGCTGGTAGGCAAGCGCAAGCGTCCCGGCGAGGGTCGCCGTCCCGCCGCCCGAGAAGGGAAGACGCACGATTTTCAGCTGCGAGGAGCCCTGCGGGCTTACCTGCATTACCAGCGTGCCTGAAGAGTTCTGGACGAAACTCCCGGTCAAGGTCCTCACGCCGTTGACCTGCAGGGTGGCGCGGTTGGTCAATCCAGGGCCGTTGAAACCGCCAGAGACGTAAACGTCGCTGCCAAGCACGAGGGTTCCGCTCTGCACGTTGACCGCGCCAACCTCTATATTGCCGTTCGTCGTGAAGCTGCCGGCCCCCAGATCGAAATTGACGACACCGAAGCGACCCTGGCTCGACCCAGCAGCCCCGCTGGCGGCGGTACGATCGAGGATCGGCCCGTTGATTGCCCCTCCCGTTATTTGCACGGTATCGCCAGCTAGCAGCAATCCCCCCTGTATTGTGCCGCCCGCTTGCGTAATCGTCCCGCCCGAACCTCGGATTGCTCCCCCGGTAACGCTCGTCAAAACGTTTCCAGTATTAATAAATTGTATATCCCCGCCGGTTATATCTCCCGTATTTAAGATATTAAAGACGCCACTACCACCCGAGGGGCTCGAATCCGTAGACAAAAACCTATTTGACGAGATTGCACTGCCTTGGGCGGCGATTATCGAGCCGTTGTTTACAATGTTTACAACGCTCCCGAGAGAGCCGTTTATGAACAACGCTTGCGGTCCTTGGCTCGTCACGACCCCTGAGTTGGTCACCGTGGCGTTGGTGCTCGATATCGTGTAGGCGGTCGTATTCACGCCGGTCGTCAGCGTGGCACCGCTGGCGACGACACCCGTTGGTGCCGTAAGAATCTGCGAAGTCGTGCAAGTCACCGGGGTGGCGATATTTCCGTCGCCGGCCGCGCAATCAGCACGAGCCTCGTCGGGTGTTCCGAGGAGGGCAAAAGCGTGAACCGCAATGCCCATTATCATCAGGCGCGTGCGGGTTAGGTTTGGCCTGCTCACCGCTGGCGACAACAGACCGGCCGCAACGTTCCGCAACCCTGACGGCAAGCCTTTGCTGGCGGGGTGGCGTGCGCGGCGCGAAGCAGCAATCGGAAAATGTCGGCTCGCCCCACTCCGCTCCGCTCCATCTGCCAGTGTCCCGCGGATATTGACGACAATCCGCATTATAGCCGGAACGACGCGATAACGTGATTTCTTGGCGAGCCACGCGCGTGAGGCGACAGGCCGGCTCGGCCGTGGCCTCGGAGGTTACTGGGTCGGGCAACCAGCCGGTGCTACAGCACTGACTCGACCCATTCGTAGAGCTTGCTTTTCGGCAAGGCGCCGATCTTGGTGGCCGCCACCTGGCCGCCCTTGAACAGGATCATCGTCGGGATCCCGCGCACGCCATATTTGCGCGGCGTCTGGGGGTTCTCGTCGATGTTGACCTTGGCGACGGTCACCCGACCGGCCATGTCGGTGGCGAGTTCGTTGAGAAACGGCGCGATCATCTTGCAGGGGCCGCACCACTCGGCCCAGAAATCGACGAGCACCGGCTCGCTGGCACGGAGGACCACGGCATCGAAGCTGCTGTCGCTGACTGCCGTCGGCTGCATCGCGAAATCCTCTCTCTAGTCGTCGCTGACATTAGGGGAGCGCGAAATCCGGCGTCAAGGCAGGACCCCGGGGCTGTCGAGCAGGCGAGATATGACCGATTGGGATGGCTCGGGGCGGGCTCAAGCCGCGTGCTCCTTCGCCCACTTCGCCACTTCGGCGTGGGTTGCGAACCAGACGCCGGGCCGCGCCTGGGCGAGGCGGATCAACTCCTCGATGATCCAGATGCGCGAGCGGTAGCCGATCACATGCGGGTGCATCGTCAGCTGGAACAAGCCGCCCTCGTCATAGGCCGCTTCGAACTCGCGCCGGAAGATGTCGAAAACATCGGCCGGGGGCGTATACGGCCGCAACGCCGAGAACCGGTTCATCATGAAATAGACCGCGTCGTCGCGCACCCATTCGACCGGCAATTCGACGATTCCGCAGGGGCTCCCGTCGAGCAGCAGCTCGTAGCAATCCTCGTCCGACATCAGCGAGGAATCGTAGAGCAGCCCCATTTCTGCTTCGATCGAGAGCGTGTTCCAGCTGAAATCCCACGATGGGGTTCGCAAGCCGACCGGGCGGACGCCGCTCACCTTCTCCAGCGTGTCGGCCGAACGCAGCATCAGGTCGCGTTCTGCTTCGTAGGGCAGCACCGAGTTCAGCTCATGGATCCAGCCGTGAATGCCGATCTCATGCCCCGCGGCGATAATCGCGCGCTGCTCGTCGGGGTGGATCAGCGCGGTGACCGCCGGAACGTAGAACGTCGCCCTGACCCCATAGCGCTCGAGCAGCTTGAGGATGCGCGGCACGCCGACGCGATTGCCGAACTGACCCCAGGCAAGGCGCCCGATCGACTTGCCGCCGTCGCGCAAATCGCTGGTCTCATGGTCGCTGTCGAAGGAGAGCGCGACCGCGCATCGCGCGGCGCCCGGCCATTCGCGCGGGCGCAGCGTGCGTCCGGCGCGCACCCGGCCGACAAGCTTGCGCCAATGCTCCTCGGGCCACTGCCACGGTTCGAGATCGGATGCCGGTCGGGTCATGGCCTCTCTCCAGGCGCTCGCGCCGCCCATTAGTCCATTGGGGGGATGCCGAGAGTGGTCGGAGCGGAGAGATTCGAACTCTCGACCCTCAGCACCCCATGCTGATGCGCTACCAGGCTGCGCTACGCTCCGACCGGGGCATCTCTGACGAGAGGGCCGATCATACCGGCCCGGGAGGCGTCACGCAACGCGCCCGCTGCCGCTCTCAACGCGCGTCATGTCGATGCCTAACCCGATCCCAGCCGGCCCCTCACCCCTGCACTCTCCCCGTGAACGGGGAGAGGGAGAACTTGCAGCGCTTCCTGAGGGTAGCTGTCGATGTATTTGTCTTGCTCCATCAGCCGCGTTCCCTCTCCCCGCAGGCGACCGCACGCGGGGAGAGGGACAGGGTGAGGGGCATTTTCTGCCTACTGCAGTGCCCGGCAGGCGCGCTCGATGCGGGCGCAGGCCTCGCGCAGTTCGTCGTTGGAGGTCGCGTAGGAGACGCGGAAATGCGGCGCCAGGCCGAAGGCCGCGCCATGCACCACCGCGACGCCCTCGGCCTCGAGCAGGTAGCGCACGAACC
Source organism: uncultured Rhizobium sp. (assembly GCA_964392845.1). Classification (GTDB taxonomy): domain Bacteria; phylum Pseudomonadota; class Alphaproteobacteria; order ATCC43930; family CGMCC-115725; genus DATARH01. The sequence goes on from CAYMRQ010000047.1 coordinate 12,240, forward strand.
CCTCGTCATCGTCGATCATTTTGCCCTCAGGGGTGCGCTTGCCGATGAGCCCGGCGCAGGACGGGTAGACGTAGAAGGCGCCCTCGGGAAGCGGGCAATAGAGGCCGGGTATCTTGTTCAGCAGGTCGACGACGAGATCGCGACGCTCCTTGAACAGCAGATTGTGCTTGGCAATGAAGTCCTGCGGGCCATTGAGCGCCTCGATCGCCGCGGCCTGGCTGATCGAGCACGGGTTGGCGGTCGAATTCGACTGGACCGCGCCCATCGCCCGGATCAGCTGGCGCGGCCCGCCGGCATAGCCGATGCGCCATCCGGTCATGCAATAGGCTTTCGAGACGCCGTTGACCGTCAGGGTGCGCTCGTAGAGCCGCGGCTCGACCTGGGCGATCGTCGTAAAGCGGAAATCGTCGTAGACGACGTGCTCGTACATGTCGTCGGTCATGATCCAGACGTGGTCGTGGCTCAGCAGCACCTCGGCGAGCGCCTTCAGGTCGGATTCGGTATAGCCGGCTCCGCTCGGGTTCGACGGCGAGTTGAGGATCAGCCATTTGGTCCTGGGGGTGATCGCCGCGTCGAGATCCTCGGGGCGCAGTTTGAAGCCGTTGTTCTGCGGGCACGACACCGGCACCGGCTCGCCGTCGCACAACAGCACCATCTCCGGGTAGGAGACCCAGTACGGCGCCGGGATCACAACTTCGTCGCCCGGGCTGAGGGTGGCGACCAGCGCGTTATAGAGCACCTGCTTGCCGCCGTTGCTGACGGTGATCTGCGAGGTCTCGTAATCGAGCCCGTTCTCTCGTTTGAACTTGCCGCAAATCGCGCGCTTCAGCTCGATCCGCCCGTCGAACACCGTATAGCGCGTCTCGCCGCGCCGGATCGCGGCGATCCCCGCCTCGCGGATGTTGGGCGGGGTGTCGAAATCGGGCTCGCCCTGGCTGAGCGCGATGACGTTGCGCCCGGCCTCCTTCAATTCGGTGGCGAGCGCGGTGATCGCCATCGTCGGCGAGGGCTTTACGCGGGCGAGTCGGTCGGCGAGAAAGGACATGGCGGAAATCCAGATAGGAATGCCCTAACCTAATGGCGCAGCCGCGTCCTGTGAAGACACCCTGGCTGTGAAGACATCCCGGCCCGAGGATCGCGTGATCGCATCGCGACGAGCCGGCACGGCGTTTTGCGGCAAATTCAACAGCGCCCGCCCGGCTTCTCTATCAGCGTCCGGTTCGGTAAACTGGATCGCGCACTATCGGCGCGCAGTGAGGTTGCGGCACCCTTTGCCGCTCTCGACCATGTCTCGCCGCGATGCTTGAAGGACCGATTCGCGACATGAACGATACGCCCGGGCATCAGCGAGACAAGCGCACCAAATTGCTTGTCAATCTGGGCAGCGGCCCGAAAGGGGCTGCGTGGCTGCCCGCGATGTTCGCCGAGTGGCGCGAGTTGCGGGTCGATATCGATGCAAAGGTCGCCCCCGATATCCTTGCCGATGTCACCGATCTTTCGGCGATCGAAAGCGGTTCGGTGGACGCCGTGTGGTCGGCGCATTGCATCGAGCACCTGTATCTTTACCAGGTCGGCACGGCGATCGCGGAGGTCTACCGGATCCTTACCGATGACGGGTTTTCTGCATGATCGTTCCCGACCTCCAGGCGCTCGCCGAGTACATCGCCAACGATCGGCTGCATGAGGTGGTTTATGATTCGCCGGCCGGGCCGGTGATCGCCCACGACATCGTTTTCGGGTTCGGCCCCTATCTGGCGCAAGGCCGCTCCAGGATGGCTCATAATTGCGGCTTCACGCCGACCTTGCTGCTGCAAAAACTGCGGGAAGCCCCGTTTGCCGAGATCATCATGCGGCGCCGCGCCGGCCATGAGCTTGCCGGGGTGGCCTGCAAGCGGGCGGCGGCTGGCGAAGCAGAGCGGGAGGCCTTTCTCGCCGCGTTGGAGCTGTGATCCGGAGGGACCCCGTGCTGGAAACGACAATCGCCGGCAGTCTGCCGAAGCCGTCCTGGCTGGCCGAGCCGGGCATGCTGTGGGCGCCCTGGCGGCTCGACGGCGAGGCGCTCAGCGAGGCCAAGCGCGACGCCACCCTCGTGGCGCTCAAGCTCCAGGAAGATGCCGGGATCGACATCGTCAGCGATGGCGAGCAGTCGCGCAAGCATTTCGTCCACGGTTTTCTCGAAGGGATCGACGGCATCGATTTCGCCCGCCGGGTTCCGATGGGCATCCGCAACAACCGCTACGAGGCGCTGGTGCCGAGTGTCACGGCCCCGCTGCGGCGGCGGCATGCCGCGCACGCCTGGGAAGCGGAGATCGCGCGCCGCCACACCAAGAATCGGCTCAAATTCACCCTGCCGGGGCCGATGACCATCGTCGACACGGTGGCCGATGCGCATTACGGCGACCGCGCGCTGATGGCGATGGCGTTTGCCGAGCTCTTGAACGAGGAGGCGCGCGAGCTGGCGGCGATCGGGGTCGATGTGATCCAGTTCGACGAGCCGGCCTTCAACGTCTATCTCGACGAGGTCGCCCTCTGGGGCATCGCGGCATTGCACCGTGCCATCGAGGGTCTCTCGTGCAAGACCGCGGTGCACATCTGCTATGGCTACGGCATCAAGGCCAATATCGACTGGAAGAGGGGCCTGGGCGCCGAGTGGCGGCAATACGAGCGGATCTTCCCGGCATTGGCGGCGAGCCGGATCGATCAGGTCTCCCTCGAATGCGCCAACTCGCGCGTGCCGATCGAGCTGTTGGCGCTGCTCGGCGGCAAGGACGTGCTGCTCGGCGCGATCGACGTGGCAACCAGCGAGGTTGAGACGCCGCAGCAGGTCGCTGCGACGATCGAACGGGCGCTGCGCTTCGTGCCGCCGGAGCGGCTCTTCCCGTGCACCAATTGCGGCATGGCGCCGCTCGACCGCGGCCTCGCCGCCCAAAAGCTCGCCGCGCTCGCCGCCGGCGCCGCGCTGGTGCGCGGCCGGCTGGGCTAACGCGGTTTTCGATCCGGTGCCCCGCCGGTGCCGGCCCCTCACCCCAACCCTCTCCCCGCGGCCGCGGGGAGAGGGAGGGACCCGCGCGCAGCGTGGGAGGGTGAGGGGCAGGCACGGCGTCAGCCGATATGACCGAAAATAGCATTAGCGTGCAGGGTTACGCCTTGGTCGCGATGATGAACATGCGGCGGAACGGAAAGAGGGTCTTGCCGTCCGGCCGGCGCGGGTAGGCAGCGTCGACCATCCTGGTATAGGCGGCTTCGAATTGGCTGCGCTCGGGCTCCTCAAGGGCGGCGAGGAGCGGCGAGAGCCAGGTCGATTTGGTGTATTCCTTGACCGCGTGCTCGCCGTCGAGGACCTGCAGGTATTCGGTCTCCCACATGTCGAGCCGCGCCGCGTGCGGCGCCAACAGGTCGAAATAGAAGGCCGACTCGGCGACCGGCGCCGGCCGCAACAGCGGTTCGAGCCGGGCGCGCCACGGCCCCTGCCGCGCCGCCTCGCCCATCGAGGTATGCGACGGCGCGCCGAAATTGCGCGGGATCTGCACCGCGAAAATCCCGCCCGGCGCGAGGCTGTCGAACAGCGCAAGGAACACCGGGGCGTGGTTCTCGATCCAATGCAGCGCCGCATTCGAGTAGATGACATCCGCCGGGTGAGGCGGCCGCCACGTCGCTAGATCGGCCTGTTGCCACTCGATTCCCGGATTTTCGGCGGCGGCCTTGGCCAGCATCTCGGCCGAGGAATCGACCCCGACGATCCGCGCCGCGGGCCAGCGCGCGGCAATCAGCCGGGTTACGTTGCCGGCGCCGGCGCCGAGATCATAGACGGTCGACGGCGATTCGGCATCGATGCGCTGCAACAGATCGAGCGCCGGGCGCAGGCGCGGCCCGGCGAATTTGAGGTATTGAGCGGGATCCCACGCCATTTTGAGCCTGTCTCCGGTCGACTCTGTCTCCGGCCGCGCGTCAGGCCGGATCGACGGCGGACGCGCCGATCCGGGCAGGCCAGCGATGCGGCCTGATGCCGACCCTCTGTGTCAGTCGCCCGTGGCGCCGGTGGCGCCGGTGGCCGATTTTCCGGCAATCGTCGCCTCATCGGCCGGTTCGCCGAGGGAATCAGCGCTCGGCAGCAGTATGTGGCGCGCCGATTGGCGCATCCTCGACGGCACCAGGCGCCACGCCACGCCGATTTCGTCCGATACGCCGGGCACCACCCGGGTTCGTGAGCGAATGCGCGGCGTGCGCGCGGCCAGTTCGGCTGCGCTGAGCGCCGGCAGCGGATAGGGCCGCATTTCGAGCCGCTCGACAAAGCCTGCGATGGCGCGGTCCTGCGCGGCGCGGACGTAATACCCGCCCTTGACCTGAATCGTCCCGACCAGCACGCGCAGGAAGGCGGCCATCAGCTCGCGGTCCGGCGGAAGCGGATCGTGCCAGAACGCGTCGAGCGGAGATCGGCAGGTCAGACCGGCGATATCGAAGACGGCGTTGCCGAGCACCTTGACCGGAACGCCATGATTGAGGGCGGTCACCCCGATGGTGCTGTTGATCGTGACGATTCCGGCGGCGTTGTACAGCAGCTCGTTTGGGGTACCGCGATGCAAGGTAAGCACCTGCCCGCTGACACCGAATTGCCGCGCCAGCCGCGCGACGAACCGGCGCCAGTTGATCAGGCCATTGTCGAGCGGGTGGACGACAAAGACGAGCTCGCGGCGGCTGCCGCTCGCGGCATAGGAAAGGATGACCTCGCGCACCGCCTCGCGCTCATCGCGGAACGGCGAATGCGCGCGAACCTGGAAATCCGCGGCCAGCTGGAGCGGCACCAGAAAATACGAGCCGGGCGCGGCGTGCAACCGGTTCTTCTCGGCTGCCGTGGCCCGCGCCGCGAACAGCTGCCTGGCGCGCGACCAGAGCCAGCCGGCATACTCGGCAAACGGGTGGGCGATGCTGTGATAGCGGTAGCGCGGATAAAACAGCCGACCGAACACGAGGCCCAGATTGTAGGCCACATCGAGCGCCGCGATCAGCCGAAACGGCGTGTGAAACCCAGGGTCCGGCTCCAGGTCCGGCTCTGGGAATCGTTCCGCGAGGGCGCGGATCACGGCCGGATCGCGGGGAAAGCGCGAATAGGTCGTCATGCCGTCATATTCAAGCGTGATCCAGTCGGGCCGCACATAGCCCAGATCGGTGGCGAGCACGGCAATCCCGCGGGTCCGCGCCTCCTCGGCGGCGACGATGTGATAGGGACGGCGGTCGCCGTGCACGACCAGATCGGTGATCTGGTGCTGCTCCAGCACGCCGCCTACAAACTCGCGCCAGTCCTCGAAGCGTCCGCGAAAATGCGTCGCCGGCAAGCGCCAGAACAGCTGGTCGCCGAGATGGAGGTTGATCCGATGGACGCGGTGGCCGCGCGCGATCAAGGCGCGGCCGAGCCGATCGAAGAAGCTCGACATCGGGCCTTGCAGGAACAGAAAGGATCGCGGCTCCCCGTTGGCGCGGCGAGGGGCGACGCCGAGTCCAATCGTCCGATCCTTGGCATAGGCCTGATGCTCGTTCATCCCCGCGACCGTCGGGCTAGGCGGGATCGAACGCCGAGAGGCTGCCGCGGCTGCGCCAGCGCTGGCCCGTTGAGCCGACGATCGGCGATGATCGGGTTGCGAGCAAAAAACTTTTCCCAGGTGAAAACCTGGGCAAGCCGCAGCGGCATCAACAGGGTTTGACGCACCAGCAAAGGCATTGCGCTTTCCGACCCCCAACCCCGACCTTCTTGTCGGTGACGCAGCGCCGCTCTATCGCGCGGCTTTGCGCCTCACCGGACCGGCAGAAAGCTTATTCGGGCACGCTGCGCGCCCAGCCTTCGCCCGCTCCATGGACAAGACGGTCCCCCCATTTCGCGGAAGATCAAAGGTCGCGTCAGCAACCTCAATCATTATGGCGCGAATCTTGACCCGATCGCCCGCGTTGTCCACGCTTTTCTTCGGCGATCCGGGCGCGTTGCGTTCACCAATTATTACCGAACATTGCGCCGCTGCCGATCAGATCACGCGCGCGGCGTGCAACGCGGCGATCTCGGCGGTCGTGTAGCCGAGTTCGGCGAGCACTGAATCGTTGTCAGCGCCGATCTGCCGCGGCGGCGTCTCGATCGAGGGGCCGCCATGGGCGAATTTGAACGCGGCAATCGGCACCGCGAACGGGCCGTCGACCCCGGGAGCGCCGGCATGGCGATGGACGATGCCGCGCCCCTCGAGGTGCGGATCGTGCAGCGCCTGGGCCATCGGCCTGACACGCGCCGCCGGAACATGGCGCGCCTGGAAAAACCGCTCCCATTCATCGGCGGTTCGCGTCTTCAGGATGTCGGCAAGCAGTGCCGCTTCGCGCTCGCGGTCTGCCTCGCGCGCCTCGTTGTCGCCCTTGGCCATGTCGGACCGCTCCAGCGCCTGCCACAACCGGCGCTGTTGGCGCAGATTGCTGGCGCCGAGCATGACCATCCCGTCCTTGGTCTCGTAGCCGCTATTGGTGGCATAGGGCTGCTTGTTGCCGTGCGGCCGCGGCTCGGCGCCGTTGCGCAGATAGCCGGTCAGATGCGAGCTCATCAGGATCATCGCGACGTCGAGCATGGCGAGGTCGATGCGCTGGCCCTTGCCGGTGCGCTCGCGCTGGAACAGCGCGCTGGCCAACGCAAAAGCGGCCATCGTGCCGGTCGCGTAATCGACTGCCGGCGCGCCGAACTTGATCGGGTTGACCTCCTCGGTGCCGGTCATCGCCA
>CAYMRQ010000047.1:18994-23222 GCA_964392845.1 uncultured Rhizobium sp.
CGAAGTTGCCTGGATCACATGGTCGTAGGCGGTCTGCTCGCGGCGCGGGCCGTCCTGGCCAAACGCCGAGATCGAGCAATAGACCAGACGCGGGTTGATCGCCGCCATCGCCTCATAGCCGAGCCCAAGCGCCGCGAAGGCGCCCGGCCGAAAGTTTTCCACGAGGACATCGGCGCCCGCGACCAACCGCTTCAGGATCTCGCGCCCGCGTTCCGCTTTCAGATCGAGGGTGATCGAACGCTTGTTCGAGCCCTGGGTCAGGAACGAGGTTCCCATCTGGCTGCGGTTGAGCGAGCGATCGGTGCCGCTGCTGCGGCTCTGGTCGGGGTCGTCGGGGTGCTCGACCTTGATCACGTCGGCGCCGAGCACCGCTAGCTGATAGGCGGCGAACGGGCCGGCCAGCACATGGGTGATGTCGATGATGCGAATCCCCTCGAAAGGTCGGGTCATGGTTGGGCTCCCGGGCTGACGGATCTTGGGCAGGTGGCGTGATGCATCGTGTCATCGCTGCGCCGCCATTGCCAAGCCGCTTGCTGCAACCGCCGATCGAGCATACTGAAAACCAATAGCTTTGCCGGCAAGGCTTCCGGGGGGATGAGGAACGGCAGAGGGGGGATAGCCGCGCGCGCGGGCGCGCTGGCAGCGGTCGTGCTCGCGTGCGGCATCGGCGCGGCGCTGGCTGGCGACGCGCCGCGCCGCAGCGCGGCGAACCTGCGCTCGCTATCGGCGTTGGCGAGGAGCGGGTCGCTCGATGTCGAGACCGTGTCGTTTGCCGATTCGCGGCGCGTGCCGGTGCGGGTGGTGCGCGGCCCGGGAAAACCGGCACCGCCGGCAGCCCACCCGGGACGCATGGAAACCGTCAGCTTTGGCTCTAGTGGCGCGGATCAGGTCACAGTATTTCGCGGCGCGGCCGCGACCCCGGCAAGCCTCCCGGGCCCGCCGGATCCGGCGGCGCAGACCCGGACCGAAAAAATCGGCTTTGCTGATCCGCTGCTGCCGGTGGTGACGGTCGTGCGCGGCACCGCTGCGCTCGGCTGGTCCGCGATAGATTTGTTCGGCCCGGCCAATGGCGGCGAACTCGACCGCATCGCCTTCGCCGTCGATGGCGTCGAGTCGCGGCATGGCGGCGACCCCGGCATGTGGCGGCCGGAGCCGGACGGGCCGCAGGGGCCGATGCAGGTCAGCGCGGCGGCAGCCTTCGATGTCGGCGGCGGCGACCGCTTCGATCTGCATCAAAACCGGCTGCTCGGCCGGGCCTATCTGGCGCAGATGTTCCGCCGCTACGGCAATTGGGCCGACGCCTTGGCCGCCTATAATTGGGGTCCCGGCAATCTGGATCTGTGGATCGCCGGCGGGCGCAACGCCGACCGGCTGCCGCTCGATGTCCTGCGCTATGTCGCCCGCGTGCTGCGCGACGCCCTGATCACGACCGCTGCAGCGCGGTGATGGTTTTCACCACTCGGACAGCGGTGGTGCGTCCTTCGAGACAGCCGCTTCGCGGCTTCCTCAGGATGAGGTGAGCTTATAATGCCGCGGACAAATTTACCTCATCCTGAGGAGCGCCCCGCGGGGGCGCGTCTCGAAGGACGCAGGGCGCCCGTGGCGGCCTTCTGAGGATGTATCTCTCAGCCGTGAAATACCGCGAGCCACACGGTCGGCTGCGTGGGGTCGGTCCACTCGATCCGGTGGCGCCGGTGCGCGGCGATATGGAGGCAATCGCCGGGGCCGAGCGCGCGCTCCTCCGGCTCGTCGGCGAAGCGCAACCGCGCCGCGCCCTTGAGCAGCAGGACCCATTCGGCCTCTTGCTGGTCGTACCAGAACCCGGGCGGGCTCGCCTGTCCCTGCGAGACGATGCGTTCGATCCGCAACCCCGGCGCGGCGAGGATCGTGTCGGTGACTTCGCCGGCACGCGAATCGGGCAGATCGCGCAGCAGGTTCCCGGGAGGTTTCCCAGGAACTTTCACGCCGCCACGGCCGCGAGCACGCCAGCGACGGCCCGCCGCCATCCGGCATAGCGCTCCTCGCGTTCGGCCTCTTCCATGTCAGGGGTGAACGTGCGCGCCGCCGACCAGCGCGCCATCATCGCCGCCGGCTCGGGGCACAGGCCGCGGGCGAGCCCGGCGACATAGGCCGCGCCCCAGGCGGTCGTCTCCAGCACGGCCGGAAGCTCAACCCGGGCCGGCAGGATGTCGGCGAGGAACTGCATCGCCCACTCGCTCGCCGCCATGCCGCCATCGACGCGCAGGCTCTCGATGGCAAGGCCCGAGTCGCTCGCCATCGCGGCGATCAGGTCGCGCGTCTGATAGCCGACCGCTTCGAGGCTGGCCCGCGCGATCTCGGGCAGGCCACATTCCGCGGTCAGGCCAAAGAGGGCCCCGCGCGCGGCCGGGGACCAGTAGGGCGCGCCGAGCCCGACGAAGGCCGGCACGAAATAGACGCGCTCGCGCGGGTCGGCGCGCTCGGCGAGAGCCTGCGTCTCGCCGGCCGCCGCAACGGCGTGCAGCCGGTCGCGCAGCCATTGCACGGCGGCGCCGGCGATGAAGATGCTGCCTTCGAGCGCATAGGCGGTCTCGCCGCCGAGCCGATAGGCCAGAATCGTCAGCAGATTGTGGCGCGATCGGGCCGGCTCGGCGCCGGTGTGGATCAGCGCGAAGGCGCCGGTGCCATAGGTCGATTTGACCATGCCCGGGCGGAAGCAGGCTTGCCCGATCAGCGCCGCCTGCTGGTCGCCGGCGATCCCGCCGATCGGGACCCTATCGCCGAAGAGGCCGGCATCGGTGCTGCCGAAATCGCCTGAATTGTCGCGCGTCTCGGGCAGGAGCGCGGGCGGAATGCCGAACGCGCGGAGCAGATCGTCGTCCCAGGCGAGGCGCCGGATATCGAACAGCATCGTGCGCGAGGCATTGGTGACGTCGGTTGCATGCAGCCGCCCGCCGGTCAGCCGCCACAACAGGAAAGAATCGATCGTGCCGAACGCTATCTCGCCGGCGCGGGCGCGCTCGCCGAGGCCAGGGAGGGCGTCGAGCAGCCAGCGAATTTTCGAGGCGGAGAAATAGGGGTCGATGACCAGGCCGGTGCGCTCGGCGACCGTGTCGGCCAGCCCGGCCGCGCGCCAGCTATCGCATATCTCGGCGGTGCGCCGATCCTGCCAGACGATCGCGTTGTGCACCGGGCGGCCGGTGGTGCGGTCCCATAAGACGGTGGTTTCGCGCTGGTTGGTGATGCCGATCGCGGCAATCGGGTGGTCCTCAGCGGTGGCGATCGCCTCTCGGCAGGTCGCCAGCACCGCCTGCCAGATTTCCTCCGGGTCATGCTCGACCCAGCCCGGCCGCGGGTAGATCTGGCGCAGCGGCGCGCGTGCCGTATGATGCACCGCGCCGGTGGCGTCGAACAGGATCGCGCGGGTGCTGGTCGTCCCCTGATCGATCGCCAACAGGTAGTCCGGCCCGCTCATCGCCTCAATAGATCACGACGCTGCGGATCGATTCGCCGGCGTGCATCAGGTCGAAGCCCTGGTTGATGTCGTCGAGCGCGAGCTTGTGGGTGATCAGCTCGTCGATCTTGATCTTGCCTTCCATGTACCAGTCGACGATGCGCGGCACGTCGGTGCGGCCGCGCGCGCCGCCAAGGCCGTGCCCTTCCACACCCGGCCGGTGACGAGCTGGATCGGACAGACTCAATCTGGCCGAGATCTTTCGCAAGACCACGGGGCTGGGCGATCTGCTGCGCGAGGCGCTGGCGCCATTGGCAGATCGGATTGCGACAGCCTTCGTGTTCGGCTCGTCAGGTGTCCAGCATTGAAGGCCAGAAAATTTCTTCCGCACAGTACTTCCTTGGCGTGAATCCCTGCTCGTAGGCATACCGCAGCAAGCGATCAACTTCGTGCTTTGTGCTTTGAAACCCCCACGGATAAATATCTGGGCCAGCTGCAGCCCTTTCCTCTTCCCAGAGCGCTCGGAACCACATGGAAGTAAGGTGTACTCGCTGCCACTCGAGTTGCTCATAGCACAGGCGTTTTGACTCCTGCCAAGCATCGAACATGCTACGCGCTATCCAGGGATCGCGTTCCAGCAGCGGAGTCTTGATGACAAGCGTGTGCATGATAGGAAAACACCGCGTACGCGAATAGAACTTGCGCTCTTCCTGGGCATAGTTCGGGAAGAGAAAATCCACATCCGAGTGCACTCCAGGAGCCCACGTTGCGGTGGTTATGGCGGCATCGATCTCT
>CAYMRQ010000047.1:23232-24457 GCA_964392845.1 uncultured Rhizobium sp.
ATCTCTCCAGAAGCAAGCAGCTGCAGCTGATCCGCCCCTTTGGGGAGAACCTCGAGGCGCAGCCAATCGGGTGCGGTCCACCCCTCGACCGTAACGGGCCGCAGGGCGACCCATTGTATGGATGCGAGATCGACGCCGTATTCCTCGTCGAGAATCCCACGCGTCCAGAGAGCCGCGGTAGTGAGCCAGTTCTGAATACCGACGCGCTTGCCCGCAAGGTCCGTAGGCTGGGCGATCCCCGCTCGCCTGTTTACATACACGTATGAATGACGGAACATCCTCTTTACGAAGATGGGGATAGCGGTAAGACCAAGGCGACGATATGGCAAGTCAGCGATGTAGGCGCCGATGAAGAACTCGGCCAGATCGCGCGCCAGCGGAGCGCTTCCCGAAACCACAGCCTTCGCCTGACGGTTAACATCGTCGGCGTCAACCGTCACTTCCAGCTCTATGCCGCGCGGCCTTACTCTCCCGTCTATGAGCGCCTGACTGCGGTCGTACGGCCCGCACGCCATCCGGAGCTTCACTTCAATCGACGCTGATGTTCGCCGCCTTCACAATAGCCGAAAATCGCTCGAGATCAGCGGCGACCGTTCGTGCGAACTCCTCCGAGCTAGTGCCGGCAGGTGTAATGCCAAGGGACTCCAGGCGCGCCCGTACATCCGGAACGTTCACTACCCTTGCCACCTCTTCCTGCAGTCGCCTTACGATAGGCTGCGGTGTCCCGACCGGCAGGAAGAAGCCTACCCATGGAGTAATCACCATGTCGCTGAGGCCGGCCTCAGCCATGGTAGGGATCTCCGGCCAGGCCGGGAGGCGGGAAGCTGACGTTACGGCAAGCCCGCGCAGCTTTCCACTCTTCAGGGGACCGGTCGCCGGTGCGGCATCCATCATGGCCATCGCTGCGTGGCCGGACAACAGCGCCGTAATCGAGTCGCCGCTCCCCTTGTAGGGGATGTGGACAAACCGACTCCCGCTACGCAAGTTGAAAAGCTCGCTCGCCAGCTGAATCATCGTTCCGCTGCCTGCGTAATTCGCGTCATCGGGCCGTGCTTTGCCGTAGTCAACGAGTTCCTTGACCGACTTGATCGGCTTGGACGAATTAACAACGAGAATCAAGGGGAAGGAGCCCACCATCGAGACGCCTACGAAGTCGCGCGTGGGCGAATATGGAACTTTGGTTGAAATTGCCGGCATGACCGTCATCGGACCGTTCGGCGATAAC
>CAYMRQ010000047.1:24478-24965 GCA_964392845.1 uncultured Rhizobium sp.
GCAGCCCTTCGCACGTGCTCCGCGCCCACCGCACCGGCGGCTCCACCGCGATTTTCGACCACAACGGATCGACCGAGGCCCTCCGACATGCCGGCACTGAGTGTCCTTGCAGCGATGTCGGTAACGCCACCGGGCGTATAGCCAACGATCACCCGGATGGGCTTGGCCGGGAAACCGTCCTGCGCGATGGCATGCACGGCCAACATTAATGCGATGATCGTATAGAGCAGTCGCAAGTACATGATCCCTCCCCTTACAGTGAATTACCGGGTTGCTGTCTTTGCTTCAATCCTCAGTTGGCCTTTTGGCAGATCGAATATTCCGGGACTTAGGGTGCCGACGAACGAGAGGACTTCATCCAGCTTGCGAACGTCGGCGTACTTGGCATCCATGTCGTAGAGGTTTATGGCATGACTAGCCTGCGAACGATCAAAACACCCCTCCTCTACAATGGCAACGCGGTAGTTATGCGAGAAGGCGTCAAGGA
>CAYMRQ010000048.1:0-17212 GCA_964392845.1 uncultured Rhizobium sp.
GTTCCTCGGCGCCTTTGGCGATCTGCTGTTGGATCAGGCGGCCAACGATCTGGCGGCCGAATTCGTCCGCGGCAAGATCCGCGAAATCGTGCGCGACCCCGTGGTCGCCGGGATGCTGTCGCCGACGAATGTCTTCGGCTGCAAGCGGCTGTGCGTCGATACCGGGTACTGGGCGACCTACAACCGCCCGAACGTCAAGCTGATCGACGTCGGCGGCGAACCGATCGAGGCGATAACGCCTTCCGGCATCCGGGCGAAGGGCCGGGAGTACGCGGTCGATGCCATCGTCTTCGCCACCGGTTTCGATGCGATGACCGGGGCGCTGTTGAAGATCGAGATCCGCGGCACCGGCGGCCGGACGCTCAAGGACAAGTGGCGCGAGGGGCCGAAGACCTATCTCGGCCTCGGCATCGCGGGGTTCCCCAACCTCTTCACGATCACCGGGCCGGGCAGTCCCTCGGTGCTGACCAACATGCTGCCCTCGATCGAGCAGCACGTCGAATGGGTCGCCGATTGCATCGGTTACCTGCGCGACAACGGCCTCAGCCGCATCGAGGCCGAGGCCGAGGCCGAAGAAAGCTGGGTCGCCCATGTCCGCGACGTCGCCGGCTTCTCGCTGCGCTCGACCTGCAGCTCGTGGTATGTCGGCGCCAACGTGCCGGGCAAGCCGCGAATCTTCATGCCCTATATCGGCGGGTTCCCGGCCTACGTGCAGAAATGCGATGCCGTCGCGGCCAATGGCTACGAAGGCTTCACTGTAGCCTGACGGAGCGTGGTACCCCGGAAACACAGCGTGTCGCGCGGATTAGAGAGCACCGTATGGGCCAGTCCCAAAATCATGAGACGGTCCCGGAGAATTGGGCCTGGCTCGATGCGATTGCCGGCGAGCTCGACGAGGATTTCGTCGAAGCCGTGAACGAGCAACCTCCGGAGCAGGAGCGTCCTGCGCTCGACGAGTTTTTCTGTCGCTGATCCGCGGCGCCGCTTCGCTCAGTCCCCCGCCGCGGCGCTCTCTGTCGCCCGTTCGTATTTGCGCGCCGGGGTGTTGATCGGCTCGGCGAGCGGCGCGGCGCCGAACGAGGCGGCGACCCGCGCGGGCGGCGGGTCGCGATAGAGCGTCGTGCGCTGGCGCGGCGTCCGGCCCAATGAGCGGATCAGCGCCTCCATGTCTTCCGGCGGCATCTCCTGGCCAAAGCTCGCGCCGGCGGCGCGCGAGATGCTCTCGTTCATCAGGGTGCCGCCCATGTCGTTGCACCCGGCATTGAGGCAGGCCGCAGCGCCCTCCGGTCCGAGCTTCACCCACGAGCACTGGATGTTCGGGATGACCGGGTTGAGCGCGAGCCGCGCCACGGCGTGCATCAGCACCGCCTCGCGAAAGGAGGGCCCCAGGCGCGAGCGGCCCTTCAGCGAGATCGGTGTCTCCATCGGCACAAACGGCAATGGCACGAACTCGGTGAAGCCCCCGGTCTTCTGCTGCAGCGCGCGGATGCGCAACAGATGCCGCGCCCAATGCTCGTAGCGCTCGACATGGCCGTACATGATCGTGACCGTGCTGCGCAGCCCGACGCCGTGCGCGGCTTCCATCACTTGCAGCCATTCGGCGGTCTTGACCTTGTCCGGGCAGATGATCGCGCGGATTTCGTCGTCGAGGATCTCGGCCGCGGTGCCCGGCAATGAGCCGAGCCCGGCGGTGCGCAACTCGGCGAGGAAATCGGGGAGACTGCGGCCGAGGGTCTTGGCGCCCTGCCACACTTCGAGCGGCGAGAAGGCGTGGACATGGAGCCCCGGCACCGCCGCCTTGATCGCGCGGCAGACCGCCAGATAGGTGGCGCCGGTGTATTCCGGGTGGATGCCGCCTTGCAGGCAAACCTCGGTCGCGCCGCGCTCCCAGGCCTCCTCGCAGCGCCGGATGATCTCGTCCATATCGAGGTTGTAGGGCCGGCCACGCAGATTTTCGCTGAGCTTGCCTTTCGAGAAGGCGCAGAACTGGCAGCGGAAATAGCAGATGTTGGTGTAGTTGATGTTGCGGGTGACGACATAGGTGACCGTGTCGCCGGACACTGCGCGGCGCAGATCGTCGGCGGCCTCGCACACCGCGGCGAACTCCTCGCCGCGCGCCTGAAAGAGGCGGGCGATGTCAGCTTCGCCGAGCGTCGCGCCGTCGGTCGCGCGGTCGAGGATGTCGGATAGACCCCGTTTCCCCTCACCCTGTTCCTCTCCCCGTGAACGGGGAGAGGGGACGCGCCCACCGGCCCGTTCAAGCCTAGGCAAACGCCGAGGTCAACCGCCCCAGCCCCGCCGCACTTCTCCCCCTCCCCCGGCTGGCGGGGGGGGGGTGGGGGTGGGGGGCGCTGGCGGCTGCGTGCCGGCGCCGGGGATCCAGGGGTCGGTGCGGGCGAAGCCTTGGCCGTCGACGGCGCGCAGCACCGGGGTGCGCAGCTTGGGATCGAGCCAGCGCGCCGGGTCCTGGGCGTAAGAGGGGTAGATCGCCAGCCGCTCGACGAGCAGCTTGCCGGCATTGGCGGTGCGCCGCGCCAGGAGGTCGAGCGCCGGCCACGGCGCCTCCGGGTTGACATGGTCGGGGGTCACCGGCGAGACGCCGCCCCAATCGTTGATCCCGGCGGCGATCATTTCTTCGAGCGCATCGGGCATCAGATTGGGCGGCGCCTGGATGTTCATCGCCGGCCCGAAGATCAGCCGGGCGACGGCGATCGTCCACAGATGGTCGGCGCGGTCGGGCTCGGGCGACGCTGCCATGCGGGTCTCGGGCTTCGCGCGGAAATTCTGGATGATGATTTCCTGGACGTGGCCGTAGCGCTCGCCCAGATCGCGCAACGCCAGCAGCGCCTCGATGCGCTCCAACCGGGTCTCGCCGATGCCAATCAGGATCCCCGAGGTGAACGGCACCGCGGCCTCGCCCGCCGCCGCCATGCATTCGAGCCGCCGCGCCGGCGCCTTGTCGGGCGAGCCGAAATGCGGCCCACCGCGGCGGCTGAGGCGCTCGGCCGCGCTTTCCAGCATGATCCCCTGCGACACAGAGACCGCGCGCAATGTCTCGATTTCGACCCGGCTCATCACGCCCGGATTGAGGTGCGGCAGGAGCCCGGTTTCCTTCAGCACCAGCGCGGCCATTGCGGCGAGATAGGAGAGCGTCGTCTCGTGGCCGAGCCGCGCCAGCGCCTCGCGCGCCGCCTGGTAGCGCAATTCGGGCTTGTCGCCGAGCGTGAAGAGGGCCTCCTTGCAGCCGGCGCGGGCGCCGGCGCGGGCGATCGCCAGCACCTGCTCGGCATCCAGATACACCGGCTCGCCGCGCCGCGGCGGGTGCGCGAAGGTGCAGTAATGGCACACGTCGCGGCACAATTGCGTCAGCGGGATGAATACCTTCTTCGAATAGGAGACGAGCGGCCCATGGCCCTGATCGCGCAACGCGGCGGCGACCGGCATCAGCGCGGTGAGGTCGCTCATATCGGCGAGCGCCAGCGCTTCGCCGGCGGAGAGAAGCGCACCGCTTTCCGCCCGATCGAGAATTGCCGCTAAACTTCCCACTCCAACTCCTCCGCTCCCGCCTAGTAATATGAATCAGACGGTTGCCACCCTACTCGTCGTCCCGGCCCACGGGTCCGGCCTCCGGCCAGCCCGAGGATGAACTCCGGCCGGGACCCACCCCCGCCGTGGATACCGGCCTTCGCCGGTATGACGGGGTATGGGTGCGGCCCGTTAGGTTTCATCTACCAGTCCGCTCCACTTCCGATGCGAGCAATTCGGCGTTTTCGGCGAGCAAGAAACCGGCGCGCTTACGCGACCCGAGCCGCGCAAAATGCGCGAGGTCGAGGGGATTGTCGATATCCAAGGCGATGCCCGGCAGGTGCACGACGCTCGGCGCGATGCCGCGCGCCTCGGCAGCGGCGAGATGCGGGAAGAAACTGTCCTCGCCAAAGCGCAGCGGCACCGCGTCGGGTGGCGACAGGATTATCGCGTTCGAGCCGCGCTCGTCATGCGAAGGGGCGATCGTGAAGGAAGGCGCCGGGCGGTGCGCGGCGATCAGCCGGATGATCTCCGCTGACGTGACGAGCGGGATGTCGCCGGGCAGGGTCAGCATGCCCCCCCACCCCTCCCGGGCGAGGCGCCTCGCGGCGGCAATCACCGCCCCGGTGTGGCCGTCGGCAGCGCCCTCTTCCATGCAATCGCAATCGTAGCGCGCGCCGAGGCGCCGCGCCGCCGGATCGGTCGTGACCAGCAGGCGGCCGGCGAGGCCGGGTATTTCGGCCAAAGCCGCCAGCACATCTTCGAGCATCGCCAGGGCCAGGGCCTGGCGCAGATGCGGCGGCAAGACCGGCGCGAGGCGTTGCTTTGCGGCCGAGGTGTCCTTGACTGGAACCACCGCCCATATTTTCTCGGCGCGGCTCATTTGCCAACCCGCTCGGCGGCGGCGATGACGGTCCGCGCCAGCGCCTCGCGGTCGGCGAGGGTCTGCATCAGCGTGCGGGCCAGCACCACCGGCATATCGAGCCCGGCGACCGCCGCTCCATCCTCCTCGTCGGCGATGTAGAGGTCGAGGAAATCGCGGTAATGGCGCGCCACGGCAGCGGCATCGACCGGCAGGCCCAGCTCGGCCATCATCTTCGCGGTCGGGCCCTTGACCGCCTTGCCGGCAATGATTGGCGACACCGCCAGGACCGGCGCCGGGCAATCGCGCAAGGCGGCCCGGATGCCGGGCACGGCGAGGATCGGATCGATGCTGATGAACGGGTTCGACGGGCAGATCACTGCGACGCGCAGCAGCGGATCGGCGAGTGCGGCAAGAACCTCGGGATGCGGCCGGGCGGTTTCGGCGCCGGCGAATTCCACCTCGGAAATCGCCGGCGCGCAGCGCAGCCGGACGAAATAATCCTGGAAATCGAGCCAGCCCCCTTGCTGACCAGAGAGGGTCGTGCGCAGGCGGGTGCGCACCGGATCGTCCGACATCGGCAGGAGGCGCGCGGCAATCCCGAGGCGGCGGCGGAAATCATCGATGATCCCCGAGAGGCTCTCGCCGGCTTTGAGCCGCCGCGTGCGCTCGACATGGGTGGCGAGGTCGCCGTCACCGAGGCGGAACCAGGTCTCGCCACCCAATGCCTCGAGCGCGGCCATGAAATTCCAGGTCTCGCCGCGCCTTCCCCAGCCCAGCTCTGGGTTGTCCTGCCCCGAAAGCGTGTAGAGCAATGTATCGAGGTCGGGCGAGACCGCGAGCCCCAGATGCTCGAAATCATCGCCGGTATTGGCGACGATGGTCAGCGTGTCGGGCGGCAATGTGCGGTAGAGCCCGAGCGCCAGCTTGGCGCCGCCGACCCCGCCTGACAGCGCCAGCACCCGCCCGCCGTTATCGCTCATCGGAACCGCCGGGTCCTCGGAACAGCCGGGTCATCGGAAGAGATCGTGCTCGGGAGGCCGGACCAGCGCGGCGGCGGGCGCCTCGGGGGCCGACCAGGTGAGGCCGCGCACCAGCACGATCGGCGTCCCCTCATCGGCCTGGCCCTGCACCAGAGAGGCGGCGGCGGCGATCTCGTCGGCAAAGCCGGTTTCGGTGACTTCGAGCTTGCGGCCGAACAGATCGGGGTGGCCGCGCCAGTCGATCACCGCCGGCAATCCGGCGGCGCCGAGCGCGATGCCGACGGTGCCGCGGCGAAACGGCCGGCCGAAGCTGTCGCTGATGATGATCGCGATGCGCTTGCCGGTTCTCTCGGCGAGCCGCAGTTGCAGGGCGCGGGCCGAGCCGTCGGGGTCGATCGGCAGCAGCAGCACGCGCTCGATGCCGTCGGATGGCGCGACATTCGAATGGTCGATCCCGGCATTCGCCATCACATAACCGAGGCGGTGCTCGGCGATCAGCAGATTGGGGCGATGCCGCACGATACGGCGCGACTCCGACAGAATGACCTCAACCAGCCGCGGGTCCTTGTCGGTCTCGGCGGCGAGCGCGATGGCGCGCTCGGACGGCTCGACCGTCGCGACATCGACGGCCCGATCCTCGGCCTTCGAGACGATCTTCTGGGCGACGACCAGCACATCGCCGTCCGCCGGGCCGAGCCCGCTCGCCCGATAGGCGGCGAGCGCGATCGCTGCGAGATCGTCGCCCGGCTTGACCAGCGGCACGCCGGTGAGGCCGGTGATCGTCAACTGCGTAGGCATCGGACCATATTTCGCGATCAAAAAACTCGTGCGACCGGCAGCCCCATTCTTGTCATACCGGCGAAAGCCGGTATCCACGTCGGACGTGGGTCCCGGCCTTCGCCGGGACGACAATGGGAGGGACCAGGTTGATCCGCAAAATGCCGAAATCGGAACACTCGTGCCGGGTCCTACTTCACCCGAACGCCTTGCGCAGGCGCGGCAGGACCTCTTTGGCATAGAGCTTGAGGAAGCGCGGCTGGTCGGGGCCGGGCGCATGGAAGACGAGATGGCGGAAGCCCAATTCGACATAGGGTCGGATCCGTTCGACCTGCTCGTCGGGGTCGCTCGACACGATCCAGCGGCTGGCGGCACGGTCGAGCGGCAATGCATCGGCGAGCCGCTCCATCTCGACCGGGTCCTCGACCCCGGTCTTCTCCTCGGGCGAGAGCGCCAGCGCCGCCCAGTGCCGGGTCAGTGCCTTGGCCTCATGCGCGTCGCTGTCGAACGACACCTTGACCTCGATCATCCGCTCGATGTCTGCGGCGTTGCGGCCTCGCCTGGCGGCGCCTTCCTCGACCTTCGGCACCAGCGTGTCGCTGTAGAGCGCGGGCGTCTTGCCGCTGGTGCAGATGAAGCCCTCGGCGACCTGCCCCGCCATCGCCGCCGCCAGCGGGCCGGACGCGGCGATCCAGATCGGCACCTTCTGCTTCGGCTTGTCGTAGATGGTCGCGCTTTCGGTGCGGTAGTACTGGCCCTCGAAGCTGACCCGGTCCTCGGTCCATAATTTGTTGATCAGCGTAATCGACTCGCGCAGCCGGTCCCGCCGTTCCTTGGCGCCCGGCCACTTCATCCCGATCGCCGGCACCTCGTTCAGCGACTCGCCGGTGCCGATGCCGAGCACGACCCGGCCCGGGCACATCGCGCCCAGCGTGCCGAATGCCTGCGCCACGATCGAGGGGTGGTAGCGAAAGGTCGGGGTCACGACGCTGGTGCCGATCTGGGCGCGGGTCGTCCGGGCGCCAAGCGCGCCGAGCCAGACTAGCGACGACGGTGCGTGCCCGTCGGTATGCTTCCACGGCTGGAAGTGGTCGCTGACGAAGATCGAGTCGAACCCGACCTCCTCGGCCAGGCAGGAAAAATCGAGCAGCTCGCGCGGCCCGAATTGCTCGGCCGAGGCCTTGTATCCGAGTTTCAGCACCTTTTGCTCCTATTAAGGGTTCACCACGAAGACACGAAGAGCACGAAGATTTTGATCGCTTCGGACCCGATATCACGCGCTTGTTCGAAGTACCCGCATTTGCGCTTGATATCAGATCCGAAACATAATTCGTCTTCTTCGTGTCCTCCGTGTCTTCGTGGTGAAATCAAATCAAACCTTGGCCAGCACATCCTCGCGGAAGCGCTGCATGTTGGCGAGCACCGCGTCGGCGGTGTCGCCGCCGAAGCTGAAATCGACCGCGAGGACGCCGAGATCGCGCAATGCCCTGATATCGGCCGCGATCGCCGCGTTGTCGCCCGAGCCAAGCCGCCGGTCGCCATTGTCGGCGCGTTCGGGGATCGCGCTGCCGAACTGGCTGAAGCGGTAGGCGAGGCCGACCTCAGCGGGGCTGCGGCCAGCCTCGCGGGTCAGCTTGCCCAGCCGCTCCATGCCTGCCTGCAGCCGCGCCAGCGTATCGAGCCGGTTGCGCGGGTTGGTGCCGATCGGGTACCAGGCGTCGGCAAGCCTGGCGGTGCGGCGCATGGCCGGCCCGCTCTCGCCGCCGACCCAGATCGGCACCCGCTTCTGGACCGGGCGCGGCTGGAAGAAGACGTTGGAAAACTTGGCGTACTTGCCGTTGAAGCTGGGGTTTTCGTTGCTCCACAGCTCGCGGCAGACCATGATGGTCTCGTCGGTGACGGCGCCGCGTTCGGCGAACGGCTCGGTGCCGATCGCCTCGAACTCCTCCTGGCACCAGCCGACGCCGATGCCCCAGGTCAGGCGGCCTTCCGACAGCACATCGATCGTCGCCAGGGTCTTCGCGGTTAAGACCGGCGGGCGGTGCGGCACCACCGTGACCGAGGTGATGAGGCGCAGTTTCTCGGTCTTCGCCGCAACAAAGGTAACCGCGGTCAGCTGCTCGTGCCGGTCGCCGCCGGCGCGGCCGGGAAACTCGCCGGTATCGGAATAGGGATACTTCGCCTCGATGTCGCGCGGGATCATGACATGGTCCGATATCGTGCAATAGTCGTAGCCCAGCGCCTCGCCACCGCTGGCGATGCGGGCGAGGTCGCGCGGCCCCGACAATGGCCCGCTGACCGGTGCGCCAAATCCGAACTGCATCTCTTCCTCCCGCCGGGATTGGGTCTCTGCCCTAACCTAGAGCACTGCCAGCAGGGTTCGCTACAGTATTTGCCATACCTGTTATCGACCGGCGAAGGCCGGGACCCACGGCGGCTGTGGATACGGGCTTTCGCCGGTATGACACGGAAGGAGCTGTAGGATGGGTTGAACGTAGCGAAATCCATCATTTTATCGGTGCGGCGGTGATGGGTTTCGCTGCGCTCAACCCATCCTACACAATTGGCGGGAGGAAGCGTCGGGGCGGCTTCAGGCGAAGAGGCGCTCTTTTTCGAGGCCCTTGTAGATGTCGGCGACGAACTCGCCATAGCCGTTCCACATCAGCGTTGGAACGCGCTCGTCGGTGCCGAGCACGCGTTCGGAGGCCTGGCTCCAGCGCGGGTGCGGCACCTCGGGGTTCACGTTTGCCCAGAACCCGTATTCGCTCGACTGCAACGCTTCCCAATAGGATTTCGGACGCTTGTCGGTGAATTCGAAATGCACGATCGACTTGACCGACTTGAACCCGTATTTCCACGGCACGGCGAGCCGGAGCGGCGCGCCGTCCTGCTTTGGCACCGGCTTGCCGTACATGCCGGTGACCAGGAAGGCGAGTTCGTTCCTGGCCTCGGCCATTGTCAGGCCTTCGGTATAGGGCCAGGGATAGAAGAATTTGCGCTGCTCGGGCGCGGTCGCCGGGTCCATGAACGTTTCCATGCGCAGATATTTGGCCGAGCCGAGCGGCCGGGCGAGATCGACCAGCGCCGCCAGCGGAAAGCCGGTCCAGGGCACCGCCATCGACCAGCCTTCGACGCAGCGGTGGCGATAGAGCCGCTCATCGAGGCTCATTTTCTTCAGGAGATCGTCGATGTCGAGCGTGACCGGCTTCTCGACCATGCCGTCGATCTTGATCGACCACGGCCGCAGCTTCAGCGCCTGCGCCTCGCGCCAGATCGACTTGTCCATGCCGAATTCGTAGAAATTGTTGTAGGTCGTCGAATATTTCTCGTCGGTCAGCTTCCGGTCGAGCGGGTATCTTTCGCTGCGTTTTGCCGGGTAAAGCCCCGCCGACGGGTCCAAATCGGCCGCCAGAGCCGGCGCGAGCCTGCCGAAGCCGGCGGCCAGGATCGGTCCCGCCGCCAGGCCCTGCAAGAGCCGCCGGCGATCATGGAACACCGCCTCATCAGTCGCCGCGCTGTCCCGAAGCTCCCAGCCGCGCTTCCTGCGGATCAGCATCACGTTACCTCCCTCGCTTGGCAGGCTCGATGTGGGCACGGCGCAGCCGGGCGCCAAGTCACGCCTTCGCGAGCCTCCCTTGCCGAGGCTTCGGCCATTGACCCGGCATTAGGGAGGGCGCCTCATTCGCCTGTCTTGATCCGCAAGGCTCCCTCACCCTCTCCCCGCACGCGCCGCACGCGGGGAGAGGGGACCCGGCTGCAATGCCTGCAAACTCTCGCAGGTTGATTCCGGAACTTGCCGCAGCTCTCCCTCTCCCCGTTTACGGGGAGAGGGCCGGGGTGAGGGGCAAAGTCGCCTGCTATTGCGCGGCTTCCTGGGCGCGGGTGGCGATAACCTTTTCGGCCGGCCGGCCGGTCAGCTCGGCCATGTGGTCGAACTGATGGGCGAAGCTGCCGATGCCGAGCGTCAAGGAGCGCAATTCGACGATCAAATCATGCAATTCGCTGCGCGGCAGCTGCGCCTTGACGACGTCCCAGCCGGGCCAATCGGGCTTGGCGTCGTAGCCGAGGATCTGCCCGCGCCGCCCCGAAATGAGGCGCTGCGCCCGCGCGGTGAAGCCGTTCGGCACCGATATGTCGACCGAATCGATCGGCTCCAGCAGCATCGGGTCGCATTTCGCCAGCGACTCCTGGATCGCCTGGCGGCCGGCGGTCTTGAACGCCATGTCGGAACTGTCGACCGCATGGAACTGGCCGGTGAGCAGGGTGACCGACAAATCGACGACCGGGAAGCCGAGCGGCCCGTGCACCAATGCCTCGACGACGCCCTCCTCGACCGCCGGGATATAGTTGCGCGGGATCGCGCCGCCGACGACGCTGTCGGTGAAGGTGAAACCCGAGCCGCGCGGCAGCGGCTTCACGTCGATCGTGATATCGGCGAATTGCCCGTGCCCGCCGCTCTGCCGCTTGAAGCGCGAATGCTGCTGGCTGGCGCGGCGGATCGTCTCCTTGTAGGGCACCGTGGCGTGGTGGCCGACGACCGCCAGATTGTGGCGGTTGCGCAGCCGGTCGATCGCGATTTGCAGATGCACGTCGCCCTGACCCCACAGCACCATCTCGCGCAATTCGGCGTTCTGCTCGAGCTGGAGGGTCGGGTCCTCGTCGATCAGCTTGGCGATCGAGCCGCTGAGCTTGACGTCGTCGCTGCGCTTTTCGGCGTGGATCGCGAGGCCATAGACCGGCTGCAGCCGCTCGGGCTGCGGCAGCGCGGCGCCCTTGCCGGACGGGGTCAAGACCGCCCCGGTGGCGATTTCCTCCATCCGGGTCAGCCCGACGATTTCGCCCAGTTGGGCCGCGGCAATTTTCTCATGCTGGGCGCCCAGGAGCCGCACCACCCCGGCAACGCGCACGCCGTTCAGCACCATGCCTTCCGATACCGCGCCGCGCCAGATCCGCGACAGCGACAATTTCCCGGTATGCGGCAGGTGATAGGTCTTGAAGACCTGCGCCAGCGGCTCGCCTTCGGCGGCGATGCCGAGCCGTTCCGCGGTCTCGCGCGGGCCGGGCGTCTCGTGGCGCAACGCCTTCCAGAGGCGCCGGACGCCATAATCCTGCCCCGCCGCGCCAACAAAGACCGGCACGATCAGGTTGCGCTGAAAATCCTTGGTCAGGTGCTGGTAGATCTCCTCCTTCGAGGGCTGCACGTCCTCGAGCAGCTGTTCGAGCAGCGCATCGTCGAAATCGGCCAGCTTCTCGACGAGGCTGTTGCGGGTTTCGCCTTCGCGGTCCCAGAAATCCTCGGGCAACGGCACCAGATCGGAAGCCTGGCCCGGCCGGTAGCGGTAGGCGCGTTCGCTGACCAGATCGACATAGCCGGTGATCTCGGCTTCGGGCCCGCGCAGCGGGACTTGGCGCAGCACGAGCGGGCGATCGGACACCGCCTGCAACGCCGCCAGCACGTCGCGCACCCGTGCGTTCGCGGCATCGAGCTTGTTGATGTAGAGCATGTGCGGAATGTTGTGGCGGTTCAAAAAGCGCAACAGCGCACTGACCGTGATCGCGCGCTCGACCTCGGGCTCGCACACCACCACGACGACGTCGGCGACCAGCATCGCCTGCTGCGCCTCATAGAGCAGTTCGACCGAGCCCGGGCAATCGAGGATCGTCCAGGGGTCGCCGAGATAGGTCGCGTTGGCGACGTTGAGCTCGGTCGACATCTGACGCGCCCGCGCCTCGGTGGCGTGATCGCCGACCGAATTGCCGTCGCGCACGCTGCCCCGGCGGCTGGTCGTGCCGCTGGCGAACAACAGCGCTTCGAGCAGCGTCGTCTTGCCCGACAGATAGGGGCCCACCAGGGCGACACAGCGGGGGGCGCTAGGCATAGAGGTCCTCCACTCCAATCCACGCACGGCCGCCAAGAGACTCCGGCGGCGCCGCTATTTCATGGGAACCGATCGTGGCGTGCCGCCCCCACCGAGGCAATCGGAATCTGGCGAGGCAACGCCTGTGCTGATCAGCCCCTCACCCCGGCCCTCTCCCCGTGAACGGGGAGAGGGAGAGCAGGCAGTGCTGCCTGAGGACAATTGTCGCTCCGTCACCCTGCCGGTTCAGCCGCGTTCCCTCTCCCCGCAGGCGACCGCACGCGGGGAGAGGGGCCTAGCAGAGGCGCCGCAACCGCGCTCCCTCACCCCGCTTGCGGGGTGAGGGTCGGGGTGAGGGGCAATCCTCCCTCAGTCGATCGCGGCGTGCACCAGATTGGCGATGCGATCGAGCCGGGCCCCATGCCATGGATCGGGTATCATGAAATTGGTGAGGTAGGTGAACGACACGCCGCTCGTCGGGTCGGCCCAGGAATACGAGGTCCCGGCCCCGCCATGGCCAAAGGTCTGCGGCGCGGCGATCGCGCCGAGCCCGCGGATGCGGTCGCTGTCGCCGCGGACATGGGGCCCGAGGCCACGATGCATCGGAATGCCGCCCATCGCGTCGTCGCCCTGCTCGCCGGTGTGGCTGCGCGTGACATAGCTGATCAGGCGCGGCGAGAACATCCGCACATCGCCGAGCCGGCCTTGGCCGAGCAGCATCTGGTAGAACGCGGCCATGCCGCGCGCGGTCGCGTAGCCGCCGCCGCTCGGCATGCCGGCCGCCTTGAACTCGGGCGAGTTGTCGCGCGGCTCGGCGGCATAGGTATCGGCGCAGCGCCCCTGCTCGCTCGTCGGCACGCCGACGAAGATGTCGCCGGCGAGGCCGAGCGGCGCCAGCACGTTGTCGCGGATCACCGCGCGGTAGTCCTGGCCGGTCACCGCCTCGATCACCATCGCCTGGGTCAGATGCGCGGCGCGCGGGTGGTATTGCAGGCGGGTGCCCGGGGTCCAGTCGAGCGAGAAATCGCAAACCTCGGCTCGCATCCTGGCATGGTCAGTCCAGGTCGCCGGGGTGACGTCGCCGCTCGGGAAGCCGCCCTGGTGCGTCATCACCTGGTGCAGCGTGATGTCGGCCTTGCCGCGCCGGGCGAATTCGGGCAGGTGGTCGCTGATCTTGTCCATGAACGACAGCCGGCCTTCCTCGACCAACGCCCACACCGCCGAGCTGGTCAGCACCTTGGTCTGGCTGAATAAGAGAAAGAGGGTATCGGCCGTGGCCGGCGCCTGCTGACCCGCGGTCCTGGCGTCGCCATAGCAGCGCGACAGCGCCAGCTGGCCGTTGCGCGCCAAGGCGATCTGCGCGCCGGTATAGCGGCCCTCTTCGATATGCGCGCGGATCAGATGGTCGAGATGCTCGAGCGGCTTCAGTGCAAAGCCGAGCGCTTGCGGGTTGCTCGACGGGAGCGGGTAATCGGGCATGGCGGTGTCCTCCAAAGAATTTCCAGTTTAAAGCCTGTCATTGCGAGCGCAGCGAAGCAATCTCGCGCCGATTATGATCGCTTCCACCGAGATTGCTTCGTCGCTGCGCTCCTCGCAATGACAACCCGTCAACCGGCGGCGAGGCGCGCCAGGGCGCCGATATCGGCGAGGCGGTCGAGGCCTGAGATCATCTCGCGCAATTCGCGGGCGCGCGCCGATCCCACGACCGGCTCGGCCAATGCATCGAATTTCGCGGTGAGGCGCTCGCCTTGGCCGGCGATATCGGCGCTCGGGATCCCGGCATCATGGCTCGCGCGCAATACCCGGCCGTCGCCGAGCGCGACCTCGATCTCGGCGGCGGCCTGCGGCCAGGAATCCTGGAAATCGAGCGCGACCTTCTCGCGCAGCGCGACGAGCGCCGGGTCGGTCGCGGTCGCCGCGCTGTAGGCGCCGAGGCTCGCGGTATCGATTCCGGCCAGCGCCATTGCCACGGTCTGGCGCAGGCTGAACTTGGCTTCGAGACCGTCGCTCGGGGCGCGGATGTTGCACACCCGCTCGCAGCTCTTATCGAGCCGCAGCGTGACCTGCGCGATCTCCGCGGGCATCAGCCCGTGCCGCTCGCGCACTGCCTGCTCGCGGACAGACCGGGCACTTTCGATCGGCCCGTGCGTCAGGTAGCAGGCGGCATGGTATTTGAACAGGTTGGCAAAGATGTGGAACCCGTTCGGCGGGGCGGCGAGCGCCGCCTCGGGGCGGAAATCGGGGCCGTGGGTCAAGGCGAAGCCCTGCTCGCATTCGATGAGGTCGGGCCGGCTCGAAAACCCGCGCGCGGCGAGGCGCGCCGCCAGGAGGCCGCTCTGCGACGCCTTGCCGGCATGGAACGGCTTGCACATCGTGCCGAACTGCGATTTGAGCCCGGCTGCCTGGGTCCCGGCGATGCCGAGCGCCTGCGCCGTGGCGTCGGCGTCGAGGCCGAGGAGGCGCGCGCAGGAAGCCGCCGCGCCGAACACGCCGACCGTGCCGGTGGCGTGGAAGCCGAGATTGTAATGGCCGGGCCTGAGCGCCAGGCCGATCCGGCAGGCGGTCTCGTAGCCGGCGACAAAGGCGGCGATGACATCGCGCCCCAAGCTGTGCCGCTGTTCGGCGAGCGCCAGGAGGCCGGGCAGGATCGCCACCGAGGGATGGCCCGGCATCGCCAGATTGACGTCGTCGTAATCGAGTGCGTGGCCGATCGCGCCGTTGACCAGCGCCGCCGACAGCACCGGCAGCCGCGCCGCGTGGCCGATCACGCCGGCCTGCGCCGCACCGCCCGCCTCGGCCAATTCGTCGAGCAGGATGGCGACCAGCGGATCGCCGGCCCCGGCGAGGGCGACCCCCAAATAATCGAGCACGCATTGCCGCGCCAAGGCCCGCACCGTCTCGGGCAGCGCATCGTAGGTGACGGCGCTCGCCTGGGCGGCGAGCGTCAAGGTCAGTTGAGCCACTTTTGTCGGGTTCATCAAATCGCCATCCATGCTTGACCTCCTATTCTCGCAGCCGGCCCAGCCCCCACCCCAACCCTCCCCCGCTTGCGGGGGAGGGAGCAAATCGGGACGCCGCCGGCGTAAAGACCCTCCCCCGCAAGCGGGGGAGGGAGGGACCCACGCCGGAGGCGTGGGGGGGTGGGGGCAGCCGCTATCACCGTCCGGTGAATCTTGGCTTGCGCTTTTCGTTGAACGAGGCGATGCCTTCGCGGCGGTCCTCGGTCGGGACCATGCGGTTATAGGCCTCGATCTCGAGCATCATCGCGCTGGCGAGGTCCATCTGCAGCCCATGATGGATCGCGTGCTTGGCCTGGCGCACCGATATCGGCGCGTTGTCGGCGATGCGGCGCGCGGTCTCCAGCGTCTCGTCGAGGAGGCGCTCGGGGGCGCACAGCCGGTTGACCATGCCCCAGTCACAGGCCTCGCGCGCCGAGAACGGCCGCCCGGTCAGGATGATCTCCTTGGCCAGCCGCTCGCCGACGGCGCGCGGCAGGTTCTGCGTGCCGCCGGCGCCCGGCATGATGCCGAGCGTCACCTCGGTCAGGGCAAAGCGCGCGGTCTCGGCGGCGTAGAGAAAGTCGCAGCACAGCGCCAACTCGCACCCCCCGGCATAGGCCGCGCCGTTAATCGCGCCCAACACCGGCACCGGACAGGAGATGAAGGCGCGGATCATCCGCTCGAACAGCAGGTGCTGGGCCTGCCAGGTCTCGTCGGTCATGCCCTGGCGTTCCTTGAGGTCGCCGCCGGCGCAGAACGCCTTGTTGCCGGCTCCGGTCACGACGATCGCGCGACAGGCGAGCGGATCGGCGTTGACCGCCTCGAAAAAGGCCAGGAGGTCGCGCCCCATCCGGGTGTTCATCGCGTTGGCGACCTGCGGCCGGTTGAGAGTCAACACCAGGAGCCCCTCGCCCTTGTCCTCGACCCGCACCGTTTCGTAGCTCTGGTCCATCGATCGCTCCCGACGCGATTCGCCTCTAGCAGACAGCGGTTGCGGCCCAGCATGCGGCGGGTGCCGGGCGCGGTCAACGCGCGACGGCGAATCTTGACACGGGCGGGCCGCGAACCGTCACTTCGGCCAAATCCGTCAGCCGGAGATCGCGATGCACGACATCAGCCCGCCCGCCTTTTCTTCGGCGCCGCGCGCGTTCCCCTATGACGAGCGCGATATCAGCCGATGCCTCGGCTACGAGCTTGAAAAAGCTCGCCCCTATCAGCGCCGCGGTGCGGTCAGCGATCTCCACGCCGACAAGGGCGGGCAGCGGCTGATCGCCGACGTACAGGGGACGCGGCGGCGGCCCTATCATGTTTTCGCCGACATCAAGCCGGGCCAGCGCGTCCACCTGACGGGCCGATGCAGCTGTCCGGTCGCCGTCGATTGCAAGCACGTTGCCGCGGTGCTGCTGGAGGCGCTGAAACACCCGCCGCGGGAGATAGCGCCGGCCGACCCGCTCGGCGGGCCGGTTGCGGGCTGGCTCGATCAGCTGCGGCTGGGGTCGACGAAGCCCGCTCGCGCGCCCGAAGAGATCATCTATCGCCTCGACAACCCGACCCATCCGGGCCAGAGCTTTACACTCGAATTGCGGATCGCACGCGTCTTGAAAAGCGGAGCGTACGGCGCCGATCGGCCCTGTTCGGCGGGGTTTGAAACCTCGACGGCGAAGTATGTCCGGCCCGAAGACCGCCTGGCCGGCCGGTTGATGCGCACATCCTGGGGCGCGGCGCAGCTTCCCGGCGACCCCGATGTGCTCCGCTTGCTGATGAAGCGCATCCTCGCCACCGGAAGGTGCCGCTGGCGCGACATCCAAGACCCGCCGCTTGCCTTGGGGGTGCCGCGTCGCGCGCGGCTCGGCTGGCGGCTCGGCGATGATGGCTGCCAAAGCGCCGCCATTGTCGAGATCGAGGGTGCGGTGATCGCCCTGCCCGGTGCCGCCCCCTGGTACGTCGATCCCGCAGCATATCTCGCCGGACCGCTCGAATTCGACGCGCCGTTCGGGGTGGTCGGCGCGTTCCTCGCGGCGCCGCCGCTTGACCCGGTGCAGGCGGCAGCCGTCGGCGGGGTGTTTGACCGCGATCTGGGGGCTCTCGCGCTGCCCCGGCCGCGCGGCAACATCGTCGAGGAGGTTCGCAACGCCCCGCTGGTGCCGGTGCTGCGGCTCGCCAACCGCCGGCGGCAGTGGAGTTATTGGATGCCGACGGCCGGCACCG
>CAYMRQ010000048.1:17222-24950 GCA_964392845.1 uncultured Rhizobium sp.
CCCGGCCCTCGCGGGGTTGTTCGCGCCGCGCGGTATCGCGCTGTTCGGCGCCTCCTATGACGGCCGCGTGATCGATCTCGCCGCCGCTCCCAGCGAGATGCGGTGGGTCGATTCCGGGCGGCTCGTGGTACAGCGCCGGGATATCGCCGCCGAACGCGCCGCGCACAGCCGGTTGCACAAGCTCGGGCTCGGCCCGGTCGCTGATTTCACCAAACAAGCCGGCGACGGGGCCTATCTGCCACTGGGTTTGAAGGATGACGGGGCGGATTGGCCGGGTTTTATCTACGAGGTGGTGCCGGCGCTCGAGGCCGAGGGGTGGCGGATCGAGTTCGACGCCGGCTTCCGCCACCAAGTCGTCGATGCCGGCGGCGAGTGGACCGCCGCGGTATCGGAGGGCAGCGGCTGGTGGTTTTCGCTCGATCTCGGCATCGACCTCGACGGTGAGCAGATACCGCTGTTGCCGGTGCTGACCTCGCTGTTGCGCCGCGTGCGCCATCTGGGGGCGGAGGGCAGCCTCGACGCGATCGCGCGCAATGGCGTCGTTTTCGGCCAGCTTGCCGATGGAAGGCACATCGCGCTGCCGCTCGATCGCACCAAGGCGATCCTCGCCACCCTGGTCGAGCTGTACCACCCGGAAAACCTGTCGCCGAGCGGCACGATCGAGATCTCGGCCGGGGAAGGCGCCGCGCTGGCCGAGATCGAGGCGGCGACCCGGCTGCGCTGGCTCGGCGGCGAGCGGCTGCGCGCGCTGGCGCAGCGGCTGCGAGCCTTCTCGCAAATCGAACCGGTCGCGCCCCCTTCCGGGTTGCGCACCGAGCTGCGCCTCTATCAGCAGACGGGGCTCGATTGGCTGCAGTTCCTGCGCGAATTCGATCTGGGCGGCATCCTCGCCGACGATATGGGGCTCGGCAAGACGGTCGAGACGCTTGCCCATATTCTCGTCGAGAAGCGCGAGGGACGGCTGGACCGGCCGTGCCTCGTCGTGTGCCCGACCAGCGTCGTGCCCAACTGGTGCGCGGAAGCGGCCCGCCTCGCGCCGGAACTGCGGGTCCTGTCGCTGCATGGCCCCGACCGCGCTCAGCGTTTCGGCGAGATCGCCAACAGCGATCTGGTGCTGACGACCTACGCGCTCTTGCCGCGCGACGCCGAGCGTCTGCTGGCGGTCGAATGGCATCTCGCGGTGCTCGACGAAGCCCAGGCGATCAAGAACGCGGCGACCAAGGCCACCCAGATCGTCTGCCGGATCGAGGCGCGCCATCGCCTGTGCCTGACCGGCACCCCGGTCGAGAACCATCTCGGCGAACTATGGTCGCAATTCGCCTTCCTGATGCCGGGCCTGCTCGGCGATGCGAAGCGCTTCGCCCGGGTCTTCCGGGTGCCGATCGAAAAGCGCCAGGATGGCGCGCGCCGGGCGGTGCTCGCCGGGCGCCTCAAGCCGTTTCTGCTGAGGCGGACGAAGGCGGTCGTCGCCGCCGATCTGCCCGCGAAGACCCAGATCGTCAGCCCGCTCGAACTGTCCGGGCCGCAGCGCGACCTCTATGAAACCGTGCGTCTGGCGATGCACGAGAAGGTGCGCCAGGAGGTCGCGGCCAAAGGCTTTGCCCGCAGCCGTATCGTGATCCTCGACGCCCTCCTGAAGCTGCGCCAGGTCTGTTGCGACCCGCGCAGCGCGCAAGGTCGGCGCCAGCGCCAAGCTCGCTCACCTGATGGACATGCTCCCGGCGCTGGTCGAGGACGGCAGGCGCATCCTCTTATTCTCGCAATTCACCAGCATGCTCGATTTGATCAAGCCGGAGCTCGACCGCGCCGGCATCGAGTTTGTCGAGCTGCGCGGCGATACAATCGATCGCGCCGGCCCGGTCCGCCGCTTTCAGAGCGGCAAGGTGCCGCTGTTCCTGATCAGCCTGCGCGCCGGTGGGACCGGGCTCAACCTGACCGCGGCCGATACCGTCATTCATTACGATCCCTGGTGGAACCCGGCGGTCGAGGACCAGGCCACCGACCGCGCCCATCGCATCGGCCAGGACAAGCCGGTGTTCGTCTACAAGCTCGTCGCCCAGGGCACGGTCGAAGAACGCATGATCGAACTGCAGCAGCGCAAGCGCGCGCTGGCCTCGGGCATCTATGATGAGCGGGATGCCTCGGGGCCGCTCCTCGAAGCGGCCGATCTCGAACGCCTGTTCGAGCCGCTCGCCGCCTAAACCGATTGCAAGCCGAGGAAGCGTTCCATCGGCTCGAAATCCCGGTCGGAATGCAGCAGCGCGTGCCCCCGCTCGATGCAGTAGGTTCCGATGATCAGATCGATCGTCTTGCGGATCGTGATCCCCTGGCGGCGGAGCGCACGATAATTGGCGGCCGCAATCACGGCGAGTTCGGGATCGAGCAGCGCTGTGAAGGTGAATTTGCGCAGGGTTCGCTCCACCACGATTGCTTCGGTTTCACTACGCAAGCCGCGGAGGACCTCACAAAGGATCAGATCGCCAACCAAAATCTCTCCGCCAGGGATCAACTCGCGCAACCGCGATACGGTAGGCGCGGCCGAATTGCGCAAGTGATCGATCCAAACCGAGCTGTCGACAAGGATCACGGAAAGGACCGACCTTCTCGGCTCTCATTCAGATCACCTTCCCAATGTACCTTGCCGGCGAGATCGAGGATATTCGCCTTTTCTATGCGGATCAGCATGTGAAGGGCCGCTTCGACGATCTCACGTTTGGTCTTGAGCCCGGTGAGGCGTTGGGCTTCCTGCATGAGTTTGTCGTCGATCTCGATGTTCGTGCGCATGGCCCGGCCTCTTGTGTATAAAGTAACGACCTTATACACATAGACATGTGCCGGATTTCCCGCAAGCTCCCGGGAATGGAGCGCTTCGTCATGCACACGATCCACGGCGGCTGGGACGACTCGCCCGACGCGGTCACGCTGATCGATGCGCACCATCATCTGTGGGATTTGCCGCAAGGGAAACACCCGAACCTGGTGGGCGAGCCGCGCCGCGATTTCTTCATGGGCGACGACAGCGCGATCCGGTGCAATTACCTCCCCGAGGATTACCGGCGCGACGCCGCCGGCCACAATGTGCTGACGACGGTGCATTGCGAGGCCGAATGGGACCGCGCCGACCAGATCGGCGAAACCCGCTGGATCACCGCAATCCACGACGAATACGGCTTTCCCGGCGCGATCGTCGCGCATGCCTGGTTCGACAGCGACAATGCCGAGGAAGTGATCGCCGCCCAGGCCGCCTTCCCGCTGGTGCGCGGCATCCGCTCAAAGCCGGTTACCGCGCCGTCACCCGATCGGATGATGCCGGGCGGGCTCGGCACGATGCAGGACGAGCGCTGGCTGCGCGGCTTTGCCCTCTTGGAGAAATACCGGCTCTCGTGGGATTTGCGGGTGCCGTTCTGGCATCTCTACGAGGCCGCTGCGGTGGCGCGCGCCTTTCCCAAGACGCCCGTCGTGCTCAATCACACCGGCTTTCCGTGGGACCGCAGCGACAAGGGGCTGGCGGCGTGGCGCAGCGCGATGGAAGCCCTGGCGCGCCAGCCCAACGTCCACGTCAAAATCTCCGAATTCGGCCTCAAGGATCAGCCCTGGGATTACGCATCGAACCGCCGGGTGGTGTTGGACGCGCTTGCCATCTTCGGCATCGAGCGGGCGATCTTCGCCACGAACTTCCCGGTGGCCGGGCTGCGCATCGGCTACGGCGCGCTGATCACCGCGATCAGCCGGATGCTGAGCCATCTTTCACCGGCCGATCGCGACCGGTTTTTCTGGAAAAACGCCAAGGCGTTCTACCGGTTGTAGGAGAGGCGCGAATCACCCGCGCCGCTTCGGCCGGCGCAGGTCGCCGGCGGATTTTGCGCCAGGCGACTCAACACCTTGTAACTGGCCGGATTTCAGCGCCGGCACACGCGCGTATGTATGCGCAGCTGGCGACGAGCATACATTCGACGGTGAATGGCTGACTCTCGGGGCTCGCGCGTGTCATCGCAGCTGGTGGTCATCGTCGATGACAGCATCACCAATCTGAAGATCCTGGAGCGGTTGGCCAGATCGCTCGGCGATCGAACGGTCGCGAAGAGCTTTGCCGATCCGGATGCGGCTCTTGGTTTTTGTTCCGATAACGACCCCGATCTTGTTCTCCTGGCTGCCGCGAGTGCGCAGGGCGAGGCCGCGCAGTTCATCTCCCGGCTGCGCGAGCAGCCCGCCGGCGCCGATGTCCCGGTGATTGTCGTCGGGTCCGAAGAAGATTTCGACCGCATCGCGCGGGCGCGCGCGGCCGGCGCCGGCGATCATCTGCTGATCCCGGTCGATCGCCGCGATTTCGCTATCCGGGCACGCAGCCAGTTGCTGCGGCAGCGCGGACCACGCGGGACCGGTGAGGAGGTCGCGCCCGTGGACGAACGGCCGGGCGAGGAACCGGCCATCGAGGCCAGCCGGCGCTACCCCGAGGGGTCAGGGCGGGCTTACGAAACGCTGCTTCGGCTGATCGACGTCATTCCGCGCATGATCTGCGTCACCGGCCGCGACGGGCGCTACCTGCTGGTCAACCGGATGTTCGCCTTGTTTGTCGGGGTGCCGGCGAGCCGGTTGATCGGCAAGCGGCCGGTCGAAGCGCATGGCGGGCCGTTGGCGCGCATCCTGATGGAGGGCGATGAACGCCTGCTCGCAGGCAAGGCCGTCCCGAGCTCGACCGAGGAAGAGATCGTCGACCGCGACGGCAATCCTGGCGTGCTCTTGACCACCAAGGCGTTATTCCACGCCGAGGACGGCGAGGAGTCGATGGTGGTCACCGCCTTTGTCGACATCACTGAGCGCAAGCGCACCGAGCGCGACCTCCTCGCCGCCAAGGAGCAGGCCGAGCTGGCGAACCGCAGCAAGACCGAGTTCGTCGCCAATATGAGCCACGAGCTGCGCACGCCCTTGAACGCGATAATCGGGTTTTCGCAAGTCATTGCCGGCGAGATGCTGGGGCCGGTCGGCACGGCGAAATATGTCGGCTACGCCCGCGACATCCTGGGCAGCGCCGAGCACCTCTTGGGGCTGATCAACGACATTCTCGATGTGTCGAAGCTCGAAGCCGGCAAGCTCGACCTCGTCGAGGAGGTGATCGATCCGCCGCAGACCGTCGCCGATCTGGTGCAGTTCACCGAGGCCAAGGCGCGGGCGAGCGACATCCGGGTCACCATACGCCGCGAGGGCGTCATCGCGCCGCTGCGGGCGGACGCCCGCAAGCTGAAGCAGATCGTGCTCAATCTCTTGGTCAATGCGATCAAGTTCAGTCACCCCGGCGGCAAGGTCGAGATTGTGTTGCGCAATGCCGACGGCGCGCTCGCCATCGCCGTCACCGATCATGGCATCGGCATGGATGGCGCGGAGGTGGAGCTGGCGATGACCCGCTTCGGCCAGGTCGCCAGCGCCTGGACGCGCAGGCACGACGGCACCGGTCTCGGGCTGCCGCTGGCGATCGGGCTGACCGAGTTGCACGGCGGGGTTCTGAGCATCCACAGCACGAAAGGCGTCGGCACGTCGGTGACCGTGACCTTTCCGCGCGAACGCTCGCAGCCGGTGCCGGCGGCGGCACCGGTCAGCGGCGCCATCCGCGCTGGCGGGCGGTCATAGGTTTCCCTGTTGCCCGGGCCGACAAAAAGCCTCTTCGACCGGATGGCGCGGCGGGACGCTGACGAGCCGCCGCCGCCGGCTGACCGGGTCGGCTGGCGCCTCGTCGCGGCGGCGCTCGGGCTCTCGCTCGCCGGCGTGTCGGCGCCGATCGCGGTCGCCGCAATGGCCGCAACCAGCGGGCTCCTGGGGCCGCCCCTGGTCGCGAGCGCGCTGGTGGCGTTGCTGGTGCTCGCCCCGACCGGGGTCGGGCTGGCAACCGCGCTGTCGGGGCTGCGCCGCATCGCCCTCGCCCTCTCGGCACGGGGCGACAGCGAAGCCGAGCAGGCGATCCTGCGGGTCTTGGTCGACGCCCTTATCTTCGGCTATTCCCTGGGACTGGCGGCAATCAGCCCGAACGCCGGCCCGGCGGCGCCCTATTTGGCGGTCGCCGCGTTCGGGCTGGTCGCCGCCTGGGCCCTACTGTTGCACGTCGTCCTGTGGCCGGACGCCTCGCCGGTGCGGCGTGTCGGCGCGATGATTCTGGATATCGTGCTATTCTCGGCATTCCTGCATTACGGCGGTGGTGCGGTCGCCGGCTGGTACCCGCTCTATTTACTGGCGATCGTCTACGCCGGGTTCCGCTTTGGCCTGGGCGCGCTGTTGGGGACCGCGATCGGCAGCATTCTCGGCTTTGCCGCCGTCGTCCTGTCGACCGATGTCTGGCAGCAACAGCCGGCATTGGCCACGGGGCTGATCCTGGCGCTCGCGGTGCTGCCGGGCTTTATCGCCGGGGCGATCCGTGCGACCGCGGCGGCGCGGGACGAAGCGGCGCAAGCGGAAGCCGATCGGCGGCGGGTTCTGCGGCTGATTGCCGACAATTTGCGCGCTTCGCCGGCAGCTTCGCGCTCGATCGGGGCCGTCGCCTCGCCGATCAACGATGTTCTCGACTTCGCGGCGCTCGAAGCCGGCACCTTCGCGCCGCCGGTCGAGGCGTTTGACCTGCGCGCGCTGGTCAAGCACAGCCTGGCGCCGCTCCAGGCAAATGCCGCCGAAAAGGGCGTCCTGCTGCGCTGGCGGGTCGATCCGCATCTGCCCGGCCGCCTGCGCGGCCGCGCCCGGGCGTTGGCGCGCATTCTCGCCAGCCTCGCCGGCCACGCGGTCGAGGTCCGGGAGGCCGGGACGGTGCGGATCGCGCTCGACGCCGTGGCCTGCGATGCGCGCCGGCTTCGGTTGGGCCTCACTGTCGAGAACGCGGGCGGCGACCGGGAGCCCGACCTGGCGCCTGACCTGACCCCGGGGGAGGGCCCGCTCGCCCTGCTGCTGGTGCGGCGCCTGGTCGCGCTGATGGGCGGCACATTCGCCATCGAGCGGACACCAGGCCAGCGCACCCGGCTGGTGGTAACCCTGACGCTGGCGATCGAGGAGGGCGCGGCCGAGCCGATCCTCGATCTCGCCAACCGCCCGGTGCTGATCGCGACCGAGGACGCAGCGTTCGCCGGCGAGCTCACAGAACGGCTTGCGGCGTGGCACGGCGATGTGCGCTGGGTCGGCGACGCCGACGGCGCCCTTGCTGGCCTCTCTGGCCGCGACACGACAGATCGCCCGGCGATGAGCCCGGTCTTGATCATCGACGGCCGCCGCAAATTGCTCTCCGCGCTCAGCCTTGCCCACCGCGCGGCGCGGCTCGGCGGCGCTGCGCCGTTTGTTCTGTTGGTCGCCGAGGCCGAGCAGATCGAGAGCCTTGGCGAGGTCGACGACGGCGAACTCGACGGTTTCATCCCGCTGCCGCTGAGCGAGCAATTGCTCGCCAACGCGCTCCATGCCCTGCCCCTTGGGCCGCTTAGGCCGCTGGCGCCCGATCGGCCGGCACTGCCGCTTGTCGCCGACCCGCCGCGCTCGGCGGCCGAGACGCCGGGAGCGAGCGATGACACGCGGGACCAATCGAGCGAGCGCATCACGCCGATCGCGGCCCATCCGAAATTCGTGCCCGAGACGGCCGCGGCGCTCGATATGCGTGCGATTGAAGGGTTGCGCGCGCTGGGCGGCGGGTCCGGTTTCCTGGGCGAGGTGATCGCGACCTTTCAGGCCGACGCGCAGCAGATCATGGAACGCCTCGACCAGGCC
>CAYMRQ010000049.1:0-3448 GCA_964392845.1 uncultured Rhizobium sp.
CGCAATGCGCGATTCTTGCCGACCGGCAGGGTGCGCTCGCCGCGGAGATCGCCGAACTGGCCGGACGCCCGGCCGCGATCGCCGGCGAAACCGAGGCGCTCGCTCGCAGCGCCGCCGCAGCGGCGGCCGAGCAGCGCGCCCTTGGGGATGCGCTCGCCGCCGGCGAAACCCGGCTGCGCCAGGCGGGCGAGGCGGCACGCCGGGCCGAGGCGGCAATCGCCGAGGCGCGCGAGCAACGCGCCCGCCTCCAGGCGCGCTGCGAGGCCGCTTCCGAGGGGCTGGCGCGGCTGCGCGCCGAGATCGCCGAGCGGCTCGATCAGACCCCCGAAACCCTGGCCATGCTGGTGGTCGAGAGCGGGGCTGCGGATGCGGGCAACCCCGGCGATACCGCCGATCTTGCCGCCCGGCTCGACCGCCTGCTGCGCGAACGCGACGCGATGGGCCCGGTCAATCTGCTGGCCGAACGGGAAGCCGCGGAGGTCGCGGCGCGGCTCGCCGGGCTCGAATACGAGCGCGGCGATCTGACTGCCGCGATAGCGCGGCTGCGGCGCGGCATCGCCACCCTCAACCAGGAGGGGCGCAAACGGCTTCTCGCCGCGTTCGAGCAGCTCAACGCGCATTTCGGCGAGCTGTTTGCCCGACTCTTCGGCGGCGGCAAGGCGGCACTCGCCTGGGCCGGCGACGACGACCCGCTCGAAGCCGGGCTCGACATCATGGCGAGCCCGCCGGGCAAGCGCCTGGATTCCTTGTCGCTGCTCTCGGGCGGCGAGCAGGCGCTGACCGCGATCGCGCTGATTTTTGCCGTGTTCCTGACCAACCCGGCGCCGATCTGCGTCCTCGACGAGGTCGATGCGCCGCTCGACGACGCCAATATCGACGGGTTCTGCCGGCTGGTCGCGGACATCGCGGACACGACCGGCACACGCTTCCTGGTGATCACCCATCACCGCGTCACGATGGCGCGGATGGACCGGCTGTTCGGCGTGACGATGGCCGAGCGGGGTGTCTCGCAGCTGGTTTCGGTCGATCTCGCGCGCGCTGCCGAGTTGCGGCAGACGGCGTAGGACCCCGATCGGGAAGTTAGCCGTATCAGATCAAGGTCTCGTCATACCGGCGAAGGCCGGTATCCACCGCGGAGTGGGTCCCGGCCTTCGCCGGGACGACAATGAGATTTGTCAATAGCACATTGATATCACTTATATTTCATATACGGAATCCGACCCCGCCGGCGGGTTGACAGGGGGGCGGTGCCCCACTATGGTGCGCGCCGCTCCGGCCGGTGGCGGCCGGGATTGGATTGGTGTTGGTTGCGCTCCCCAAAATGAGTGAAGGCGGGCCGACCGACCCGTTGGCCCGCCTCGGCAAAAGGCTCGACAAGGCGCGGCTGGAGCGGGATCAGGGACAGGCGGCGGGCGGCGATGGTTCGTCGCCGGGCGGCGCGCTTGGCTTCGGGTTTCGCATCGGGGTCGAGCTGGTCGCCGCGCTGTGCGTCGGGCTCGCCTTCGGGTGGCTCGCCTATCGGTTCCTGCCGGCGCCCTGGGGGGTCATCGGGTTGATCGCATTCTTCTTCCTCGGGGCCGGCGCCGGGACGCTCAACGTGTTTCGCGCGGCCCAGAACATCGGACGCCAGGGGATCGGGCGGAAAGAGGACTGACGCCGACCGCGTTGGCGGGCACAGGCAGCAACGAGATCGAGGCGAAAAGTGGCCGCCGAACACGGACCCTTGGAGCAGTTCACGGTCGAGCGGTTGATCCCGCTGCACCTGGGCCCTGTTGACATCTCCTACACGAATTCGGCGCTGTTCATGACCATCGTGGTGGTGGCTACGATCGCGCTCTTGGTGGCCGCGACGAGCCGGGCCGCGCTGGTGCCCGGACGGCTGCAATCAGTGGCCGAGCTGGCCTATGAATTCGTCGCCGGCATGGTGCGCGACAATGTCGGCACCGAGGGACGCGAATTCTTTCCGCTGATCTTCACGATTTTCATGTTCGTGCTGCTCGGCAATTTGATCGGGCTGATCCCCTATACCTTCACCTTTACCGGTCAGATCGTGGTGACCTTTGCGCTGGCGATTTTCGTGTTCCTCCTGGTCACGATCGTCGCGTTCATCCGGCACGGGGTGCATTTCTTCAGCTTTTTCTTTCCCGCCGGGGCGCCCGTGGTGATGGCGCCGATCCTGGTGCCGATCGAGATCATTTCCTATCTGTCGCGGCCGGTCAGTCTCGGCATCCGGCTGTTTGCCAATATGATGGCCGGCCACACGATGATGGCGGTGTTCGCCGGGTTCACCGTGTCGCTTGGCGTGTTCGGCTTTTTGCCGCTCGCCGTCAACGTGGCGCTGTACGGGCTCGAATTCATCGTGGCCGCGCTGCAAGCCTACGTCTTCACGATCCTCAGCTGCCTTTACCTGCGCGACGCCATCCACCTGCACTGAGCCCGCGCCGGTCCCCCTCCACCCCCAAAAGCGAACTCTCCAAAGGACGACCTCATGGATGCAGCCTCGGCCAAACTGATCGGCGCCGGCCTCGCCGCCATCGCTCTCGCGGGCGTCGGCGTCGGCATCGGCAATATCTTCGCCACCCTGGTCAGCTCGATCGCACGCAATCCGGCGGCGCGCGATCAGGTGTTCGGCATCGGCATTCTCGGTTTCGCGCTGACCGAGGCGGTGGCGCTTTACGCGCTGCTGATCTCCTTCCTGCTGCTGTTCACGTTCTAGGTCCACTCGGCTAGGCTTAGCGCTCAGCCCGGACCCCGCGATGGCGCAATCCGACGCCCCAGCCCCGAAGACTCATCAGGGCACGACCGAGCCGGCCGGCCACAGCCAGATGCCGCAGCTCGACCTGTCGACCTATGTGCCGCAGCTGTTCTGGCTGCTGGTCACGTTTGTCGTGCTCTACGTGTTGATGAAGCGGCTCGCCGTCCCGCAGGTCGGCCGGGCGATCGAGGCGCGCCGCCAGCGGCTTGACAGCGATCTCGCCCGCGCCGGCGAGTTGAAGGCCCAGGCCGAAACCGTGCTCGCCAGCTATGAGAAGAGCTTGTCCTCGGCGCGTGCCGAGGCGCAGGCAACGCTGCGCGAGACCTCCGGCCGGATGGCGGCAGAGGCGGCCGAGCGCCAGCGCCAGCTTGGCGCGAGCCTGGCGCAACAGATCGCGGCGGCGGAACGCAGCATCGCCGCCAGCAAGGATGAGGCGCTTGTCGAAATCCGCGGTGTCGCCGTCGATGTCGGCCGCTCGGTGGTCGAGAAGCTGACCGGGTCGGCTCCCGATGCCGCGACGATGGCACCCTCCCGCAGCACCAGCCGCTTGATATCCTGGCCCGTCGCCCCCAGTGCCATGCGGATACCCAGCTCGCCGGAGCGGCGGCTCACGGCATAGGAAGCGACCCCGTAGGTGCCGATGATGGCCAGCACCAACGCCAGTATCGAAAAGGTGCTGACCAGGAGCATCTG
>CAYMRQ010000049.1:3458-8673 GCA_964392845.1 uncultured Rhizobium sp.
GCTGATGCACCTCTTCGCCGACCCCGAATTCTGGGTGCTGGTCGCCGCGGTGATCTTCGTCGCGGTGGTCTGGAAGCCGGTGCGCAAGTCGCTGATCGGCAGCCTCGACGCGCGCGCCGCCCGGATCCGCGCCGAGCTCGACGAAGCGCGCAAGCTGCGTGACGACGCCGAGCAATTGCTCGCGCAATATCAGCAGAGGGAGCGCGAGGCGGCGGCCGAGGCCGCGGCGATCATCGCCCAGGCCCAGGAAGAGGCCGAACGCATCGCCGCGCAATCGGCGCGCGACCTCGACCAGGCCCTGGCGCGGCGCCAGCGGCTGGCCGAGGAGCGGATCGCCCAGGCCGAGATGAAGGCGCTCGACGAGATCCGCGCCGTCGCTGTCGATGTCGCGATCGGCGCGGCGCGCGAGGTCATCGTGTCGCAGATCGACGAAGCGCGCGGCGGGGCATTGCTCGATGCCGCGATCGCGGCATTGCCGCAACGGCTGCGCTAGCGAAAAACAGGCAAGCGACGGGGCGGTTTTCTGCCGGTCCAAGCACCGCATCGCCTGGCCGCGGCGCCCGACGGCAAGCCCCTGATCGCGGCGATGGCCGGCGGCAACGATCGCGGTGCGTGGCGCCGAGAACCCGCGGCCCGACGAGGAACCGACGACATGCGCGCGAGAAACGCTTTGCTGCTGCTGTGCGTTCTGTTCGCGGCAACGCCGGCGGCGCGGCCCGCCGGCGCGGCGAGCGTGTTCATCGAGGATCTGACCTGGACCGAACTGCGCGATTTTATCGCCACAGGCAAGACGACGGTCATCATCCCGATCGGCGGCACCGAGCAGAACGGGCCGCACATGGCGATCGGCAAGCACAATGTCCGGGTCAAGCTGCTCGCCGGCAAGATAGCTGCCGCGCTGGGCAGCGCGCTTGTCGCGCCGGTATTGCCCTATGTGCCCGAAGGCCGGCTCGACCCGCCGACCGGACACATGCGCTTTCCCGGCACGATTACGGTCCCGGAAGAGGCTTTCCGGAAGGTGATCGAATACGCGGCGCGGAGCTTCAAACTGCACGGCTTCCGCGACATCGTCTTTCTCGGCGATCACGGCTCGTATCAAAAAGACGCGGCCGCAGTTGCGCAGCGGCTCGACCGCGAATGGGTGGCGACCCCGGTGCGCACCCACGCGATTCTCGAATATTACCGGCAGAGCGAGCACGGTTTCGCAAAGCTGCTGGAAAGCCGCTTCTATCCGGCAAGCGAGGTCGGCACTCATGCTGGGCTCGCCGACACCTCGCTGATGATGGCGCTCGATCCAGGCCTGGTGCGAAGCGACCGGCTGGAGCCGGGCGAGGGGACCAGCGGCGACCCAAGCCGGTCGAGCGCGGCGCTCGGCACGCTCGGCGTCGACCTGATCGTCGCGAAGACGGTAGAGGCGATCAAGGCGGCAGTCGCGCGGCGCTGAGGAGAGGTTCGCCAGGTGACCAGAGGATCGAACGGAACCCGGGGCGTCTGTGCGGCGCTCGCGATCGGCCTATGCGTTGCCGCCGGCCAGTCTGCGAGCGCGGCACCCGAATTGCTCGAAGGCATGCCGCCGGTCGTCGATTCGACAAACCTCTACAGCGAGGCGGCGGCAGGGCATATGAGCCCGGCAGTGGCCGGCGCAGTGCCGCGCATCTATGTCCCGAACCTGCGCTCGGACCAGGTTTATGTGATCGATCCGGACACGCTCAAGGTCGTCGATCGCTTCCCTGTCGGCAGGCAACCGCAGCACATCGTCCCTTCCTGGGACCTGAAGACGCTGTGGGTGACGAATACCGGGCTGCGCGGTGCCGAGGGGAGCCTGACCCCGATCGATCCGAAGACCGCTAAGCCCGGTCCGGCAATCCAGGTCGCCGACCCCTATAATCTATATTTTCTGCCAAACGGTCGCTCGGCAATCGTCGTCGCCGAGCGGCTGAAACGCCTCGATTTCTACGATCCGCAGGAAATGGCGCTGCAGCAGTCGCTGCCGACGCCGCAATGCCCCGGCGTCAACCATGCGGATTTCTCGATCGACGGCAGATATGCGATCTTCACCTGCGAATTTCGCGGCGGCGGGTTGATCAAAGTTGACATGGTCAACCGCAAGGTCGTCGGCCACCTGAACCTGTCGCGCGGCGGAATGCCCCAGGACATACGCATCGCGCCCGATGGCAAGGCGTTTTACGTCGCCGACATGATGGCCGACGGCGTGTTCCTGGTCGAAGGAGACGCTTTCAGGGATATCGGCTTCATCCCGACCGGCATCGGCGCGCACGGTCTCTACCCGAGCCGCGACGGGACAAAGCTCTACGTCGCCAACCGCGGCTCGAATGGCCGGCAATTCGGGGCGGGCAGCATCTCGGTTATCGATTTCGCCACCCGAGCGGTCGTCGTCAATTGGCCAATACCGGGCGGCGGTAGCCCCGACATGGGCAATGTCAGCGCCGACGGGAAGCTTTTGTGGCTGACCGGGCGCTACGATGACGTTGTGTATGCGGTCGACACCGCAACCGGCGCGGTCACTATCATCCCGGTCGGTAGGGAACCGCACGGGCTGACGGTCTGGCCGCAACCCGGCCGTTATTCGCTCGGCCACACCGGCAACATGCGTTAGGCCTTGGGGCAGAGGCTCGCCATAATGGCGGGCGGCGCCACCGCTCAGCTCAGCTCGACCGCCGGGGTGAAGATGTAGCCACTGCCGCGCACCGTCTTGATCAGGCTGGGGTTCTGCCGGTCGTTCTCGAGCTTGCGGCGCAGCCGTCCGACCTGCACATCGATCGTCCGGTCAAATGGACCCGCCTCGCGGTTGCGCGCCAGATCGAGCAGCCGGTCGCGCGACAGCACCTGATTTGCATGGTTGACGAAAGCCGCGAGCAGATCGAATTCGCCGGTCGTGAGCCGGACCCCCTGCCCAGCCGGCGACAGCAATTCGCGGCTTGACAGATCAAAGTCCCAACCGGCGAACCGGGCGCGCGATCGGGTTGGCGGCGGGCCGTGGCCGGTTCGGCTCTGAACGCGACGCAGGACGCTTTTCACCCGCGCCAGCAGCTCGCGCAGATTGAATGGCTTTGGCAGATAATCGTCGGCCCCCATCTCGAGACCGATGATACGGTCGACGGTTTCGCCGCGGCCGGTGAGAATAATGATCCCGATGCCGGATTGGCTGCGCAGCCAGCGCGCCAGGGTCAGCCCGTCCTCGCCGGGCAGCATCAGGTCGAGGATGACGAGATCAGCGGGGGATTGGCTCAGCACGCGGCGCAAGCCCGCCCCGTCATGCGCCGTCGACACCCGATAGCCCTCGCCGGTCAGGTACTCTTGGACGAGGTCGCAGATCTCCCGCTGATCATCGACCACCAGGATGTGACCGTTATCGCTCATAAGCGGCGATCCTGCCTTCCCCGGAGATGGGCCGTTCGGTGGATAGCGAAGAGAAACGGCGCACGCACTGCAAGACCATAAAGCGCCCCACACAAATGGTTACAATATCTTACACAAAAAAATCGGACGGTCATCATCCGGTTGCTGGCCATCGATACTCTTTCCGCCTTCCGGATCGGCCCAGTGCCGATCGCAGCCAGCGGGAGGAGTCCCTCATGGCAGATACGTATCGAAGTACGGAATCTGATC
Organism: uncultured Rhizobium sp.; assembly: GCA_964392845.1. Taxonomy (GTDB): domain Bacteria; phylum Pseudomonadota; class Alphaproteobacteria; order ATCC43930; family CGMCC-115725; genus DATARH01. Next base: position 7,089 of record CAYMRQ010000049.1, read on the forward strand.
GAAGCACGGAAGCCGGAATTTATGCAAACATCGAAGCCGAGATCCCGCGCCTGCGGCGCTACGCTCGTGCGCTCGCGCGCGACGCCACCGCGGCGGACGATCTGGTTCAGGATTGTCTCGCCCGCGCGCTCGGGAAGCTGCATCTCTGGCAAGCGGGAACCGACCTGCGGGCCTGGCTCTTCACCATCCTCCACAATCAGTATGTCAACCAGGTCCGCCGAGCGGTGCGCGAGGGCGCGGCGGTAGGGCTGAGCGAAACCGAGCCGATGCTGACCCAGGCGCCGCACCAGGGCAAACGTCTCGAACTGCGCGATCTCGATCGCGCCATCGCCAGGCTGCCGCAGGAGCAGCGCTCTGTCATCCTGCTGGTCGGCCTGGAGGGGATGCGTTACGAGGAAGTCGCCGCAGTCCTCGATGTGCCGGTCGGCACGGTACGATCGCGCCTGTCGCGCGGGCGGGAAGCTCTGCGCCGACTGACGGGGATCGTGCCCGATCGGCAGGCTGAGGCGGCTATGGCCGGACCGACGGCCGCACGCTCGGTCGTGCAGTCTCTGCGCGATAGGGCCGGGTTCATTCCGACCCGAGCGACCATACCCGAAGCCGCGAGCGGGCACCCGGTCGCGCGACATCTGGGCGGCGCGGCCGGGTTCCTTCCAGCCAAGGTCGATCGTCGCCGAGCCCATTCCGGCCCTCGGCCGGCGCGCGCCCGCACATCGGCGCGCAGGTAAGGGGTTCGGGCCGGCGCGGAACCCTTCGCCCGGATCCGGTGTTGGCAGGCCGTGATCGGATCAGCAAGGAGGCAACGATCATGACCAGGATATCGCTGACGAGTCTCACTCTGGCGGCCGTCTGCTTGACGGCGCTCGCGGTTACCGCGCCGGCTCGCTCGCAAGAGGCCGCCGGACCAATCCAACTCGTCACCAATGGCCCGCAATTCAGCCCCGGCGACGAGGCAGGTCCCGCGGCGGCGGAACCAAACGTGCGCCAAAGTGCGCAATATGACGCGCTGCTCCGCACTAACCCGGCGTTTCGCGCGGTGCGCATCCAAAAGGAATGCGGCCCGATCTCCGACCCGGAGCTGCGGGCGTCATGCATTGGCAGCTTCGGTCCGGCAGACTTCGCAGCGATGCCGTCGCGGTACCGCCGCTAGAGCATCGCGGCCGATTAGGACGACGACGATTAGGTACGACGGAGGCCGCCCTCGGGGGCGGCCTCCTCCTCTTTCTGTCGAACGGTTAGGAGGCTCCTTCCCAAGAGCGAGAGCGCCACTTTGATCAGGGATCGGGTATGCTGGTCCCGGTCTCTTTTTGCGCGTAACACCCAACCGCGATGATCCCGACTCTGCTCCCGGATGACCGCATTCGCCTGGAGCGTGGCGATATTACGCGGCTCTGCGTCGACGCGATCGTCAACGCCGCAAATCCGTCGTTGCTCGGCGGCGGCGGCGTCGATGGGGCGATCCACCGCGCGGCGGGCCCCGACCTTCTCGCCGAATGCCGTGCGATCGGTGACTGTCCGCCGGGCGAGGCGCGGCTGACGCGCGGCTATCGGCTGCCCGCCGGACACGTGATCCACACCGTCGGGC
>CAYMRQ010000049.1:8683-18119 GCA_964392845.1 uncultured Rhizobium sp.
TCTGGCGCGGCGGCAATGCGGGCGAGCCAGACATCCTGGCCAGCTGCTACCAATCCTGTCTTGCGATCGCGCAGGATCGCCGCTTTCGCGCCGTCGCCTTCCCGGCCATCGCGACCGGGGTCTACGGCTTTCCGCGCGAGCGGGCGGCGCGCATCGCGATTGCTGAGGTGCGGGCGCATCTTGCCGAAAACGAGACGATGGAGCGCGTGATCTTCGCGTGCTTCGACGACGCTACGCTCGGCGCCTACCGCTTGGCGCTCGGCCCGCAAGCGGGCTGACCCGAGGCTGACCCGCCCCTGGGCTATTCGATCCTGGGCTATTCGATACCGCGCTATTCGATACTCTTGCCGTCGAGATCGCGCTCGCGGCGTTCGCGTTCGCCGTCCGCGATCCGGCGCTCGGCCCTGCTGCGCCCGAACGCGGCGCGGTTTTCCGCGGCGCGGCGCTCCGCCTCGGCGGCCTTTTTCGCCTTGCGGAACCGGTTGAGATTGACGACCGATGGCATTACCCGCTCCCGTGCTCGCCGGGACGTTTTCTGTCCGGGTTCACAATGGTCCCGGCCGGGATCGCGCGCAACCACGGCATCATCGGCGCGGCGGCGCCGCCGGCCCGGGTGGGTCGCCCCCGAAAAGCTCACCGCGGCGGCAACTCTCCAAGACGAGGAGGCGGATCGCGCTCGATAAATTGCCTTCGCGCTCGGCATCGATCTGCGACAAGAGCGCGTTGACCGACAAATGCCGGCGCTCGGCGATCTCGCACAGCGCCTCCCAGAACGCCGCTTCGAGCGACACGCTGGTCGCGTGCCCGGCGATCCGGACGGAATGCTTGACCAGCGAGGCCCTGCTCACCATCGCTTAACGATGGCAAGCCTGGCAAGTTTTTCAAGCGCTTGGCCGGCAGCAGCGCGGGCGACCCCACGCGCTGCTTGTAATAGAGCAGGCAATCCGCAAGGATCTGGTTTCGACAGGGCAGCCATGTCGGCTTTCACCGTTGCGTACGCCACGGCCGCAACTATCCGTTGCCGGATGCGGTCGTTAATGTCATTAATCGGCTAGTTGATTTAAGGCGTAACCGTAGGTTGCGCCGGAGCATCGGATCCGCCGCAACTTTGGATTTATCAACGCAATGTTTGGTAGAATGCTGGGTTTGTTGTCCGCAGATATGGCGATCGACCTCGGCACGGCGAATACCCTCGTCTACGTCAAGGGCCGCGGGATCGTGCTCAACGAGCCCTCGGTGGTGGCCATCGCCAGTGTCAAGGGCAAGAGGCAGGTCCTCGCCGTTGGCGAGGAGGCCAAGCTGATGCTCGGCCGCACGCCGGGCAACATTCAGGCGATCCGTCCGCTGCGCGATGGCGTCATCGCCGATTTCGAGGTAGCGGAGGAAATGATCAAGCATTTCATCCGCAAGGTTCACAACCGGCGCAGCTTTGCCAGCCCGCAGATCATCGTATGCGTGCCGTCGGGTTCGACCGCGGTCGAACGGCGCGCCATTCAGGAATCGGCGGAAAGCGCCGGCGCGCGCCGGGTCTTTCTGATCGAGGAGCCAATGGCGGCGGCGATCGGCGCCGGATTGCCGGTGACCGAACCTACGGGCTCGATGATCGTCGATGTCGGCGGCGGGACCACCGAGGTGGCGGTTCTCTCACTGGGCGGCATCGTCTATTCCCGCTCGGTGCGGGTCGGCGGCGACAAGATGGACGAGGCGATCATCGCCTATATCCGCCGCAATCATAATCTTCTCGTCGGCGAGAGCAGCGCCGAACGGATCAAGAAGGAGATCGGCTCGGCCTGCATGCCCGAGGATGGCGAGGGCCGGATGATGGAAATCAAAGGCCGCGATCTGATCAACGGCGTGCCCAAAGAGATCGCGATCAGCGAGCGGCAGATCTCGGAAAGCCTCGCCGAGCCGGTCGGCTCGATCGTCGAGGCGGTCAAGGTCGCGCTCGAGCATACCGCGCCCGAACTCGCCGCCGACATCGTCGACAAGGGGATCGTGCTGACCGGCGGCGGGGCCTTGCTGGGTAATCTCGATTTCGTGCTGAGGCATGCCACCGGATTGCCGGTGTCGATCGCCGACGATCCGTTGAGCTGCGTCGCGCTTGGAACCGGCCGAGCGCTTGAGGAAATGAAGACTCTAAAAAACCTGTTGATCAACATGTGGTGAGGGCGTTTATCTCGGGTCAGCTCCGAGCTGGGGGGTGTCGGGGACCATGAAACATCAGCGCCGCCGCGCCAGCCGAACCACAGCGTTCGGCAACGGCACAGCGTGAGAGGGCATCGGTGATCCGGCCGTCGGCGCAACTTCGCGCGACGATCCAGCGCACCACGCCGCTGCTGCTCATTTTGCTGTCGGCCGCGATCATCATCCTCGGCAAGGCCGACCAAACCATGTTCGAATCGCTGCGCACGAACCTGACGGACGATGCCGCCCCGGTGCTCGATGCGCTGTCGCGCCCGCTCGGCGCCACGGCATCCCTGGTCGACCGGGCTCGCGGCATCGTCACGATGTACCAGGACAATTTGCGGCTCGCGCACGAGAATGAGCGGCTGCTGCAGTGGCAGCAGATCGCGCTCAAGCTGTCCGCCGACAACCGCGAGCTGCGCGGGTTGCTCAAATCCGTGCCGGAAACCGCAGTTTCCTACGTCACCGCCCGCGTCATCGCCAATTCCGGCGGCGGCTATGTGCGCACCGTGATGGTGAACGGCGGAACCGATCGGGGCCTCGCGCGCGGTCAGGCGGCCATTACCGGCGAAGGCCTCGTCGGGCGACTGACCGAGATCGGGAGCCGCGCGGCGCGGGTCCTGTTGATCACCGACCTCAACTCGCGCATCCCGGTCGTCATCGAGAGCTCGCGCGCGAATGCGGTGCTGGCCGGCGATAACTCCGAGCGCCCTCGCCTCTTTTATGTCAGTCAGCCGGACACGATAAAGATCGGCGACCGCATCCTCACGTCGGGCGAAGGCGGGGTGTTTCCGCCGGGTCTGCCGGTCGGCGTCGTCGCGGCGCTCGACCGCGGCGGGGCGCGGGTCGAGCCCTATGTCGAGCTGTCGCAGCTGGGGTATGTCCTGGTCGTCGATTATGGCCTGTCCGGAGCCTTGCCCCAACCGGTGCCGATGGCGCCGCGCCCCGGCCGGCGCGGCAAGCCGGTGACAGCCAACGAGGCAAGCGTGCGCTGAGCCGATGGCGCTCAAGGTTTCCAGCATTCCTTCACTGCCGCGGGTCAATGGCGGCCTCGCCCGGATGCTCCCGATCGCGACGACGGTGCTCGCGGCGATCATCGCGATCCTCCCGGTCCCGGTTCCGGGCTATGCGGCGCTGACCCCCGCCTTCACCTTGATGGTGGTCTATCACTGGACGATCTACCGACCCGACCTGTTGTCGCCGATCGGGGTTTTTGCCGTCGGTCTCGCCCAAGATCTGCTCACCGGCGCGCCTGCCGGCGTCTATGCGCTGGTGTTGCTGCTTTCGCGCGCCGCCGTGCTGCGCTATCGCCGCTATTTCATCAACGGGACCTTCCCATTCGTGTGGACCGGCTTCGCCCTGCTCGCCGCCCCCGCGATGCTTGCGGAGTGGGCATTGCATTGCCTCCTCCACCCGACCGTCTTCGATTTGCGCAGCACCGTGTTTCACACCGTGTTGACGATCGCGATCTTTCCGGTGGCGAGCTTCGCGCTGGGGCGCACCCAGCGCAGGCTGATCGGCGCCGCCGGATGACGCGCCCGGGCTAGCCGCAAGCCCGTGCCTCGGGAAACCCAGCGCGAGAAGCTCCTCACCCGACGGGCCGCCCTCCTCGCCGGCGGCCAGGCGGCACTCGGCGCCACCCTCGCGGCCCGCATGTACCAGCTGCAAATTCTGCAAAAGGACCGTTACACCGTCCTCGCTGACGAGAACCGCATCAATCTGCGGCTCGTCGCGCCGCTGCGCGGGCGCATTTTCGACCGCTTTGGCGTGACTCTGGCCGATAACCGGCACAATTACCGGGTCGTCGTCGTGCCCGAGCAGGCTGGCAATCTCGAGGCGACGCTGACCGCGCTCGGCACTCTGATCGAGATCGGCGATGCCGAGCGCCGCCGGGTGCTGCGCGACGCGCAACGCAGGCACAGCTTTGTCCCGCTGGTGGTCCGCGCCAATTTGAGCTGGGAGGAGATGGCGCGGATCGAGGTCGCGATCCCCGAGCTTGCCGGAATCGCCATCGAACAGGGCATGATCCGCTATTACCCCTACGGGGTGAGAGCCGCGCATGTGCTCGGCTATGTCGCTGCGGTATCGGAAAAGGAGCTGACCGGCGATCCGCTGCTCGAACTGCCGGATTTCCGGATCGGCAAGAGCGGCATCGAGAAATCGCGGGACCATCAGCTGCGAGGGATCGCGGGTACCAGCGAAATCGAGGTCAACGCCAATGGCCGGGTGGTGCGCGAGATCGCCACCCGGCCGGGGCGGCCGGGGCAGGATTCGGTGCTCGGGCTCGATATGGCGATGCAGGATTTCGTCGTGCGACGTTGCGCGGCGGAACCCAGCATCTCCTGCGTGCTGCTCGATGCGGCGACTGGCGATGTGCTGGCCCTGGTGTCGAGCCCGGGCTTCGACCCGATGCTGTTCTCGACCGGTCTCACCCCGGCGCTCTGGCAGGGCCTGTCGACCGATCCGCGCCCCCCGCTCACCGACAAGGCGATCAGTGGCCTCTATCCGCCCGGATCGACATTCAAACCGGTGGTCGCGCTCGCCGCGCTCGAGGGCGGCGCCATCACCCCGGATAGCGCGATCACCTGCCCCGGCTATCTGGAGCTCGGGGACGCCACCTTTCATTGCTGGCAAAAGGACGGCCACGGCACGCTTCACCTGCGCGACGCGATCAAAAAATCCTGCGATGTTTTCTTTTATGAGACGTCGCGGCGTACCGGCATCGATCGGATCGCCGGGATGGCGCGGCGCTTCGGCTTTGGCGCCCCTCTCGGCCTCGACATTCCGGGCGAGCGCGGCGGGCTGATCCCGACGCGCGATTGGAAGCTGGCGACGACCGGGACCAGCTGGCAGCCGGGCGAGACCTTGATCTCCGGCATCGGTCAGGGCTCGGTTCTGGCGACGCCCTTGCAAGTGGCGACGATGGCGGCGCGCCTCGCCACCGGCCGCGCAATTGTCCCTCACATCTTGCGCGAGGAGCGGCTGCCAGCGGGCGGCGATCAGCGCCTCCCCGGCTTTCCGGCGCTCGGCCTCAACCCGCGCCACCTCGCCCTCGTGCTCGACGGGATGAGCGCGGTGGTAAACGAGCAGGGCGGGACCGCCTATGCCGCCCGCATCACCGATCCCGCGCTGGCGATGGGGGGCAAGTCGGGCACCTCGCAGGTGCGGCGCATCACTCAATCCGAGCGCGACCGCGGGTTGCGCAAGGTCACCGAGATCCCGTGGAAGGAGCGCGACCACGCCCTGTTCGTGGCGTTCGCACCGGTCGGTGCGCCGCGCTATGTCTGCGCCGTGGTCATCGGGCATGGCGGCCAGACCGGCGGCGGCGGCTCGGCGGCGGCGGCGCCGATCTGCCGCGACGTGCTGATCGAGGTGCAGCGGCGCGACCCGGCGCGGCGGATACCGCAGCCCAATCTGGTGTCCCAGGGCGCGCCGCCCGAGGCGGCGCCGCCGGCACCGGCGCCATCACTGGCAGCGATCGCGCCGCGCCGCCGGTAGCAGATGGCGAGCTTTTCCCCCGACCTCAGCCGGCGCGAGCTGACCCTTGCGGATAAGATCCGGGCAATCCAGTGGGGATTGGTGCTGCTGATCGCCGCGATCTCGGGCATCGGCTTCGCCATGCTGTATTCGGCAGCGAACGGCAATCTGCAGCCTTGGGCGTCGCGCCAGATGACGCGTTTCGCGATCGCCCTGGTACCGATGATCGCGGTGGGGCTGATCGATGTGCGTTTCTGGTTTCGCAGCGCCTACTGGATCTACGGCGCCGCGCTGCTGCTGATCATTGCCGTCGATCTGCGCGGCACCGCCGGCATGGGCGCGCAGCGCTGGATCGATCTTGGCGTTACTCAGCTGCAGCCCTCGGAAATCATGAAAATCGCGCTGGTGCTGGCGCTGGCCCGACATTTTCACAGCCTGTCGGCCGAGAATGTCGGGCGGCTCAGCCGCCTCGTTATTCCGGCCCTGATGGTCGTCGTTCCGGTCGCCCTCGTGTTGAAGCAGCCGGATCTCGGCACCGCGATGATGCTCCTCGCTTCCGGCGCCGTTCTGTTCTACCTCGGCGGCGTCCGGCTGTGGGTATTCGCGGCCGGAACGCTTGCCGCGGCGGCGGCGGCGCCGCTCGCCTGGTCGCTGCTGCGCGACTATCAGAAAACCCGGCTCACGACCTTTCTCGACCCGGACCGCGACCCGCTCGGCGCCGGGTATCACATCCTGCAATCGAAGATTGCGCTGGGTTCGGGCGGTGTCTTCGGCAAGGGCTTCCTGCAGGGCACGCAAAGCCACCTCAGCTTCCTGCCGGAGAAGCAGACCGACTTCATCTTCACGATGATCGCCGAGGAGCTCGGGCTCATCGGCGGGCTGGCGCTGCTGGCGCTCTTTGTTCTGGTGATCGGTTATGCTTTCGCGATTGCGCTGCGCAGCCGCAGCCAGTTCGGCCGGCTGCTCGGCCTGGGGATCGCCGTCAATTTCTTCCTGTACGCGTTCATCAATACAGCGATGGTTATGGGTCTGATCCCGGTGGTCGGGGTGCCCTTGCCGCTGATTTCCTACGGCGGAAGCGCCATGGTCGCGGTGATGTTCGGGTTTGGCCTGGTGATGAATATCGGCATACACCGCGACGTGCGCATCAGCCGGCTCGGCGAAAGCCGGGTTGGCTGATCATGCCGGTTGCGCACCACGCCTCGCAGCTTGTATTCGATTGGCTCAAGGAGAAGCGATGGCCGAGAAGGAAGCGCCAGAAGCCGCCCGCCGGCTGCACGTCACGGTGCTTCTCGTCGCCTCGCGCCGCGCGCTCGACAACGCGTTGGGCGAGCTCGGCTTCGCCGAGGATGACGACCGCGTCATCGAACATGACGGCCGGTTGGCCTTTCTGACCTGCACCCACGAAGAAGATTGCGACGATCTGTTTACCTTGATCACCGAGCTGTCGGCGCGCGGCGAAAGCTGGGAGCTGCAATCGCGCATCGACACCGAGGCGGGCCGCGCAATCTATCAGTCCATGGCGCGGCACCGGCCGGTCGAAGCGGTCGATTCCACCGTCGACGAGGAAGTCGAGCCCGACCCGGCCGAGGCGCCTGCGCTCGATTGCGAAACCGGCGATGGGCTGCAGGCGCTGAAGCGGCTGTTGCGGCGGGTCGAGCCGGCCGAAGTCTTCGCCACGATCCGGCCCGGCCCCGAGGGGCGCGCCACCGCCCGCGTCCTGCGCCGCGGCTCGCGCCGGTTGCTTGCCGCAGCGACGGCATCCGATGAGGCGACCTTGCGCGGGGTGCTGCGCGAGATTCTCCCCAACGTCATGCTCGACGTGGCGATGAAGCCGCCGGGCTGACATACGACTGGGTTAAACGACGACCGGCTCAGCCGCGCCGCGCCAGCTTCTCGGGCTTGCCGCACCGGCCGGTTTGGCGCGACACTTGCGCCGATCGATAACGCCTTTCTGGAGCGGGAGGTCGAGCCATGCTGTCGCGCCGTGCCGTGATCCTTCACCTGCCCGCCGCCGCGCTCATCGCGAGCCCTGCCTTCCCCGTCCTGGCCGCTGACAAGACCGTCACGATCGGGATGAGCCTATCGTTGACCGGCGCCGATGCCCAATCCGCGCAGAAGGTCAAGGAAGGCGCGCTGATGGCGATCGAAGAGGCCAACGCCCAGGGCGGCATCGCCGGGTACAAGATCAACGTGGTCGTGCTCGATGACGGTACCGCCACCGCCGGCCAATATGACCCGGCACAGGCCGCGACCAACGCGCGCAAGATGGTTGCCGACAGCACCATCGTCGCCGCGATCGGCCCGCAAATGAGCGGGTCGGGCAAGGCCATGGCGCCGATCCTGAGCCAGGGCAATCTCGCAACGGTGTCGCCGATGTCGACCAACCCCGACATCAGCGATCCGAAATTCGCCGGGCAATACCGTCCGAAGGGCAAGGCGATCTATTTCCGCACCGTGACGACGGACGCCTATCAGGGTCCGAACATGGCGAATTTCTATGCCGATACCCTGAAGGCCAAATCGGTCTTTGTGCTCGACGACAGCGGCGCCTATGGGGTCGGCATCGCCAATTCCTTTGAGGCCCAGGCGAAGAAGCGGGGCATCAAGGTGCTCGGCCGCGATCAGCTGAACCCGAAGGAAACCGACTACGCGACCATCCTGACCAAGATCAAATCCTTGAGCGCCGACGCCCTCTACTATGGTGGCGTGGCCCAGGCCGGGGTCAAATTGGCCAAGCAGGCCCATGACATCGTGCCGAAGATGATCAAGGGCGGCGGCGATGGGCTGGTCAGCGCCGACTTCCTCCAGGGCGCCGGCTTCCCGGCTGCCGAGGGCTGGTATGCGACGATCGCTGCCCCGCATATGCTCGATGACCCGCAGGTCAAGGAGTGGATCGAGCGCTTCCGCAAGAAATACGGCTCGGCGCCCGAGGATTACTCGATCACCTCCTATGACGCCGCGCTGGTGATCCTCGATGCCATCAAACGCGTTGCGGCATCGGGCAAGGAGGTCAATCGCGACACCGTCCGCGACGCGATTGCGACCACCCGGCTCAAGACGCTCCAGGGCGAAGTCAGCTTTGACGAAAACGGCGACATCACCAACAAGGTGATCAGCGTCTTCAAGGTCGCCAAGGACCCGGCGCACCCGCTCGACGATCTGAGCCATCAACTGAAGTACATGGGTGTCGCGCCGCAAGGCTCGTAACGCACTATCGGCGCGGAAGCGTGTTTCGGTCGCCCCCCTTTTGTCATCCCGGCTTTCGCCCGGATGACGTCGAGGGGGGTGAGATGACCGCAGGCTCAGGGGCCGCATGACCGACACTGCCGTTCTTTTACAGCAGGTGATCAATGGCTTGAGCCTTGGCGCGATGTACGCGCTCCTGGCGCTCGGCTTCACGCTGGTCTACGGCATCCTGGAGCTGATCAACTTCGCCCATTTCAACGTCTTCATGGTCGCTTCCTTTGTCGGCATGTGGGCACTGGAATTCCTCGGGCTCTCCGGACAGAGCCAGGTCTTGACCGGCTTGGCATTGGTCGGCACGCTTGCCTTCGCCTTCGCCGTGACGATGCTGGCGGCGGGGGCAATCGGCGTGGCGATCGAGCGCATCGCATTGAGGCCGTTGCGCGGGGTGCGCGGCCCCGCGGCGATGATCACGACGATCGGCCGTCGGGATCGTGTCCGCGCCGGCCCTGACCTGGTGACAGGGACCGACGACGCTCGCCTCGCCGCCGTCAGCTCGTTCGTGGCCTACTCGGGCCGGTACCACGTG
>CAYMRQ010000049.1:18129-20127 GCA_964392845.1 uncultured Rhizobium sp.
CCCGCGGCGATGATCACGACGATCGGCGTCTCCTACATCCTGTTCAACATCATCCTGTTGACCGTCGGCGCCGGGTCGCAGAATTTCCCCAACCCGCTGCCCGTCGTGCGGTGGGAGATCGCGGGCGCGATATTGCAGCTGCGCGAGGTGCTGACCTGGGCGATTACCCTCCTGCTGATGCTGGCGCTGCACCTCTTCGTCAACCGGACGCGGCTCGGCAAGGCAATGCGCGCGGTCGCGCAGGATGCCGAGGCGGCGCGCATGATGGGGGTCGATGTCGATCGGGTCATCGTGACCGCGTTTTTTCTCGGGTCGGCGCTGGCCGGCGCCGCGGCCTTGATCTTCGGCCTCTATTACAATTTCACCAGCTTCATCATCGGCTATACCGCGGGCCTCAGGGCGTTCACCGCGGCGGTGCTGGGCGGCATCGGGAGCGTCCCCGGCGCGATGGTCGGCGGGGTATTGATCGGCCTCGTCGAGAGCCTCGGCGGGCATTTCCTGGCGGCGCGCTGGGCCGACGTGATCATCTTTTCGATCCTCATCCTGGTGCTTGTCTTCGCCCCAAACGGGCTGTTTGGCCGGGCGATGGCGACCCGGTCGTGAGATGCCGTGGTCCGGACGTGACCGGCGCCTGAGATGCCCGCCCCCAAGTTGGGCATGATAGGCGAGTCGTTATCGCGGATTCGCCGGGCCGCGCCGGTCGCCTGGATCGCGCCGCAGCAGCGATCACGCGTTCTCGCGGCAATCGTTTTTGCGCTGGCGGTGCTGTTCCCGATCGTCCATCGCAACGATGCGGATATCGACTCCGCGGCCAATGCGTTGACCTTCGCCGCGCTCGCGCTCGGCCTCAATATCGTGGTCGGGCTCGCCGGGCTCTTGGACCTCGGCTATGCCGCGTTTTTCGCGATCGGCGCCTATACTTACGGGGTCGCCGCCTCGTGGCAGGTGACGCCGGAATGGACGAGCTTCTGGGAACCGTTCCAGTGGCTCGGCCTCGTCGCGCGGTTTCACGAGAGCGGCGGCGACGTCGTCCATTTTCAGGTGTCGTTCTGGCTGATGATGCCGGCCGCAGCGGCGCTCACCGCGTTTTTCGGGGTGCTGTTCGGCTTTCCGACCCTGCGCCTCAAGGGCGATTATCTGGCGATCGTGACCCTCGGCTTCGGCGAGATCGTGCCGATCGTCGTGCGCAACACCCCGAGCGTCACCAACGGCGCCATGGGCCTCAATGGGGTAGCGGCGCCGCAGCTCTTTGGCTGGAGCTTCGGGGTCGACGCGACGCCCTATTACTATGTCGGCCTCCTGCTCGTTGCGTTCCTGATCCTGACCAGCCAGCGGCTCAAATTCTCGCGGATCGGCCGGGCCTGGATGGCGATCCGCGAGGACGAGATCGCCGCCGCCGCGATGGGGGTCAACCGGGTCAAGCTGAAGCTCCTCGCCTTCGCCACCGGCGCGGCCTTCGCCGGCGCGACCGGCACGCTGTTCGTCGCCAAATTACAGACCGCGACCCCCGACATGTTCGGCTTTCCAGTCTCGGTGATGATCCTGGTGATGGTCGTCTTCGGCGGGATCGGCAGCGTGTGGGGCGTCGTGCTCGGCGCGCTGATCCTGCAGATCCTGCAATCGTGGTTTCTCGTGGATTTGTCGCAATGGCTGCATGCGCTCGGCCGCCTCGTCGGCGTCGAGTGGCTGCAGCGGGTCGAGCTCGCCTCCTCGATCGAGCTGATCTTCGGCCTGATCCTGGTCGCGATGATGCTGTACCGCCGCGACGGGCTGATCCCGGCGGCGCGCCGGGTCACCGCGCTGAGCCTCGAGGAGCAGAGCGCCCCGGTCACCAGCGGCCGGTTCGACAGCCTGTACGGGCTCGGCGCACTCGACGAAACCTCTACCAAGCCCGGGGCCGGCCCGCTCCTCGACATCGACAATTTGACCGTCCGGTTTGGCGGCCTCGTCGCGTTGCGCTCGGTGGCCCGTTTGGGGGCCGGCCCAGTCGCGGTGCAG
>CAYMRQ010000049.1:20137-20386 GCA_964392845.1 uncultured Rhizobium sp.
GCGCTCGGTGGCGCTCACGGTGCCGGCGCATTCGGTGCTCGCAATCATCGGGCCGAACGGCTCGGGCAAATCGACCCTCTTTAACACCGTCACCGGGCTGGCGCCGGCCGAAGCGGGCAGTATCCGCTTTGCCGGGGCGCAAATCGCGGGGAAGGCGTCGCATGTCGTCCTCGAACGCGGTATCGCCCGCACCTTTCAGAACATCCGCCTGTTCCCGAACCTGACGGTTCGCGAAAACGTCATGATCGG
>CAYMRQ010000049.1:20396-24673 GCA_964392845.1 uncultured Rhizobium sp.
ATGCGCGCCTCAATACTGGCGCGCTCGGCGCGCTTCTGCGCCTGCCGAGGACGCATCGCGAGGAGGATGAGGCGCGCGAGCTTGCCCTGGAGATCCTCGCGATCTTCGGCAACCGCCTCGTGCCGCGCGCCGACCACATCGTATCAAGCCTCTCCTACGCCAATCGGCGGCGGGTCGAGATCGCCCGCGCACTCGCTTCCGCGCCAAAGCTATTATTGCTCGACGAGCCGACCGCCGGGATGAACCCGGCCGAAACCCTGGAACTGGCCGAGCAGATCAAGAGCCTCAACCGGCTCGGCCTGACGATCGTCTTGATCGAGCACAAGCTCGCCGTCGTCGTCAATCTCGCCGACAAGGTGATCGTGCTCGACCATGGCGAGAAGATCGCCGAGGGCTCGCCCGCCGAAATCCGGCGCGACGAGGAGGTGATCCGCGCCTATCTCGGCCGGAGCGCCGCGATTGCCTGAGCAGCGCGACGTGCCCCTCCTGGAGTTCCGCGGCGTCGACACGCATTACGGCGATCTGCACGTGCTGAAAGCGGTCGATTACCGCATCGACGAGGGCGAGATCGTGTGCCTGTTGGGCGGCAACGCCTCGGGCAAGTCGACGACGATGAAGACGATCATGGGCGTCGTCGTGCCGACATCAGGCGAAATCCGCTTCGACGGGAATTCGCTCGCCGGGGTCAGCGTCGCCGAGCGGGTGCGGCGCGGCATCGCTCCGGTGCTCGAGGCGCGCCGCCTGTTCCCGCGCATGACGGTCTACGAGAACCTCGAAATGGGCGCCTATACGCGCCCGCGCGGCAGCGAATTCGCGCAGGATCTGGAGCGCGTCTTCACGCTGTTTCCACGGGTCAAGGAGCGCCTCCGCCAGCTCGCCGGCACCCTCTCGGGCGGCGAGCAGCAGATGGTCGCGATCGGACGAGCATTGATGGCGCGCCCCAAGCTCCTCTGCATGGACGAGCCCTCAATGGGGCTCGCACCGGTCTTGGTCGAGCAGGTCTTCGACATCATCCAGACGATCAACCGGCAGGGCACCACGATCTTCATGGTCGAGCAGAACGCCAATATGGCGCTCCAGGTCGCGCATCGCGCCTATGTGCTGCAAACCGGCCAGGTGGTGCTGAGCGGCGCCGCCGCCGAATTGCGCCAGAACCCGATGATCCGCGAAGCCTATCTCGGCGAACTACGCGTCGCCGAACCTTGAGTGTTGAAGCGATCCAGAAGACGAATTCACCGTGACCATACGGCACCTTGGGCGGCCGTTACTGGCCGCGTAACGCTCGCGAGTCGACTTTAAACATCATCTGGCATACCACTCAGGGGGGATAGATTGACTAATCAGAGTGGAATGCCGCTCGGGGTTGAATTTGGTAATTCCGCGGAGACGGTCCTGAGCTTGTTGAGCGCCGAACAGGAAGGATCCTTCATACTAAGGTAAGACGCGCAGCTTCGTCCTCAGCGATGCGGCGGGCAACCTCTCCACTCGGATGAAACTCGATTCGTGGGTTGCTCACAATCGTGTCCTCGGCAGGTTATGGGGCGCGTCGGGATTCGCACCGCGAGGCTATCTTCCGGCGCGTCCCGTCATGAGGCCACCTCCGCGGGCGATAAGAATTGAAACGGTCCGGAAATTGAGACGCTACCGCGGGGCGGCTTTCCTACCGCCTCCCGTGGTATGAGGAGGGTGGGCAGCCCTATCCCTCTTGTCGGATCGTCAGACCATGAGCAACCTCGACAGCCTTATTCAAGACCTCGTGATCGCCAACCGCATTCTGGCGAAAGAGGAGGTGGTCGATGCCTACGGCCACGTCAGCGTGCGTCACCCAGACGATCCGAGCCGGTTTTTGATCGCGCGCTCGCTGGCTCCGGATCTGGTCGGCCCCGAGGACATCGTCGAGCTCGGTCTCGACGGGCAGCCGGTCGGCGACGACGGGCGCCAGCTCTATCTCGAGCGCTTCATCCACGCGGCGATTTTCGAGGCGCGGCCGGATGTCATGGCCGTCGTTCATGCCCATGCCGAGGACACCCTGCCGTTCGGCATCGCCGAGGCGACAAAGCTGCCCCCGTGATCCATGCGGGAAGCTTTATCGGGAAAGAGGTGCCGGTCTGGGACATCGCCGACAGTTTCGGCGACACCAACCTTCTGGTCACCAACATCGCGCAGGGTCGCGACCTCGCGAAATGCATGGGCGCGAACAGCGTGGCGTGGATGCGCGGCCACGGATTTTCCTCGGCCGCGCGCTCGTTGATCGAGGTCGTCCGGCTGTCGGTCTACCTGCCGCGCAACGCCCGTGCGCTGATGCGCGCCAAGCAGCTGGGCGGCGAGATCAAATACTTGTCGCCAGGCGAAATCGACGCGCGCAACCGGGGCTACCGCCCCTATTCGCCCGAGACCTGGCGCACCTGGGAATATTGGGCGAACAAGGCCGGCTGCGGCCACCTGTTGACCCGACCCGACGATGGGAGCGGGTGAGCGGCGCAGGCGCGCGCGGCGCGCGAGCAGGAAGAGCGGGTGACCGCGGCGCTCGACCGCATGAGGGAGCTGGAAACCGAGCGGGCGCGTCGGGAGAAGACTGCGGCTGCAGTTTGGATCGGCCTTTCGGCGCAACGGGGCCTCGATTTTTCTCTATGCTGATGATCGCCGCACCAAATTGGCCAAGGGAGATAGCGATGGGCATGCTGGTCAACGGGATTTGGTTCGACGACGACAAGCTGCCGGCGGACGGAGTTGGCCGCTTTGTGCGCCCGGACTCGCTCTTTCGCGACCGGGTGACGCGCGACGGCTCGTCCGATTTCAAGGCCGAAGCGGGGCGCTATCAGCTGGTCACCGCCCCCTCCTGTCCGTGGGCGCACCGCACCGTCTTGATGCGCCGGCTGAAGCGGCTCGACGGCGCGGTCCCGCTTATCGAATCCGACCTGCCGAAGGGAGAGGGCTGGGCCTATTCGCACGGCTTCGACGACCTTGCGCCAAAGGGCGGCGCCCTTCACGTGCATCAGGTCTACACCGCGGCGCGGGGCGACTATACCGGCCGCGCCACCGTGCCGGTGCTGTGGGACCGCAAGACGAAGACGATCGTCAACAACGAATCCTCCGAGATCATCCGCATGCTGAATTCGGAGTTCGATGAGTTTGGCGAAGCGGGCCTCGACCTCTACCCGCAAGAGCTGCGCCGCGACATCGACGAGATCAACGCGTTCGTCTACGACAATGTCAACAATGGCGTCTATCGCTGCGGCCTTGCGAAAAGCCAGGCCGCCTACGAGGAAAGCTTCGGCAAATTGTTCGCCGCGCTCGACGAGATCGAAATCCGGCTCGGCAGGCGGCGCTGGCTGGTCGGCGACCGCTTCACCGAAGCCGATCTGCGGCTGTTCCCGACCTTGGTGCGGTTCGACACGGTTTATTACGTGCTGTTCAAATGCAACCGGCGGCGGGTTGCCGACTACCACAATCTTTGGAACTATACGCGGGAGATCTATCAGATGCCCGGAATCGCCGAGACCGTCGATTTCGCGCGGATCAAGCTGGGCTATTACGGCGGCATGCGCCACCTCAACAACGGCATCCTGCCGCTCGGCCCCGAGCTCGACTTTGCCGCGCCGCACGACCGTGGGCGGTTCGCATAGCAAGTGTAGGGCGGGTGGACCCCGGCGAAAGCCGGGGTAACCCGCCGACGGGTGTGCCACGGAACGAATGGCGGGTTGTGCTTCGCTCCACCCGCCCTGCGGCGTCGCGAACTCGTCGATTTTTCGGCGCCGCACGACGGCGGCCGGTTTGCGTGACCGCGGGGTGCCGCACCTGTTGCCAGCCCGCTGCCGCCCTGTGCTAGCCTGCGACTATCGCAAACCGCCGCAGGGAGAACAGATATGGCAGTCCGCCTCGTCATCAACATCACCGCCGTACCGGGGAAAGGCGCCGAACTGGCGCAGGCCATGAAGGCGCGCTGCGAGTTATCGATGAAGGATTCCGGCTGCGAGCAGTTCGAGGTCTTCCAGAGCGCGCTCAACCCCGACAGGCTGGTGCTGCTCGAACGCTGGAGCAGCCAGGCCGCGCTCGACGCCCATGCCCAGTTGCAGCGCGCCCGGCCGCCGCTGCCGCCCGGTCTGCGGCAGGGCGACGGCGAGCGCGAGGATTACGAATACAACCGGACCCGGTAGGACGCTTAACACCGCAGTCCCGGCTTTCGCCCATAGGCGCTAAGATAACCATGCCATGTTTTGGTAGGTTCGTCTTCGGGGAGGTTCGTGGAAGTGTCGTTTGAGGCGGTTTTTGGCGGC
>CAYMRQ010000050.1:0-11134 GCA_964392845.1 uncultured Rhizobium sp.
CGACCGGAAGGTGGCCGGCGTGCTGCTCAACGCGCCCTACGCCTCGGTGCGGCGCCTCTTTGAGCTGCGCGCCCCGCCGCTCCCTTATCGCTGGCTGATGACCGACCAGTTCGATTCCGAGGCGCTGATCGGCGAAGTCGGCGTGCCGGTGATGATCCTGCACGGCACCGCCGACGGCAACATCCCGATCGCCGAGGCGCGGCGCCTTTACGCCGCTTCGCGCGAGCCCAAGACGATGATCGAGGTCGAGGGCGCCGGCCACCTCGCCGCCTACGACAGCAGCGGCGGCAAGAGCCGCGCGCTCGCCGCGCTCGCCCGCTGGACCGCCCCCGGGACCACGCCCGTGCCGCCTCCCGCGAGCCCGCGCTGAGCCGGCGCTCAGCTTCCGACCTACTGCGTCGCCGATCTCGGCGTCGGCACGATGCGCGTCACGACCATCTTCTCGCGGTCGAGGCATTCCGGCACGCGCGGCGCGATCTTGGTCTTCCAATGGTCGGTATCGTAGACCGCCTTGTAGAGCGCCTCGCGCTGGGCTTCGCTCTCGAAGCGGCGGATCCAGACATAGACCGAGGCGTCGGTCTCGCCCTTGAAGCTGCCGGTGATCACCATGCCCTTCGACACCTGGAACGGGATGATCTCCTCTTCCATGATCTTGACCCATTCCGCCATCTTGCCGGGCCGCACGTGGTATTGCCGCAGTTCATAAAAAGCCATCGCTCGTCTCCCATCCGGTGTGTCGCGCGTACTATACATTCATTTGGCGAAAATCGGTGCGCCGGGCTGCACTTGCCTCACGGGTACCGAGCGCGCACATTCGGAGATGATGTCCGCCGCATTCGACACACTCGAAATCTCGAAGCGCCTCAAAGGCGCGGGCTTTGATGATGCCTGATGCCCAGGCTGAGGCGATTACCGGCGTGCTGCGCGAGTCGCGCGAGGCGGACCTGTCGAGGCTCGCAACCAAGGACGATATAGCGCGTGTAAAGGACGATTTGGCGCGTGTCGAAACCTCGCTGCGCGGCGACATAGCGCATCTCGGGACCGCACTCCGTGCCGAAATGGAGATCCCGCGCCGTGACCTCACGATCCGTCTCGGCGGCATGATCGTCGTGGCGACCGGTGTCCTGCTCGCGGCGAAATTCTTCGGCTGATCGCTTTCGGGCGTCACCTTCCGGCCGCGGCGCGTCCCTGGCCCTCGTCGGTGGCGCCGAAACCCTGCCGTGGGTGGATTTGACGGCGATGACCCTCGCCGAGTTGCACTTCAGATCGATGGCCGGCTGGCTGCCGCGCACCGAGGCGGATGCGTTGCGCGCGAGCTTTAACGCGGAAATGCTGCGACTATATGAAGCTTACGACAAGGCGAATTTCCCGGAGCATCCGGAGGAGGACAGCACCGAAGCAATGGAGTGAGCGGGGTTTCGAAAATTCCCTGCATTTTCCCTGAGCAGGGAATTTGTTTTCCCTGCTCGGTCGCAAAAATTCCCTGCTCGGTTGACGGGAATTTTCCTTGGAACCGAGGGTTTCCACCGCGTTCCGCGACTGGAGACCGGGTCGGAACGGCGATTTTCCCTGCTGGCAGGGAATTTGCCTACACCGAAAAATACTTTGCCTGCGGGTGGTGGACGACGATCGCCGAGGTCGATTGCTCTGGGTCGAGCTGGTCTTCTTCGCTGAGCGTGAGGCCGATCTCCTCGGCGCGCAGCAGGTCCAGCAGCTGGCGCTGGTCGGCGAGGTTGGGGCAGGCCGGGTAGCCGAACGAATAGCGGCTGCCGCGATAGCCCTGGTTCAGCATCTCGTCGTGGTCGCGCGCCTCCTCGGCGGCAAAGCCCAGTTCGCCGCGGATCCGCTTGTGGACATATTCGGCGAAGGCCTCGGCCATCTCGACCGACAGGCCGTGCAGATAGAGGTAATCCTGGTAGCGGTTGGCGGCGAACCACTGCCTTGCCGCCTCCGAGGCGCGGGCGCCCATCGTCACGACCTGCAGGCCGATGACGTCGCGCTCGGAATCGTCGATATCGCGCAGGAAATCGGCGATGCACAGGCCGCCCGCCTTGTTCTGGCGCGGAAAGGCAAAGCGCGCGACCTCGCGCCGGCCAGCTTCGTCGAACAGGATCATGTCGTTGCCCTCAGCGGCGCAGCGCCAATAGCCATAGGCGGCCTGCGGCAACAGGATGTCTTCGCGGATCGCGATCTCGAGGATGCGATGCAACACCGGGCGCAGCTCGGTCTTCGCCCACGCCTTGTATTCGGCGAGCGAGCGGCCGTCCTTGCGATAGCCCCACTGGAATTGATAGAGCATGCGCTCGTTGAGGTAGGGCACGATCGCCTTCGCTGGCACCCGGGCGATGATTTGCGCGCCCCAGAACGGCGGCACCGGGACGGCCACGCCGCGGGTCAGCTCGGCGCGGCGCAGGCGGATCTCCTCGAAGTCGACCGGCCGCATCGGCCGCGGGTCGGCGGCGCGGCCGAGCTTGCGCGTCTGGTTGACCGGCCGGCCGATATTCTTCTGCCGAACCTCGGCGAGGTGGCCGTCGAAATCATTGCCGCCATTACTCTTGCTGACGATGCGGTCCATCAGCGCCAGCCCGTCGAACGCGTCGCGGGCATAGGCCACCCGGCCGCAGGCGTAGGATTTAACGCAATCCTCCTCGACATAGCGCCGGGTCAATGCGGCGCCGCCAAGCATCACCGGCAGGTCGAGCCCCTGACGGCTCATCTCTTCGAGGTTCTCGCGCATCACGACGGTCGATTTGACCAAGAGGCCCGACATGCCGATCGCATGCGCGTGATGCGTCGCGGCGGCGTCGAGGATCGCGCCGATCGGCTGCTTGATGCCGAGATTGACGACGCGGTAGCCGTTGTTGGTCAGGATGATGTCGACGAGGTTCTTGCCGATGTCGTGCACGTCGCCGCGCACCGTGGCGAGCACGATTGTGCCTCTCTCCTGGCCCTCGCCCCGGTCCATGAAGGGTTCGAGGTAGCCGACCGCGGCCTTCATCGTCTCGGCCGATTGCAAGACGAAGGGCAGCTGCATCTTGCCGGCGCCGAATAGATCGCCGACCGTCTTCATGCCCGAGAGCAGGATGTCGTTGATGATGTCGAGCGGCTTGTAGCTTTGCATCGCGAGCGCGAGATCGGCTTCGAGATCGAGCCGGTCGCCATCGACGATGCGCTGCGCGAGGCGGTCTTCGAGTTTTTCCGGACGGCCCTTCTTCTCCGCCTTCTCGATCGTGCGGTCCTGAAAGAGGGCCATGAACGCTTGCAGCGGATCGTAGCCGTCATGGCGGCGGTCGAAGATCAAATCCTCGGCGACCCGCGCCTCCTCTTCCGGGATCCGGTGCAACGGCAGGATCTTCGAGAAATGCACGATCGCGCCAGTCAGGCCGCGGCGCAGCGCGTGGTCGAGAAACACCGAGTTCAGCACCTGCCGGGCCGGCGGGTTGAGGCCGAACGAGATGTTGGAGAGGCCAAGGATGATCTGGCACTCCGGCATCTTCTCGGCGATGCGGGCGATCGCGTCCAATGTGTTGAGGCCGAGCTTGCGGTCGTCGGCGTTGCCGGTGCAGATCGTGAAGGTCAACGGATCGAACAGCAGATCGCCCGGCGGCAGCCCGTGCTTGTTGCAGGCGAAATCGTAGAGCCGCTCGGCGAGGCGCAGCTTGTGGTCGGCCTCCTTGGCCATGCCAGATTCGTCGATCGTCAGCGCGATGACGGCGGCGCCGAAACGCCGCGCCAGCCTCAGGCGCTTGTGGGCGGCCTCCTCGCCATCCTCGAAGTTGATCGAGTTGATGATCGGCTTGCCGCCATAGAGCTTCATCGCGGCTTCGAGCACCGGGTATTCGGTCGAGTCGATGACCAACGGCGCGTTGATCGCGCCGCGCATGCGGGCGACGATCTCGCTCATCTCGGCGATCTCGTCGCGCCCGACAAAGGCGGTGCACAGATCGAGCGTGTGCGAGCCTTCCTTGACCTGCTCGCGCCCGATCTCGACGCAGCCGTCCCAGTCGCCGGCTTCCTGCAGGCGGCGGAAGGCGCGCGAGCCGTTGGCGTTGCAGCGCTCGCCGATCGACAGGTACGCGTTCTCCTGGCGCAACGGCACCTGGCCGTAGAGCGAGGCCACCGAGGGCACCCAGACCGGATTGCGCGCCTTCGGCACCGGCCGCGGCCGGTCTCGGCCGATCCGCCGCAGCATCGCGTCAAGCGCAGCGATGTGCGGCGCCTCGGTGCCGCAGCACCCGCCGATCATGCCGACCCCGTCCTCAATGACGAAGCGCTCGAGCCATTGCGCCAGCTCCTTCGGGCCGAGCGGGTAATGCGTGCGCCCGCCAATCAGCTCGGGCAGCCCGGCGTTGGGCTGCACCGAGATATGCCTCGGCCAGTTGTCACCGAGCCATTTGACGTGCTCGGCCATCTCGCGCGGGCCGGTCGCGCAGTTGAGCCCGATGATCGGCACGTCGAGCGCGTGGACGATCGTCGCGGCGGCGGCGATGTCGGCGCCGACCAGCAGCGTCCCGGTCGTCTCGACCGTCACCTGGACGATGATCGGGGTGTCCTTCGCCGCCGCCTCGCGCGCCCGCTTCGCGCCGTTGACCGCGGCCTTGATCTGCAACGGGTCCTGGCAGGTCTCGATGAGGATCGCGTCGACCCCTCCGGCAACCAGCCCGGCGCACTGGATGGCGAGGGCGTCTTCGAGGTCCTGATAGGCGATATGCCCGAGCGAGGGCAGCCGCGTCCCCGGCCCTACCGAGCCGAAGACAAAGCGGGTGCGCCCGTCATGCGCGAACTCGGCGACCGCCTCGCGTGCCAGCTCGCCGGCCCGGCGGTTGAGGGCGAACGCCTTGTCGGGGATGCCGAACTCTCCGAGGGTGATCGGCGAACCGCCGAAGCTGTTGGTCTGGATCGCGTCGGACCCGGCTTCGAGGTAGCCGCGGTGCACCTCGCGGACGAAATCGGGACGGCTCTCGCACAGGATCTCGGTGCAGTTCTCGTGGCCGTGGAAATCGTTCTCGATGTGAAAGTCGCGGGCCTGCGCCTGGGTCCCCATCGCGCCGTCACACAGGAGGACGCGGTCGGCGAGGTAATCGAGGAGGTGGGTCATCGGCGGGAAACTAAGCCCGAGAGGGTTATCGCCACGGCGCGCCTCTTTCCTTGTCCGTCATGGCCGGGCTTGACCCGGCCATCCACGTGGATCCCCGGGACAAGCCCGGGGATGACGAATGGGGGGAACGGAAAGGGGCGGGACATGAAAGGGCCGTCACACCGTCGCACCGGCGGGCTTCGGTGCGCGCACGCCGAGGAGGTGGCAGATCGCGACGATCAGATCGGCGCGGTTCAGCGTGTAGAAATGGAATTCGTGGACGCCGTTGGCGTGGAGGCGCCGGCATTGCTCGGCGGCGATCGAGGCGGCGACGAGACGGCGGGTGTCCGGATCGTCGTCGAGCCCCTCGAAATGGCCCGCCATCCAGGCCGGGATCGAGGCGCCGCAGCCTGCCGCCATGCGCTTCAGCTGGGTAAAATTGGTCACCGGCAGGATGCCCGGCACGATCGGCACGGCAATCCCGGCGGCGGCGACACGGTCGCGAAAATGCAGGAACACATCGACATCGAAAAAGAATTGGGTGATCGCGCGGCTCGCGCCGGCATCGAGCTTTTGCTTGAGATTATCGAGATCGTGCCCGGGGCTGCGCGCCGCGGGATGGGTTTCGGGATAGGCGGCAACGCTGATCTCGAAATCGGCGATGCGTCTCAGCCCGGCGACGAGGTCGGCGGCATAGGCGTAGCCGCCCGGATGCGGCGCATAGCCGTCGGCACCGGGCGCCAACCCCCCAATTGGTCCACTGGGCGGGTCGCCGCGCAAGGCGACGATGTGGCGAATGCCGGCATCCCGGTAGTCGCGTGCGACGGCGTCGATCTCCTCGCGCGTCGCGCCGACACAGGTCAGGTGGGCGGCCGGTTCGAGCGGCGTCTCCTGGCGGATCCGGCGTACCGTCGCGTGGGTGCGCTCGCGGGTCGAGCCGCCGGCTCCATAGGTCACCGAAACAAAGCGCGGCGCCAGCGGCTCCAGCCGCTTGATCGCGGCCCACAGCCGCTCTTCCATCTCCGGGGTCTTCGGCGGGAAAAACTCGAACGAGACGCGCGGTGGCCCGGCGTCGAAATCGCTGACCGGATCGGCGCCCAGGAGGCCGCGCGCCGCCGGCGCGGGAGCATCGGGGGGCAGGTGGTTCATCCCAAGAGTACTCGCTCGACCCGCGCCGCGGCAGGCCGCGTCGTTGCTAAGGATCGATCGGCAGCGGCATCACGCTGCGCTGTCCAGATCACCACGGTCAGCGGATCGCCGGGCAGGCGGCGCGCCGGGTCCGGGGCGAGGCCGGCGGCCCGGCACCAATCGTCGACATCGGCATCGGCAAAGCCGAGGCGGCGATGGGCATGCTCTTCGCGCAGGAATTCGAGTGCATGCGGGGCGAAGTCGATGACGATGAGGATGCCGTTCGGCCGCAACACCCGCGCGGCCTCGGCGATCGCCGCGGCCGGCCGGTCGGCATAATGCAAGACCTGATGGATGACGACCGCGTCAAACGAGGCATCGGCGAGCGGCAGCTGATACATGTCGCCGAGCCGAACGATGCTGTTGGCAAGCCCGGCCCGTTCCAGATTGACCCGGGCCACGGCGAGCATCTCGCGCGACTGGTCGATCCCCAGCGCATGGATGACTCGGGGCCCGAGAATCTCGATCATGCGGCCGGTGCCGGTGCCGATATCGAGCAGATCCTGCGGCCCGGCGGCCGCGATGATCTCGGTCAGCGCCGCCTCGACCTCAGCTTCGTCGATGTAGAGCGAGCGGATGCGGTGCCAGTGCGCGGCATTTTCGCCGAAATACGCGGCGGCGAGCTCGGCGCGCTGGCGCTTGATCGCGGCAAGCCGCTGCAGATCGAGCGCGATCGTCTCGTCGGCCTTGCCGCAGGCGGCAACCAGATGGCGGCTCAGCGCGCTCGCCGCGCTGCCCGAACTCAAGCGATAGAACACCCAGCTGCCTTCGCGAAACCGGTCGAGGAGGCCCGCTTCGCAGAGCAGCTTCAAATGGCGCGAAACACGGGGTTGGCTTTGCCCGAGGATTTGCGCCAGTTCGCTGACCGTCAGCTCGCCGCCGGCGCACAGCACCAGCAGGCGCAGCCGTGTCGTTTCGGCGACCGCGCGCAAAGCAGCGAGCAGTTCGTCCATTGATGCGCCGGTTTCGGGATCGCTGGCCATAGCTAAACATATAAACATATCTTTATATCGTCAATGGCGGATGATTCGGGGGGATGTTATACTTCCCGTTCCCATGCGCTAGGGGTTGAGGTATGATGCCCCTAGCCGGCCAGGATCACGATCATTCTCCGCCTTGGCAACCCCGCCGGCTGTGGAGCCTGTGGGATATGCTTCGAGTTGATGCAGCGGAATTTTACCGGGTGCTGTCATGGCTCCGCGATATTCGCGAGCAAATAGACAAAAACGGTCCGGAACACCTCAGAACGAGGATTCTTGCGTACGATAACCCGCGGCGCGTTGAGCTTCACCGGGGGATCGTGGAGGACGCAAAATCCTTGTGCAACAGTTTGGAGGTCCTAGGAGCGCGAGTGACCGGCATTTCTGCACGAAAGCTGGTTGAGCAGGTGGAAATGAATTGCACCTTTGCTATGCTTCAAAGGATAATTGATGAGATAAACAGCCGGATAAAAGATGAATTACAATTAGTTCAGATGTTTGTCCTTGGGCAAGATAAAGAAAAATATTTCAGCGAAGGAGCACAGAATTTTGGGCTACCTGTAGCAACAAAATTTCCGGCAGCCGCTTATGAGATTGATGAAGCCGGGAAATGTTTTGCGCTCAATCGTGGCACGGCAACGGTATTCCATCTCATGAGAGCCATGGAGGTTGGAATCGGCGCGGTAAGGCGGTGCTTAAGCATAGCCGATCCAACCAAGGTGGCGGATCGTAATTGGGGCCACATCCTCAAGTCAATCAAGGATGATCTTGATGCGCACGCTGGATCGACACCAACCAAAACATGGGCGATAGCCGGTGATAAGGACTTCTTCGACAGCGCCTATGCCTCGCTCGATGCGGTTCGGGTCGCGTGGCGAAATCCAACCATGCACGTCGAGAACAAATACACCGACGACGAAGCGGAGCACATCTTTGTTGCTGTAAAGGGCTTTATGATGAAGCTGGCTTCTCGCTGCGACGAGAATGGTCTTCCGGTTGCTTAGCGGGAGCACGCTTTGCTGGAAAAATCCGTTCAAAAACCTGATCGAACGCGTCGGACGATTCGTCGCACCCCAACTCGCGTGCCTTATCGACAAAGCGTCGGGACCGTTCCGCCTCGCTCATCGTGTTCTTTCTGGCCGGCATGGCGATCTCCCGTCCGCTGCCCGGTAGATGGGTATCATAGCACAGGAAATCAGCGCCTACGTTGCCGTAGGCGGCTGACGATCTCGCGCCACTCTGCGCCGTTCCAATATGGGTTTGGCATTTCAGGAGCAGAAAGCAGGCGTCGCATAAGTCAGGCGCTTGCCCGATATGCCTCGGATCGCCTTGTCGGTGCGGTCCTGATCGCTGACGCCAAGGCCGATCCGCTGGTTATAACGGAAGTCATATTCGGCGAGATAGCGGCCCAGGTGCTTCTCGCTGATGTGCTGGTAAATGCCGTACAGCCCGCGCTTGAAGATCGAAAAGAAATTTTCGACAGTGTTTGTGTGAACATCGCCGCGGACATATTCGCCGCGATGGTGATCAACCGTGCGGTGTCCGCCAAGAAAGACCCGGTGCACGCCGTAATAAGTCCGGTTCTGATCGGTCATTATCCGCGAGTGGCTGTTTACCTGATCTTGCAATATACCCATCAGGGTCAGCGTGTTTGCACGCTTAATCTGGTAACTGCGCACTTCGCCGCCGCGCTCGACGAGCGAATAGATCGGAACCAAGTGCTCTCGGGAATGGGGCTGCGCCTTCCTCGCCCGTTGCAGGCGACTATCCCGCGACGGATTGGGGCCGATGAAAGTTTCGTCGGCTTCAACGATCTTGTCTTCGCCACCGAGCGGTCCGCTGCGGACGTATCCCTCGCTCATCGCCTCGCGGATGCGGTGCGACAGGAACCACGCGCTCTTAAGGGTGACGCCGAGAGTGCGATGCAACTGGTTGGAGCTGATCCCCTTCTTGCTCGATGCCATCAGGTGCATCGCCTGGAGCCAGACGTGGAGCGGGATATGGCTCGACTGCATGACAGTGCCGACCTTGACCGAGAATGGCTTGCGGCAGGCATAGCACTTGTAGAGGCCGATCCGGTTGCTCTTACCCTTGAGCGGGGCGGAGCGGTCCACGCCGCCACAATGCGGGCATACGCGCCCAACCGGCCAAACCCGCGCCTCAACATGGGCATAGGCAGCGGCTTCATCGTGAAAGTGGGGAGCGCTCAAAACCGACGACATAGCCCAATCCCTCAGAACCAAGGCAAATCCTACCATTTGGGGGTGGGAACGTCAAGTATAATATCCCCTGATTCGGAAGTTGAAATGCGCCTCGCCCGTCCCCCTTCCCGATCGAGCGGGAGGTTCCATGCGGCCACCCCAATGCAGATCACGCCACGGATCGCTTGCCGTGATTGTGCGTTCTTGGTCATTATCGCGCCGCGCCATCGCCTGCCCGGCCATCAGACTCGAGACTCATTGATGCGTGTTCGCCGCTTGCCGTTGATCCTTGCCAGCCTTGTCGCCGCCGGACTCGCCGTTTCCGGCTGCGTGGCGCCAGGCCCTTTCGCCATGGCACAGGCCGCCAGCGCCGAGGACGAGTTCAACGATCCGTTCGAGGATGCCAATCGCGGAATTTTCGGCTTCAACCATGCGATTGACGACGCCGTGCTGGTCCCTGTGGCGAAAACCTACCGCACCGTGCTGCCGCCGCCGATGCGCCAATCGGTGCACGATTTCCTGCAGAACCTGAACGGGCCGGTAATTTTCATGAATGATCTGTTGCAGGGCCAGGTCGAGCTTGCCGGCAACACAATCGCGCGGCTCGCCCTCAATACGACGATCGGGGTCGGCGGCATGTTCGATGTCGCGACGCAGATCGGGATCCCCTATCACTCCAACGATCTGGGAATTACCCTCGCGGTTTGGGGCTTTGCCGCCGGTCCCTACATCATCGTTCCGGTGCTGGGGCCCTCCAGCCCGCGCGATCTGATCGGCCAGGTTGGCGATGGGTTTGCCGACCCCGCCAATTACTTCGCCAGCGGGCACCATCTGATGTGGGCGGTGGTGGCGCGGACCGCCACGTCCGGCATCGACACGCGCTCGCGCAACATCGAAAGCCTGGCCGATATCGAGCGTACCGCACTCGATAATTATGCGACGATTCGCTCACTGTACCGCCAGCGGCGTCAGGCGCAGATCCGCCACGAGCAACCAAACCTGCCGAACCCCACCCCGGTACAGGGGAGCGATGCCGGGCCGGATCCCTCGATCACTTATTCATTCGCCCCGGCACCCCAGTCACGGGAGACTTCCGCGAAATGATGCGACGCTCCGCTGCGCTCAGCGTCCTGGTCCTGACCGTTGTGTTGTGTGCCGCGCCGCGTCAGGCATCCGCGCAGGACGCACGCGCCTTCATCGGCACGCTCGGCGAGCAGGCCATCCAGGTATTGGGCCCGAGCGTCTCTCCAGCGCAGCGTCAGGCTCGCTTCCGCGTGTTGTTCCATGACGATTTTGATATTCCCGGCATCGGCCAGTTCGTTCTCGGCCGCTATTGGCGCATAGCCACGCCGCAGGAACAGCAGGATTTTCTCGGGCTGTTTCAGGAATACCTCGTGCGTGCCTATAGCGCCCGGCTCGGCGAATACGGCGGCGAGCCGTTCCGCGTCACCGGGAACCGCCCGAATGGCGACGAGACAATCGTCACCAGCGAGATCCTTCGCCCCAATGGCAACCGGATCGCGGTCGACTGGTATCTGCTCAACCGCCCCGGGCAATTTAAGATCACCGACGTCTATGTCGCCGGCGTCAGCATGAAGGTGACGCAGCGCGACGAGTTCGCCTCGGTGATCCAGCGCAACGGCGGACGCGTCGAGGCGCTGCTCACGCAACTGCGCCAGAAACTCGCT
>CAYMRQ010000050.1:11144-24426 GCA_964392845.1 uncultured Rhizobium sp.
GCCTCATCCTGGAGCGGCTGTCTCGCATCTTCGCGCCACCCGTCCTCGTCATGCCCGGCCTTGTGCCGGGCATCCACGTGTTCAAAGCGTTTGCAAATCAAAGGCGTGGATGCCCACGGATCAAGTCCGTGGGCTGAAGGCCCACGGGACAAGCCCGGCCACGGGGTTTCTGTAGTTGTGCCGGCCGGGTCAGCTCGCCAGCGGGTGCGGTTGCGGGTTCGAGCCGTCGGTAAAGCGCGAGAGGCGGAACGGCGCCGGGTCGACGATCGTCGGCGCTCCGGTCACCATGTCGGCCACGAGCCTGCCGGCGCCCGGGCCGATGCCGAAGCCATGGCCGGAAAACCCGGTGGCGATAAAGAACCCGGGCAGGCTGTCGACCGCGGAGATGACCGGGATCGCGTCGGGCATCACATCGATCATGCCGCCCCAGCTTTCTGCCACCGCGACCGTGCGAAACGCTGGAAACGCGGCGCCGATGCTGGCGCGGGCGCGCTCCAGGACATAGGGGTCAGCGGCCGGATCGAGCACCCGCACCGCCTCGAACGGCGAGGGCTGGTCCAGCGCCCAGCGCCGCGGTCGCATCCACTCCTCGGCAAAGCGCCGACCGACCCGAAACCGCAGCTTCTGCCAATGCAGCCGCGCGCTCGGCAGGTATTGCGGCAACAGGCGAAAGCTGTCGGGCACGATGTCGATCGTGCGCACCCCGAGGGTCGCCACGGTATAGCCGCCGTCCATCCGCTTCCTGTAGCCGAAGAGGCCGCCCGAGGCCGAGATCTCGGGTCCGCCGTCGAGCTTCTCGGTTCGCATCACCGAGCCCAGCACCTTGAGCTGCGGCAGATCGACGCCGAGATTGCCGCAAAAGAGCCGCGACCACGCCCCGCCCGCGAGCACGGCCGAGCCGCAGGCGATGCGGCCCTTTTCGGTCACCACCGCCGACACCCGGCCGGAAGCGGTCTCGATGCCGCGCGCGGCGCACCCGGTGAGGATCGCCGCGCCGTGGCGCCGCGCCGCTGCGGCGATCGCCGGCGCCGCCATCTGCGGCTCGGCCTTGCCATCGCTCGCCGTATAAAGCGCGCCGGCCCAGGGCTTGGCCGAGCCCGGCAACAGCCGAGCCGCCTCCGCGCCGTCGACGATTCGCGTGTCGAGTTGGTACTCGCGCGCGTAGTCGAGCCAGCCTTCGAGCCGCGCCAGATCCTCGGCGCTCTCGCCGAGATACATGATGCCGCAGGTGCGGAACCCGGTCTCGGCCTCGACCATCCGGTTCATCCCCTGCCACAGCCGCAGGCTTTCGATGACCAGCGGGATCTCACGCGGGTCGCGCACCATCTTGCGGCACCAGCCCCAATTGCGGCTCGACTGCTCGCCGGCGATGTGCCCCTTCTCGCACAGCACGGTCGAGACGCCCTGTTGAGCGAGGAATAGCGCCGTGCTCGTGCCGATGATGCCGCCGCCGATGATGACGACGTCGGCCCGGGCCGGGAAAGCCCTGTCGGTTTGGACCGGATCGACGCGCGGCGCCATGCTGACTCTCCGAAATTCCCACTCCGCCGGCATCCTAAGCCGCGCTGTGGCCGTCGGCGAGTTCGCCCACGCGCGCGCAGGCGGCGCCGCGTCAGCCTCTCGGTCGGCGGCCGCGTTGTAGGGCGGAAAAGCGAAGCACCTTCTGCCGGTTCTGCACATCCGACTGCGGTATGTTACGGCGGAATGCGCTCCGCTTTTCCGCCCTACGCGCTACCCACTACTGCAGATTGGCGACCGCGTTCCAATAGCCCGTCAACGCGCGAAGGCGCGGTCCCAGACCGCGTGCGTCCACGCCGCCTCGGGCCGCTTACCGATCACCGGGTTTGCCGCCGCCGACAGCAGCACGTCGACGGTGCGTTCGTAGGCGGACGGCTCCAGATAGCCCAGGCCGTGGCGGTCGTTGGCGACCAGTTTGGCGACCTCGCGCAGCATCCGTTCGGCCTGCCGCCGATCCGGTGCAATCACCGCGCCGCGGCGCAACAGGATGCGGATCGCCTCGGGTTGGTGCGCCGGTGTGGCGGCGAAACGCCAGCCAGCGACCGAGGCGCGCACAAAGCGCGCCAGCCGGTCGAGCGTCGCCGGGTTGGCGAGTGTCGCCGGCAGGGCGTAGAGACCATCCTCGAGCGTCGCCACCCCTTCGTCGTCGTAGCGGAAGACGACCAGCTGCGACGGCTTCATGCCGGCATCGATCACCTGCCAGTATTCGTTGTAGCTCATCGTCGAAATGCAGGCGGCGCGCCGCTCCAGCAACAACTCGACGCCGGAGCCTTGCCGCAACACCATCACATCGGGCTTATCGCCGCCGGTGCTCAGCCCGAGTTTTGCTATCCAGGCGAGGAACGGATACTCGTTGCCGGCAAACCACACGCCGAGCGTCTTGCCCTTCAAATTCGCGGGGCGCCGCACCCCGCTGTCGCGGCGGCAGGTCAATTGCAGCCCGGCGTGCTGGAAGATCTGCGCGATATTGACGACCGGCACACCCCGATCGCGCGCCGCGAGGGCCGACGCCAGCCAGTCGACCGCGACATCGGCGCCGCCCGAGGCGAGGACTTGCGACGGGTTGATGTCCGGCTCGCCCGGCTTGATCGTCACCTCGAGCCCGGCCTTGCGATAGAAGCCCTTGGCCTCGGCAACGAAATAGCCGGCGAACTGCGCATCCGGCAGCCATTTCAATTGCAATACCAGCTGATCGGCGGCGTCTGCCGGGGCCGCCGCGGTAACGCAGAAGGCGGTCATCGCCGCGCCCAACCAACGTCGCATGGCTCCCCTCGCCGCCGATGGCTTAGCCGCCCGCATTCCCATCTTTTGGTCCAGATGCCAAGGCTTGCGGAATCAGCCAGCCGCGATAATGGATCACCTTCCCGATCAGCGGAAAAACCACATCGATATCGAACACAAAACGCTCGCCGTCGCTGCTCTCGAAGCAGTTGACGGTCGGCCGGGTCCAGCGCGGTAGAGGAATCCCGAGCAGCCGCCATTTGACGAGCTGCCAGGCGACCCCCTCCGGGCTCGCGGTCAGCCGGTGATAATAGATGAATGGCCAGAACCGCTCGACCAGCAACCCCGCATCGGCGCCGCTTCCGGCGCGCATCGCGCTGGCATAGCGCCGGCCGGCAAAGCACCGGCGCCAGAATTCGCCGTCGCGGCCGTCGAGGTGAAAGCTGACAGTTACCGGTACGTCGCTGCCCGGAAGCGGCAATCCGGCGAGCCGGCAGAGCAGCCAGGCAAACGGATTGCGCGCCGCCGTGATTGTGGCGCGCCCGGCGGTGGAGGCATCCTCAGACAGGCCGTGCAGCCGGCGCACCGGCTCGGGAAGCTGCGCGAAGCCGGCGCCGAGGAGCGACTGGAAGGGCGACATGATCGCGGACCTTGCCAACGCACTCTCTATCCGATGGCGGGCGAATTCATGCTCGATTGCCGCGAGGTCGACAATCCGGACACAGGCACGAGCGCCGGGCGCCGGCACCTTGCCGGCGGCGATCTGCCGCAACACGGCGAGCGCCGGCAGGGTCGGAACGACGGGGCCGTCGCCGGCGGTGGCGACGAGCGACCAGGCGGCGTGGGTCCGCACCCCCTCGGCATCGACGCCCACCGCCTCCACCAGCATCCCGCCTCGGTCGCTGCCGAACCCGGCAAACCGCTCGGCGACCCAGCGAAACAGCCGGGCAAACGGCTGCAGTGACTTGAGCAACCCGGCCCGCACCGGCAGGCTGGCGATCAGCAAGCCGAGATGGAGGACGGTCAATTCCAAGCCGGCGCGAAACAGCGCGGACGAGCGCGGCGCGAAGCGCGACGGCACAAGATCGAGGTCCGGCGTCTCGCACAGCGACAGCCAGCGGCGACCGATGCCGCGCAGGTCGCGGCGGGTCAGCATCCCCCAGCCGGGCCGCGTCACCCAGATGCCGCCGTCGAACACGCGGACCGGCTTGCCGGCATAGGACAGGATCGAGCGGATCACCGCGAGGCTGCGCGGCGCGCCGCGGTTGCCGGGAGAAATCGCGATTTCGATGCGATCGATCTGGCGCCATCCGGCGGTGAGGCGATCGAGCACCGCACCCGACAATGCCGGTGTCGAGCTCGCCCCGGTCAGCGCCACGACCCCGGCGGCACGCGCCTCGGCGTCCAGCGCGGCGAAGCCGGCGACAAAGTCGCGGCCGTCGGCAAGATCGAGATAGTGCACCCCGGCGGCAATCGCGGCACGCACGACCCGATAGTCGGCGCCCTGGAACGGCCCGGCGGCATCGACCACGACAGACGCTCCCGATTCGCGGAGCAAATCGGGCGTCACCGCTGCGCGATCGAGGGCGATGGCGCTCGCCCGATCGGGGTGGAGTGCCGCCGCCAGCGCGCGCGCGCGGTCGAGGTGGCGGGCGGCGATGATCACGTCGAGATCGCTGGTCGCGACCAGCCCCTCGACCAGGCGCCGGCCGAACCCGCCGGTGCCGCCGATCACCATGACCCGAGACCTCACCGGCCGCTCGGGGCTGGTTATCACGACATCCGGCTACAGCAGGTCGGCGACGGCGTTCCAATAGCGGGTCATCGCGGCGATGTGATCGGCGAGCGAGCGGCCGGCGATGCGGCGCAGATGGCCGCTCTGATAGTAATTTGCGAGGGTCAGGTGGGTGACGCCGCAGGATTTCCAGGTCAGCACATCGGCGCGCCACTGCGCTTCGTCGCCGGCGGCGGAGACCCGCGTGTCGATGCCGATCGTCGCCGGATCGCGGCCGGCCGCCTCGGCATAGGCGCGCAATTTGTCGATCGCGGCGCGCGCCTCCTCGCCCGGCGGATAGGCGAGCGGCATCCAGCCGTCGCCCCATCTAACCACCCGTCGCAGAGTCACGTCCGCGTGGCCGCCATACCACAGCTTCACCTTGCCGCTCGCGGGGCGCGGGTTGATGCCGGCATCTTCGATCGTGTGCCATTTGCCCTTGAAGGTAACGTGCGGCTCGGCCCACAGCGCCTGCATCACCTCGGCCTGTTCTTCCGAGCGCCGACCGCGATTGTGGAAGTTCTCGCTGAGCCCCGTGAACTCGACCTCGTTCCAGCCGACCCCGATGCCGAGCCGGAACCTGCCGCCGCACAAGATTTCGAGCGAGGCGGCCTGCTTGGCGACCAGCACGGTCTGGCGCTGCGGCAGGATCAGCACCTGGGTCGAAAAATCCTCGATCTTGGTGCAGCCGGCGAGAAAGCCGAACAGCACGAACGGGTCGTGGTAGAGGTCGGTCGAGCGGGCGCGGCCCTGCGTCCATTCCGGCCGGCTCGCGACATTGACCCCGAGCACATGGTCCGGGGCGGCGATCCCCTGATAGCCGATCGCCTCCGCCGCCTGGGCGAAATCGCGGATCGCGTCCGGTTGCCCGCCGATATCGACAATCGGCAACGCCACGCCGAGTTTCATCTGCCGCTCCATTCGGTTGTCGCCGAGATCATCTGCCGCTTCCCCGCCGGGTCGGGGTGTCGGGCGGAAATCGGACCATAACGGGGAGATCGGCGCGCCGGTGCCAAATTTTTCGCGCTGATGTGAGTTGCTTCACAGGTGGCGCATGCCTTCCGGCAGTAACCTCTCGGTAACCAAGACCGCAAACGATCAGCGGCCGGGAGGGTGAGATGAAAGCGATTTTCTGGACGATCTCGATCATGGCGGGGACGCTATTCGGAATAAGCGGTGCCGTGAACCATCTCGCCGCGATGTTCTGACCGCGCTCCGGCCCCGTGCCTCACCCAGCTCGCGGCAGCCATGCGGCGAGCCGGCGCGCGGCTTCGGCGATCTCTGCGGCCGAGCCGGCGAAGGACAGGCGGACCCAGCTGTCGCCGTGGATCGGGTCGAAATCTCGGCCGGGGGTTGTCGCGACCCCGGTCTCGGTGAGCATGCGCCGGCAGAATTCCTGGCTGTCGCCGGTCAGCGCCGACACATCGACATAGAGATAGAACGCCCCCTCGGCCGGGGCGAAGCGGTTGAGCCCGGCTTTGGCAAGCATCGCCATCAGCAGGTCGCGATTGGCGCGGTAGCGCGCGACATGTCCGTCGAGCTCGACCCGGCAGTCGAATGCCGCGAGCGCGGCGCGCTGCGACAGCGCCGGCGGCGAGACATAGAAATTCTGCGCCAGACACTCGACGGAGCGGGCGAGGTCCGCGGGCACCACCATCCAGCCGAGCCGCCATCCGGTCATGCTGTAGTATTTCGAGAACGAGTTGACGACGATCACCTCGCGGCCAAAGGCACGCGCGGTCTGCGGCGCGCGCTCATAGGTGATACCGTGGTAGATCTCGTCGGAGACCAGCCGGATGCCGCGCTCGCGGCACCAGCCGGCAAGCCGCGCGAGATCGCCCTGGGGGATCATCGTGCCGGTCGGGTTGGCGGGGCTGGCGACGATCAGCCCGGCCAGCTCCCCCGCCTCGGCGAGCAATTCCGGATTGGGCTGATAATGCGCGTTCGGGCCGGCCTCGATCAGTACCGGTTCGAGGCCGAGCGCGGTGAGGATATTGCGATAGGCGGGATAGCCGGGCGCCGCGAGGGCGACCCGGTCGCCGGGCTCGAAGGCGGCGAGAAAAGCCAGCTGGAAGGCGGCCGACGAGCCGGTGGTGACGACGATGTCGCCGGGGTCGACGGCGAGGCTGTACTGGTCCTGGTAATGGCGGGCGATCGCCTCGCGCAGGGCCGGGATGCCGAGCGCGTCGGTATAGCCCAGGCGGTCTTGCGCGAGCGCCGCGCGCGCCGCGTCGAGCACCGCCGCCGGCGCCGGCGTGCCGGGCTGGCCGACTTCGAGATGAATGACCGAGTGGCCGGCGGCCTCGCGCGCGTTGGCGGCGCGCAGCACGTCCATCGCGATAAAGGGCGGGACCAGCCCGCGCCGGGACGGGGTCAGCTTCATCGCGGACATGTTCGCATATTATCCTGTACGGGGCGGGAGATTGTTGCCAGGGGCAAGCCGGGTTCGCTATGACGGGCCGCCATCCTCGCCTCGAAGACCGCACCGGGAACCAGCAGCATGTCAGACGACACCAAGCCGATCCGCCTTATTGGCATGTCCGGCAGCCTGCGCACCGGTTCCTACTCGAACGCGGTCATTGAGACATTGCGCGAGAAATTCGCCGGCCGCGCCGATCTTCGTCTCTACGACCTCGCACCGATCCCGCCCTATAACCAGGATTTCGAAGGCGACAAGCGGCCGCCCATCGTGAAAAAGCTGCTCGCCGATATCGCCGGCGCCGACGGGCTCGTCCTGTGCGCGCCGGAGTTCAACCACAGCATCCCGGGCGTCTTGAAAAACGCGATCGACTGGGCCTCGCGGCCGGGTTTCCAGTCGGTGCTGGCCTACAAGCACGTTGCGATCATGGCGACCTCGCGGGGACCGCTGGGCGGTGCGCGCTGTCTCGAACATATGAAGGTCGCGCTCGATTCGTGCCTCTCGCGGGTGACGCTGGCGCGCGAGGTCATCATCACCGCGACCGAGAGCAAGATCCAGGGCGGCCGCCTGGTCGATGAAACCTCGCTCGGCTTTGCCTGCGGCGCGGTCGAGGCGCTGATCGCGGAAATCCGGCTGTGGCAGGCCGCCGAAGCCAGGCAGCCCTAAAGGGCGCTCCGCTGAATGGCGCCAAACGACACGGTCCTGTGCACGATAGATGGTCGTGGCGTCGCCGCGGTCACCCTCAACCGGCCTCGGGTCAACAACGCCTATGATGGCGCGCTGATCGACGCGCTGATCGCCACCTTCGCCCGGCTCGCCGGCGAGCCGGGATTGCGCGTTGTCGTGCTGCGCGGCGCCGGGCGGCATTTCCAGGCCGGCGCCGATTTGTCGTTTCTCAACCATCTGCGCAATGTGTCGCCCGAGGAGAACCGCGAATTCTCGCGCCGCACCGTCGCCGCGATCCGCGGTCTCCAACTGTTTCCGCGACCGACCATCGCACTCATCCAGGGCGGCTGCTTTGGTGGTGGGGTCGGCATCGCGGCTTCCTGCGATATCGCGGTCGCCGCCGAGGATGCGGTCTTTGCGCTCTCCGAGGTGCGCTGGGGCATCACCCCGGCGCCGATCATCCCGCTCCTTATTGAGCGCATCGGCGCGCGGACGGCGGGGCGCCTGGCGCTGACCGGCGAGCGCTTCGACGCCGCGATGGCGCGGCGCGTCGGTCTGGTCCACGAGATCTGCCCGGCGGCCGAGCTCGAAACCGTCGGCGCCCGCTTTGTCGATGATCTGCTGCTCGCCGGGCCCGAGGCGGTGGCGATCACCAAGCGGCTGATCGCCGACTCGGTCGAGACGCCGTTCACCCCAGAATTCCACGACCGCATCGTCGATGAAGCCGCGCAGCGCCGGCGCAGCCCCGAGGCCGCCGAGGGGCTCGCCAGCTTCCGCGAGAAACGCAAATCGCGCTGGTATCCGGAGGGGTAGCGCCACCCCTACGATCCCGGCCTTCGAGATTGTGAACCTATTGGCGGCAGCCGGGACCAGCGCTGTGCGTCCTTCGAGACGCCCGCTGCGCGGGCTCCTCAGGATGACGTTCTTTTTTTCGTGCCATCATAGACTTACCGTCATCCTGAGGAGGCGCGAAGCGCCGTCTCGAAGGACGCGGGATCGTCTTGCAGTCTGTTTCCCGCTGGCATGACGAGATTTATTCACCGACTGCATCACTGGGGCGACAATAGGGGCCTCACCGCGCTCCCGATTGTTCCGCGCCGCCGATCGCCCTAAGTTTGCCCGGGATTTGGGCAGGCGGAGCGGGTTTGTTGGATCAGGCGATCGTTGAGGAGGCGCGGCCGGCCAGCATCGTGCCGCGGCGCGGGTGGGTGCTGGCGGCCGCGCTGATGGCGATCTTCATGCCGGCCGTCGAAAGCTCGATCGTCGCCACCGCGCTGCCGACGATCATCGGCGATCTCGGCGGCTTCCACCTGTTCAGCTGGGTCTTTGCCATCCAGTTTCTGACGCAGGCGGTGACGATACCGCTCTACGGAAAACTCGCCGATCTCTATGGCCGAAAACGCGTGTTCTTCGTCGGAACCGTGATCTTTCTGATCGGCACGACGCTGTGCGGCTTTGCCCGCTCGATGGAGGTGCTGATCGCGTATCGCGCTCTCCAGGGCGTCGGCGCCGGTGCGATCCAGCTGATCGCGGTGACGATCATCGGCGACATCTATACGCCGGCCGAGCGCGCACGCATCCAGGGCGCCAGTTCGGCGGTGTGGGGCTTTGCCGCGGTGATCGGCCCTGCGCTCAGCGCGTTTCTCGTCGAGTACGTGCACTGGTCGGTGGTGTTCTGGGTCAACCTGCCGATCGGGGTCGTCAGCATCGCGATGTTCGCGGTGTTTCTGCACGAGCGGGTCGAGCGCCGCGAGCACCGGATCGATTACCTCGGCGGTGCCCTGCTGGTCATCGGCGTCGGTGCGCTGATGCTGGCGCTCGTCGAGGCGATGCACCTCGACGGCCGGGTGATCGCCGCCCTCGTCGCGCTCGGTGTCGGCGCCCTCGCCTGGCTGCTTTACCACGAGCATCGGACCGCCGAGCCGATGTTTCCTCTGGGGCTATGGCGGCGGCGCGTCGTCGCGCTCGGCAATCTCGGCGGTTTTGGCGCCGTCGCGACCTATATGGCCGTCAGCGTCCTCTTACCGATCTATGTGCAGGGCGTGATGGGCGGCAGCCCGAGCCTCGCCGGGTTTGTTGTCGGGACCGCGTCGGTCAGCTGGATGTTCGCCTCGATCGCCGCCGGCCGGCTGATGGTCCGCACCTCATACCGGCTGACCGGCGCGATCGGCGGCGCCAATCTGGTCGCCGGCTGCGCCGTCTTGCTGATGCTTGAGCCGGACGCGGGCGTGCTGTGGCCGGCAGCCGGGTCGTTCCTGATGGGCATCGGCATGGGTTTTTGCAACACGACGTTTCTGGTGTCGATCCAGGGGGCCGTCGAATGGCACGAGCGCGGGGTGGCGACCGGCTCGCAGATGTTCATGCGGATGATCGGGCACGCGGTCGGCGCGGCGCTGCTCGGCGCGATCGTCAATTGGGGCGTGCACCAGCGTCTGCCGGGCGCCGCCGATGCGGTCAACCAGCTGCTCCATGAGGCATCCCGCCAAAGCCTCGGCGCCGGGGAGATCGCCCGGCTCGCCGAGGCGGTCGCGCTGTCGGCGCACGGCGCCTTTCTCGTCGCGGCGTTGATCGCCGCCATCACGCTGGCCGTGGCGTTGGGCTTTCCGCGCGGGCTGAGCCCGACCCGCACGCCGGTGCGATGACCCGACGCGGCGTGGTCGCGGCGATTGCCGGGCTCGGTGCCATCATCCTCGCAGCAACCCTGCTCCCGGCCGCATTCGCGCCCGCCGTAACGCCGGCCGGTGCAATCCTTGGTATGCGCCCGAGCTACGGTCCGGCCATCATCGCCGCGGTGCCGAACAACAACGCCGTCCGCCGCCGCTTCTGGGTGCCGGGGCTCGACACCGGATACAACCCGCAAGGCCTCGCGGTGGTCGACGGCGGGGTGCTGGTCTCGGCCTATCGCAGCGAGGCCTACGGCGTCAATCGCGGGCCGTGCCGGGTGTTTCGCCTCGACCTCCAAAGCGGGCGCGAGACCGGCCAGGTCGATGTCCCGGCGCCCTGCGGTCATGCCGGCGGGCTCGCCGTTGCCGGCGACGACGCGCTCTACGTCGCCGACACGAAGACACTGTTCGCGGTCCCGCTGAGAGAGGCCTTCGCTGGGCCGACGCCGCGGTTTCGTCGCCTCCCGCTCGGCCCCGGCCTGGGCGGGTCGCTCGCCGTGGCGACGTCGGGCGCGATCTGGCTCGGCACCTACAAGGAGGACGGCCCGGGCCGCCTCTATCGGTTCAGCAGCGAGGTCTTATCGGGGTTGCATGACGGCGAGACGCTGAATGTTGCCGATGCCTCGGCCCAGCTCGCCATTCCGAGCCATGCCCAGGGCGCGGCCTTCGACCGCGACGGCAGGTTATGGGTCGCCCGCAGCGAAGGAAGCTGGGGCGAACTCGACCGGCTCGATCCGGCGACCGGCGCGGTCGAGCGCCGCTATGCCGTAGCCGCCGGGATCGAAGGCATCGCCTTCGATCGCGACGGCCTGATGTGGGCCGTCTCCGAGGCCGGAGCGCGGCATGTCTACGATAATTTCCTTGCCGCGCTGGTCACGCCGTTCTTCCCGCTGGTCTTTGCGATCGACCCAGCTCGGCTTGAATAGCTCAGACCCGTGCCAGCGCCGCCTTGTAGGCCCGGACGGCGGCGGCGAAGCCGATGACCAGCGCATCCGCGGTCAGCTCATGGCCGATCGAGGCTTCGGCGAGCGACGGCATTGCCGCGACCAGAGCGGGCAGATTGTCGAGGTTGAGGTCGTGCCCGGCATTGACGACGAGCCCGAGCGCGGCGGCGCGCGCAGCGGTCGCCGCACAGGAATGCAGTTCGGCGGCGGCGTTGCCGGCGCGAAACGCGGCGGCGTAGGTTCCGGTATAGATCTCGATGCCGTCCGCGCCGGTGGCCGGCACGCGCTCGACCACCGCCGGATCGGGGTCGACGAAGAGGATCACCCGGCAGCCGAGCCCTTTCAACGCGGCGACCGCCGGGTTGACCATTGGCGCGTCCCGGTTGTCCAGCCTCCAGCCTTCCTCCGAGGTCAGCACTCCGGGGCCATCGGGCACCAGCGTCACCTGCTCGGGCCGCACCGCGCGCGCGATCTCGAGCAGCCGCGCGTCCGGATAGCCTTCGATGTTGAGTTCGCAGGCCGGGCGCCACGGCCGCATCACTTCCGCCAGCGCCGGCAAATCGGCGCCGCGGATGTGCCGCTCGTCCGGCCGGGGATGCACGGTCAGCCCGTCGGCGCCGGCATCATGCGCGATCCGGGCGAACGCGAGGATGTCGGGCACGCCGGTGCGCCGCGAATTGCGCAGGAGGGCGATCTTGTTCAGGTTCACGCTCAGCCGGGCCATGCCGCACCATACCGCCGCTGCGGTTGTTATTCCATTCGCGGTAGCCTATACGATCGCGGTCTGATCGGAGAAAGTCGATGACATTGCTCCGCTGCGGGTTGGCCTTGGCGCTGGCGCTGGGCGGTGCGAGCGGTTGTGTCGCCGGCGGGCCGCAGCGGGCAAGCGACATTCAGAACCTCAATGCGATCAACGACGACATCTCGGCCGTCACGATGACGCAGTCGGACACCGCCCGCGCCCGCGATCCGAACACGCGCTCGACGATCCCGCGCAACTATCAGACCTCCGATAGGCCCTAGGTTTCTCGGTCGGAGGCGGCGCCCGGGGCGAGCATGGCAGAGGCGACCGCGACCGAGCAGCGCACGCTGATCGCTTCGGCTGAGCGCGCGCTCGCCGCCGCCGAGGCGGTGTTGCGCACCGCGCGGGCGCGGGTCGCCGAACGAATTGCGCCCGGCGGCGCGATCGACGCGGCGGCGCTCGATCGCGAGCAGATCGCGGTCCATGGCTTCGCCTGGATGGCGACCTATGTCGAAGCCTTGCGCCAGATCCGCCAATGGGCGCTGCGCCTCGATGCGGCCGGCGCGTTCGGGACGACCGATTCCCTCATACTGGCGGTCGCGTTCGGCGACTATCTGGCGCAGCTCGCCGGCGGGATCGCGATGGCGCAAAGCGAAATCGTGCGGCCGCAGGATCTCGGCCTCAGCGATGACGAGCTCGGGCCGCTGCGCACTGGGGATTCCGGGCGGCTGGTGCGCGGCCTCGGCGACGCGCGTGCCCGTCTCGCCGCCCAGCTTGTCGACGGCTCGCCGGCGCCCTATGGCCGGATCGGGCTCGGCGACTCGACCCTCGAAATGATCCGCGATCAGATCGCCCGCTTCGCCGAGCGCGCGGTGGCGCCCCATGCCCAGGAATGGCATCGCCTCGACCAGCTGATCCCGATCGAGATCATCGACGAACTGGCCGCGCTCGGCGTCTTCGGCATGACCCTGCCGGAGCAGCATGGCGGGCTCGGCCTCGGCAAGATGGCGATGTGCGTCGTCTCGGAAGAGCTGTCGCGCGCCTATATCGGGGTCGGCTCGCTCGGCACCCGCTCGGAAATCGCCGGCGAGTTGATCCGCTCGGGCGGCACCGCGCAACAGCAGCAGCAATGGCTGCCCGGCATCGCGTCCGGCGCGGTGCTGCCAACCGCCGTCTTCACCGAGCCCAATACCGGCTCGGACCTCGCCAGCCTGCAGACCCGCGCGGTGCGCGACGGCGACCAGTACCGCATCTTCGGGGCGAAGACCTGGATCACCCACGCCGCGCGCTCCGATCTGATGACGCTGCTGGCGCGCACCGGCACGCCCGACGACG